>NZ_JAVIWQ010000002.1:2414531-2716347 GCF_034313965.1 Herbaspirillum sp. RTI4
CGGTTTGCGCCTGCATAAGCTGGTACTGCACGAAACGCCCAATTGCTGGGCCGAAATCACTGCGGACTAAGCGCAATGTCCGTCACCTTACCCCCCTCGTTTATTGCTGACATTGCGGCGGCTGATTCGGCTGCTGTCGATGCTAACGACGGGCATCTGCCCTTCATGCGGCAGGCGCTGGCGCTGGGGAAAGAGGCCTGGGCGCTGGGAGAAGTCCCGGTCGGCGCGGTCGTGGTGCGCGACGGGGTAGTGATTGCCACAGGTTTTAACCGTTCTATCGTCGGGCATGACCCCACTGCGCATGCGGAAATTGTCGCTTTGCGCGCCGCGGCAGCGATTGTCGGCAATTACCGTCTGCCGGGCTGCGAACTGTATGTGACACTGGAACCCTGCGTCATGTGCGCCGGAGCCATGATGCATGCAAGGCTGGCGCGGGTCATTTACGGTGCCAGCGACCCTAAAACTGGCGCTTGCGGCTCCATCCTTAATGTGTTTGGACAGGAGCGCCTGAATCATCACACCGAAGTGGTGGGCGGTGTTCTGGCCGTCGAATGCGGGCAATTGCTGAAAGCGTTTTTTGCCGAGCGGCGAGCCAACAGCCGGAAAGCGCAGAGTGATGTGTCGTAACTGTGTCGTAACTGTGGCGTAAGTTTTTCCCCTTATTCTTTTGCCATCTGAACGGTTTGACTCAGATCGCGAGCTCCACCCTCTCAGCCACCTTAGCGGAATCGTTATGACTGATTTAGCCGACAGAAGACAGCCCAAGACTGACAACTCCCGCCATAATTTCTCGATTCCTCCCGGAACCTGCGTGGCCATCGTCGCTCCCGGCGGTTATGCGCCGGACAATGCGGCGGTCAAACAGGGCATTGCACTGCTGGAGGCGCAAGCCTGCCGCGTCAAAAATTATTATCAGCATGACGCCCGCTATCTGCGCTTCGGTGGCACCGATGAAGCGCGGGCAGCGCAGTTGCACGCGGCGGCGGCTGATCCCGAAGTCGATATTGTGCTGGCTTTGCGTGGTTCTTACGGCATGTCGCGTTTGCTGGGTTTGCTGGACTGGCAAGCGCTGGCCGACAGCGGGAAATTATTCGTCGGTTATAGCGACCTGACGGCCCTGCATCTGGGCCTGCTGGCGAAAACCGGCGCCATCAGTTTTGCCGGGCCGATGCTGTGCGGCGATTTCGGCGGCGATAATCCTTGCGCCTGGACTTTGCGGCATTTCTGGCAAGTCATGACGCAGCCTAGCCATGTGATCGACGTGGCCGGTGTCCATCCCGAGGTGGAGGCGGAAGGCGTGTTGTGGGGCGGTAATCTGGCGGTGCTGGTGCATTTGCTCGGCACGCCATATTTTCCGCAGATCGACGGCGGCATCTTGTTTGTAGAAGATGTGAATGAGCATCCGTACCGCATCGAACGCATGATGTTGCAGCTCTTGCATGCCGGCGTGCTGGCGCGGCAAAAGGCGGTGCTGTTTGGTGATTTCTCTAACTACCGGCTGTCGGAATACGACAATGGCTATGACTTCAATGCCACGCTGGCCTATCTGCGCTCGGTGTCGCCGGCACCGATTCTGACCGGACTGCCGTTCGGTCATATCGCCGACCGGGTGACGCTGGCAGTGGGCGCGCAGGCGCAGCTACGCTCTGGCACAGACGGATTTTCACTGAAGATGAGTGGATATCCGTATTTGAAACCATAAGGCCGGAAGCAGGGCGGTATCACGACCGGGCTAGTCGGGCGAACAGCGCCATCTGCATCACCCTAAGGCGCGATCTGCACACTCAAGGCGTCTTTTTTCACCGTAATCGCCCCGGGCGTGATGGTTTTTCCGTTGAACTGAAGTTGTTCTGGCGTGAAGATATAGAGCGGGTAATCGCGCAATAACTGATCGGCCACCAGATTGCCCAGCGCATTCATTTGCGAGGCGTACTGCGCGGGCATGCCCTGGACATCCACCTTTTCGGCGCGTGGCGCATCAAGTTTGACCGCGCGCGCGGCGGCATCGTATTTCAAACCGCTGCTGATCGACAGCACCCCGTCGACCGGTGGCCCGCCCAGCATCGGTGCGGCGATGTGCGCATCGACTTGCGTCACGAGCCGGTTACCGGCCTCATCCAGCGATAACTGCGGATTCGATAAATGCACCTTAAACACGCCCAGATACGTCAGGTCGCGCGGAAAACGGGTGGCGATGGCTTTTTGCAAATCATTGCGTCCGACCGTGTAATCGCCGGTCCACAGGTTGTAATCGGCGTGGGCGTTGCTGGCACCCAGCGTTAGCGACAGCAGCAGTGCCGAAAGTGCTGTACGGCAGGCGCGTTGGCTGCCTGTGCGCAGGGGCGAGCTTGAAAACAGTTGTCGGGCGATAGCGAGGGTAGAGAAAAATGTCATCTGATTGATCCGGTAAAGTGGCGTTGCAGTGATCAAACGCAGCCTGCATCCTAGCAGGGCTGGGTGGAAAGCAGGGCGGAGAGGCGATTTCAGGCATCGCTTACGAGGCGCAGCAGGCAAACCCGCTGAAACGCCACGACCCGCGCAATGGTAAAATGCTCCATTCCCAAGTTAAACCGGCAATCGCTATCCCCCTGCATGCAGCGGACGGCCGCACCCGGTTTTGCTTTTGCTCCCCGTATTCCTGTCTCTTAGATAAAGGTTGTTCCGTGCTATCTACAGCAAATATCACCATGCAGTTCGGCCCCAAGCCCTTGTTTGAAAACATTTCCGTCAAATTCGGCGACGGTAACCGTTACGGTTTGATCGGCGCCAACGGCTGCGGCAAATCGACTTTCATGAAAATTCTCGGCGGCGATCTTGAGCCATCGGGCGGCAACGTCATGCTCGACCTCAACGAGCGGCTGGGTAAGCTGAGCCAGGATCAGTTTGCCTTTGAAGACCGGCGCGTGCTGGATGTGGTGTTGATGGGACATACCGAAATGTGGGCCGCGATGGCCGAACGGGATGCCATCTACGCTAACCCCGAAGCGACCGACGACGACTATATGAAAGCCGCCGACCTCGAAGCCCGCTTTGCCGAATACGACGGCTATACCGCCGAAGCGCGTGCCGGTGAACTGCTGCTGGGCGTCGGCGTGCCGCTGGACCAGCATCAGGGCCCGATGAGCAACGTCGCTCCCGGCTGGAAACTGCGGGTGCTGCTGGCACAGGCCCTGTTTTCCAATCCCAACATCCTGCTGCTCGATGAACCAACCAACAATCTGGATATCGACACCATCCGCTGGCTTGAAGACGTGCTCAACGAGCGCAACTCGACCATGATCATCATTTCGCATGATCGCCATTTCCTCAATCAGGTCTGCACCCACATGGCCGACATGGACTACGGCACGCTCAAAGTCTATCCCGGCAATTACGATGACTACATGCTGGCCTCGACGCAGGTCCGCGCGCAGCAAATGTCGAACAATGCCAAGGCCAAGGACAAAGTCGCTGAACTGCAAGATTTCGTGCGGCGCTTTGCGGCCAACAAATCGAAAGCGCGTCAGGCCACTTCGCGCGCCAAGCAAATCGAAAAAATCAAGATCGAAGACCTCAAGCCGTCCAGCCGCGCCAATCCCTTCGTCCGTTTCGAAGGCGAGAAAAAGCTGCACCGTCTGGCAGTTGAAACCGACTATATCGGCAAGAGCTACGACCAGCCGGTGTTCCGCAACTTCAGCATCATGGTTGAGGCCGGCGAAAAAATCGCCATCATCGGTGCCAACGGTATCGGCAAGACCACGCTCTTGCGCTGCATCGCGGGCGATATCGCCGGACTGCAACCGGATACCGGCGTCGTCAAATGGGCAGAAAACGCCAATCCCGGCTATATGCCGCAGGATGCCACCGAAGATTTCGCCAAGGGCGAAACGCTGACCGACTGGATCGACCAGTGGACCCAGGAAGGCGACGACGACCAGGCCGTACGCTCGATTCTGGGACGCTTGCTGTTTTCCGGCGACGACGTGAAGAAATCGGTCAAGGTCCTATCCGGTGGCGAAAAAGGCCGCATGATGTACGGCAAGCTGATGCTGGGCCGCCACAACGTGCTGCTGATGGACGAGCCGACCAATCACATGGATATGGAATCGATCGAATCGCTCAATATCGCCCTCGACAAATATGCCGGCACGCTGATTTTTGTGTCGCACGACCGCGAATTTGTATCCTCGCTGGCGACCCGCATACTGGAAATCAAGCAGGACAAGATCATCGATTACCAGGGCAACTATGAAGATTACCTGCGTAGCCAGGGCATCGAATAAGTTCGTCTGCCGTCGTCTACTTTAGCCATTTGCCATATTAGCCAACCGAGGCTTGCGCCATGATCAAGACTATCGAATTCGAACGTCCCGCCATGAACACCGGCGGCAGTTGCACCGCTGAAGCCTGGGCGCGTACTCCGGCAACGCCGACACCCGTTGAGCGTCTCGCCCTCAAAGAGCGCATCAAGGTGCTGCTGAAAGAAAAAAAAGCAGTGCTGGTGGCGCATTACTACGTTGACGCCGATCTGCAGGATCTGGCTGAAGAAACCGGCGGCTGCGTTTCCGATTCGCTGGAAATGGCGCGCTTCGGGCGCGATCATGAAGCGCAAACGCTGGTCGTGGCCGGCGTGCGCTTCATGGGCGAAACCGCCAAGATACTGAGCCCGCACAAAACCATCCTGATGCCCGATCTGGATGCCACCTGTTCGCTCGATCTGGGCTGTCCCGCCGACGAATTCGCCGCCTTCTGCGACGCCCATCCCGACCGCACCGTCGTGGTCTACGCCAACACCAGCGCGGCTGTCAAAGCGCGGGCCGACTGGATGGTCACATCCTCCATCGGACTCGACATCGTCGCCCACCTGCATGCGCAGGGCAAAAAAATCCTGTGGGCGCCGGACAAGCATCTGGGCGGCTACATCCAACAGAAAACCGGTGCCGACATGCTGCTGTGGCAAGGTTCCTGTCTGGTGCATGACGAATTCAAGGGCGTGGAACTGGAACTGCTGCGCGCCGCACATCCACGGGCCAAGGTGCTGGTGCATCCCGAATCGCCGGCAGCAGTAGTGGCGCAGGCCGATGTGGTCGGCTCCACCTCACAACTGATCGCCGCCGCGCAATCGCTGGACGCGCCCGAATTCATCGTCGCCACCGACAACGGCATCCTGCACAAGATGCGCATGGCCGCGCCCGGCAAACACTTCATCGACGCTCCTACCGCCGGCAACAGCGCCACCTGCAAGAGCTGCGCGCATTGCCCGTGGATGGCGATGAACGGCTTGCAAAACCTGCTCGACGTTCTCGAAAGCGGCCGCAATCAGATTCAGGTCGAACCAGCAATTGCCGCCAAGGCCGTGCTGTGCATCGACCGCATGCTCGATTTCGCCGCGCAAAAGAAAGCCAATGTCCGTCCCTCGTCCGATCTGGCGCAGGAACAGAAATTGTTTGCAGGGATTGGCCCGGCCTGAGCATTGCGCAAGACAATGTCGGCGGCAAGGCCTCTACAGCGCCTCTTGCCGCACCTCTTGCAACACCTCAGTAATTCTCCCTCGCAAAACATTCACACAAGATTCACTGCTCCCTTGCAGTGAATCTTGCAGTGAGTTTTTCTGCGAACCATCTTTCCCCCTGCGGTTTTTGTCCGATCGAATTTACTCTATAGATATGTGAATTCATTCTTGGACGATGAAAACGCGCGACTCCATAATCGTTTTCAATTCAGAGCGCAGCGGAAAACAGGGAAGCGGATTCAGTGTGGCGAACATCGCCGTCCTGAGATGGCCTCGTGCAGTCGTTTCGTCCGCATTTCCCAAGACTGCCGTTCTGACCGAATAACATCCAGGAGAAATGATGAACGCCCTTGTCAAGAACATTACCTCACCCGCTTACCAGGTCATCACGGTAGAGCCGCAGTCCGTCTATACCGGCGCAGAAATATCCGGCGTCGATCTGTCCCGTCCGCTGACGCCGCAGGCCGTCGCTGAAATCCGCGCCGCGCTCTTACAGTGGAAAGTGATCTTCTTCCGCGACCAGCCGTTGAGCCATGAACAGCACGTCGCCTTCGGCAAACAATTCGGCGACCTGACGGTAGGGCATCCCGTCTTCGGTTTCGTCGAAGGACATCCCCACATTTATTCGGTCGGACGCAACCGACTGAAGGAGCGCTTCACCGACGAACGCTTGGTACGCAGCTGGACAGGCTGGCATACCGATGTCACGGCAGCGGTCAATCCGCCGTTCGCCTCCATCCTGCGCGGCGTCAGCATTCCTCCCTACGGCGGCGATACGCAGTGGACCAATCTGGTCGCGGCCTATCAGGGCCTGTCACCAACCCTGCGCAGTTTCGTCGACACCCTCAAAGGCGAACACCGCTTCACCGTCCCTGAAGGCGGCGGCGCGAGACCTGAATTCACTCAGAAAGTCGCCGCCACGCCGCTGGTCAGCCATCATCCGCTGGTGCGGGTGCATCCTGAAACCGGCGAGAGAGCGCTCTACGTCAGTCCGTCTTTCCTGAAACGCATCGTCGGTTTGCAGCCGCGCGAAAGCGAACAATTGCTGGCGCTCCTGTTTGAACATGTGGTGCGTCCTGAATACACCGTGCGCTTCAAATGGCGCGAAGGCTCGCTGGCGTTCTGGGACAATCGTTCCACCGCGCATCTGGCCCCGGTCGATATTTTCGATACCGATTTCGACCGCCAGCTTTATCGGATCACGCTCGTCGGTGACGTGCCGGTCGGTCCTGATGGTGTGGCGTCGGTCGCCATCGAAGGCAAACCGGTGATAGCGCATAGCGTCGAATAATTTCACCGTATTTTTCCGCCGCAAAAATAAGCAAGCGCCATCATCGTGGTGCTTGCTTTTTTTATGCGGATTTCAGGCTCTGGCAGCCCATCCTATGGTGTATCGAAATTTCGCATATCGACATGCAAGCCCTCCAGATAAGGACATGCAAATACATTCGTTTGTTACTGCGCAGACTATTTCTATACTTATTCATCGGGAATTGAATAAGGAAATCTCATGACGTTGGATCGCAGAACACTCTTGAAACATGCCGCAGTGGCAGGTCTTGGCCTGAGTACTTCGCTGCTCAGCCTGTCGGTACGTTCCGCCAACAAGCCAGCGGTCATCCGTATCGGCGTGGCGCAACCTGCCTTTGGTAATCCGCCCGCATTTTCCGGCAGCTCTGCGGCAGTCGCCAACAGCAAGGGCTGGATAGAGGAAGAGTTTCGCCCAGACGGGATCAAGGTCGAATGGTACTTCTTCAAGGGCGCAGGTCCGGCCGTCAACGAAGCGCTGTCCAACAAGCAGCTGGACTTTGCCTTTCAGGGCGATTTGCCAGCCATCGTCGCCAAGGGTGCCGGATTGAAAACCAAACTGGTGTTAGCCACCGGCGTTCGTTCCAATATTTATCTGGCGGTGCCGCCCGATTCGCCTATCCAGTCGATCAAGGATTTGCGCGGCAAGCGTGTGGCGATCTTCAAAGGCACCAACGCACAGCTGCCGATCAACCGCGTGCTGGAAGCCAACGGCTTGCAGGAAAAAGATTTCAAATCGATTAACCTCGACCAGGCCACCATGCTGGCGGCACTGAGCGGCAAAGACATCGACGCCGCCTTCGGCAACATCAACCTGCTACGCCTGCGCGACAAGAACGCGGCGCGCATTGCGTTCAGCAGCAAGGGCGGTTCTCCCATTTTTACTACCCAGTCGCACGTACTGGTGAGCGAAGACTTCGCCGGGCAATATCCCGACATTACAGCGCGCACGGTAAAGGCTTTCGTCAAGACGGCGAAGTGGGCCTCCGATGAAGTTAATCGCGAAGAGGTGCTGCGGCTGTGGGCCAAAGCCGGCACACCTTACGAGCATTGGAAAGAAGATTACGCCGGCGAACCTTTGCGCGTGCGCATCAATCCCAATTTCGATCCCTTCCTGATTGCCCGTTACAAGGATTCGGTGGAGCAGGCTTACCGCTTCAAACTCAGCCGTCACAAATTCGATGTCGATCAATGGATAGACCAGCGCTACCTGAAGGCCGCATTGAAAGAACTGAAGCTGGAAAACTTCTGGCCGGTTTATCAGGCTGACGGCAAGATACTCGGGGCCTGAGGTGGGGGTTTCTCTCCTCTCCTCCGACAAGGCAGACACCTCCGCAGGGGAGGTGAAGCCGGCATCGACGCACACCGCTTTTAGATGGCTGCGTCGGCATGTAGGAATCAACTCCCGCTGGCTGGGACTGCCGTTCCCGCTGCTGTTGCTGCTGCTCTGGTATGTCGCCGCACAACATGAATGGGTCGCACCGCAAGTGCTGCCTTCACCGCAATCGGTGGCCTTGACCTTCATTGATCTGGCGCGCTCAGGCGAACTGTTCGATAACCTCCAGATCAGCCTGATACGGGTGCTGGCTGGCTTCGGCATAGGACTGGTCGGCGGCTTGTTGCTCGGTGTGGCGATGGGATTGTCGCCGCTGTTCAAGGATTACGTTTATCCCTTGTTCAAAGCCTTCAGTCAGGTGCCGGTACTTGGCTGGCTGCCTTTGCTGATGCTGTTGGTCGGTATCGACGAGGCGCTGAAAATCATCCTCATCTCGCAGGCGGCGCTGGTGCCGATTGCCCTCAATACTTACAAGGGACTGGAAAACGTACCGGCGCGTTATGTGGAAGTGGCGCGGGTGCTGACACAGCGAAAGCCCCCAGTTTTTGCCACAAACGTACGTGCCCGAGTCGATTTTTCATGGGAGTGTCCCCTTTGTTATTGTTCAATTAAGAGGGCATATCAAGCACTGCGTGTGAGACAGTCGTATTGATTTTGTCGTGATCCAAAACAAAAAAGGCGTCCGTCGCATGCATTCCTACATGTGACGAGACGCCTTTGTCTCGTGCTGTAAAGCGGCGACGCCGGCAATGGCGTCTGGGTATTGCTTCGCCATCGTTGGCGCTTAATTGCATCTCAGTAATATATATGACATGTATGCGCTGTGAAGTTGTCTGCTGGTGATTCAGGTAAAAATTTCGGTGCGTAATAAGGCTTCTGCGCCGGTTTGTTCTTCTGCAGCCAAGCTGTTAGCGGTAACGCACTCTGCAATTTCTTTAATCATTTCCATGCCGCACCATTTAAAAGCGCGCTGACTAATCCACGCGCATTGTTAGTGCGCGCCTCCCTCAAAATGATCGTGAATTTTCTGTCGCCATAGACAGCATTGCCAGGCACGGAAGTTGCTGATGTGTTCGGTGCGGAGTCAACGATGATTGCGTAAAAAATTTGAAGAAGATCCCACAGACGGGGTCATCAGGACAACGGCGTCCGCCTGATCAGGTAATCCACCTGATTGGCGGACGCTTTTTTGTTTTCAGGGGAATAACAATGAGCGCCAAAGCAAGCAGCATCCAACTTTTCAGTTTCAGCACGCCGCAAATGCGGGCATTTCATGTGACCTGGATGGCGTTCTTCGCGTGCTTCTTCGCCTGGTTTGCGTGTGCGCCACTGATGCCGGTCATCAAGCAAGAGTTTGGTTTGACGATAGGCCAGATTGCCAACATCAACATTGCGGCTGTTGCGGTGACGATTCTTGTGCGGCTGGTGGTTGGGCCTATGTGTGATCACTACGGTCCGCGCAAAACTTATACCGGGTTATTGATTTTGGGCGCGATTCCGGTGCTGGGCGTGGCGCTGTCGCAGAGCTATGAAGTGTTCTTGTTCTTCCGTCTGTGCATCGGTGCGGTCGGTGCGAGTTTCGTTATTACGCAATATCACACCTCGGTGATGTTCGCGCCGAATGTGGTCGGGACTGCCAACGCCGCGTCTGCTGGCTGGGGTAATACCGGCGGCGGCGCAGCGCAGGCCTTGATGCCATTGATGCTGGCAGCGCTGGTGATGATGGGGGTCAGTGAAACAATGGGCTGGCGTCTGGCGCTGTTGGTGCCAGGTGTGTTGATGCTGATCATGGGTGTTGTTTACTGGCGCTTCACACAGGATTGCCCTGAAGGTAATTACGCGGACATGCGCGCCAAGGGCATGGCCATCGAAGGCGGCAAGAAGGGCGGCTGGTCCAGCTTCATTGCCGCTGGCCGTAACTACCGTGTCTGGTTATTGTTCGTCACTTACGGCGCTTGTTTTGGTGTGGAAATTTTCATTCACAATATCGCGGCTATTTACTACGTCGATCAATTCGGTCTGTCCTTGAAAAGCGCCGGCATGGCCGCTGCCAGTTTCGGTTTGCTGGCCTTGTTTGCGCGGGCTTTGGGTGGTTATGTTTCCGATAAGGTGGCACTGAAAGGGAGCCTGAATAGCCGCTCTGGTTTGCTGTTTGTGCTGATGTTGGGTGAAGGTCTGGGATTGTTGTGGTTTGCGCACGCCAGCAGCGTCACTCTGGCAATCGTCGCCATGCTGAGCTTCGGTCTGTTCACGCACATGGCTTGCGGTGCGACTTATGCGCTGGTGCCATTCATCGACCGCAAGGCCCTGGGCGGCGTGGCCGGCATCATCGGCGCGGGTGGCAATGTGGGTGCTGTGCTGGCCGGATTTCTGATGAAGGGTGTGGGCAATGTGCAGCAAACGCTGGGCATGCTGGGCATCTTTGTCATCGTTGCGGCTCTGTGCGCGATGGCGGTGCGTTTCGGAGCGGCACACACATCCCGTGAATCTCGTGAATCCGGCGCATATCTGCCGCTCAATAACAACGTCGCTATTTAAAGAGGCAGATCATGAAAATCATCCTTATCGGTCATGGCATGGTCGGGCAAAAATTTCTGGAAAGTCTGGCCGATAGCAAGGCGCCGGATCTGCAAGTGACGGTGCTGTGCGAAGAGCCGCGCCCGGCCTACGACCGCGTGCATCTGTCCGAGTTTTTCTCGGGTAAATCGGCGGAGGATTTGTCTTTGGTGCCGGCTGGTTTTTTCGAGCGCAACAATGTCTTGCTGAAACTGAACGCCAAAGCCGATTTGATTGATTGTGCCGCCAAAACGGTGACGGTCAGTACCGGTGAAATTCTGGCCTACGATAAGTTGGTCATAGCCACCGGCTCCTATCCCTTCGTGCCGCCGCTGCCGGGCAAGGATCGCAAGGACTGCTTCGTTTATCGCACTATCGAAGACCTGGAAGCCATGCTCGAATGCGGCAAGCGTTCCAAAACTGGCGTGGTCATCGGCGGCGGTTTGCTCGGTCTGGAATGCGCCAAGGCTTTGCGCGACATGCAACTGGAAACGCACGTTGTCGAGTTTTCCCCACGCTTGATGGCGGTGCAGGTCGATGAAGGTGGCGGTCGCGTGCTGCGCAAGAAAATCGAAGAGCTGGGCGTGACTGCGCATACGCAAAAAAATACGCTGGAAATTGTTGATGGCGAAAACGGTACGCATCGTATGAACTTTGCCGACGGCAGTCATCTCGATACCGACATGATTGTTTTTTCCGCTGGTATCCGTCCTCGCGACGAATTGGCGCGCGTCAGCGGACTGAGCGTCGGCGAGCGTGGCGGCATCACGATCGATAACCGCTGCCTGACTTCCGACGCCGACATCTACGCCATCGGCGAATGCGCCTTGTGGAACGGCAAGACCTTTGGTCTGGTCGCGCCCGGTTACGACATGGCGCGTACCGCAGCGAAACATTTGCTTAATGCCGCCGATGACAGCGCCCAGTTTAATGGCGCTGACATGAGTACCAAACTCAAGCTGATGGGCGTGGATGTGGCCAGTATCGGCGATCCGCATGGCGTTGCGGAAGGCTGTCTGTCGTATCAGTTCACCGATGAGCGCAAACAGATTTACAAAAAAATCGTGGTGTCTGGTTGTGGAAAATATTTGCTCGGCGCAGTGATGGTGGGTGACGCCAGCGAATACGGCACGCTGCTACAAATGATGCTGAACCGTATCGAGTTGCCGGCTGCGCCTGAATTTCTGATCTTGCCGCAAGCTGATGGCAATGCCAGACCGGGCCTGGGCGTGGATGCTTTGCCTGATGTGGCGCAAATTTGTTCCTGCAATAACGTGAGCAAGGGCGCGATATGTGCCGCCGTCAGCGGCGGCGCGACTTCCATCGGCGCACTCAAAACCTGTACCGGCGCGGGGACTTCCTGCGGTGGCTGTGTGCCGCTGGTGACGCAAATCATGAAGGCAGAAATGAAAAAGCAGGGCATGGCGGTCAATAACCATGTCTGCGAACACTTTCCCTATTCGCGTCAGGAGTTGTATCACCTGGTGCGGGTGGAGCAGATCAAGACCTTTGGTGAATTGCTGAGCAAACACGGCAAGGGCCTCGGCTGCATCGTGTGCAAACCGGTGGCGGCGAGCATCCTGGCTTCTTGCTGGAATGATTTCGTGCTCAAGAAAGAGCATGCCAGCTTGCAGGATTCCAACGATTATTTTTTGGGCAACATTCAAAAGGATGGCACTTACTCGGTCGTGCCGCGCATGGCGGGTGGGGAAGTGACTGCGGATGGTTTGATCGCCGTCGGGCAAGTGGCCAAGAAATATGGTCTCTACACCAAGATTACTGGCGGTCAGCGGGTTGATCTGTTCGGTGCGCGTGTGGAGCAGTTGCCGCTGATCTGGGAAGAACTGATCGCGGCCGGATTTGAAACCGGCCATGCCTACGGCAAATCTTTACGCACCGTCAAATCCTGCGTCGGTTCGAGCTGGTGCCGTTATGGCGTCGATGACAGTGTCGGTCTGGCGATTGAGTTGGAGAATCGTTACAAAGGTTTGCGCACGCCGCACAAGATCAAATTTGGCGTGTCCGGTTGCACCCGTGAATGTGCGGAAGCGCAAAGCAAGGATATCGGAATTATCGCGACGGAAAAGGGCTGGAACCTGTATGTCTGCGGCAATGGCGGCATGAAGCCGCGCCATGCAGAATTGATGGCATCCGATCTGGACAAGGCCACGCTGGTGCAATACATCGACCGCTTCCTGATGTTTTATGTCCGTACGGCAGACCGTCTGCAACGCACCAGCGTCTGGCGCGACAATCTGGAAGGCGGGCTGGAGTATCTGCAGCAAGTGGTGCTGGAAGACAAACTCGGCATTGCCGCCGAGCTGGAAGCGGAAATGCAACTGGTGGTCGATGCCTACGAATGCGAATGGAAAAAGGCCGTCAACGATCCTGAAACCCGCAAGCGCTTCCGTCATTTCGTCAACAGCGATAGCGCTGACAGCAATGTGGTCTTCATGCAGGAGCGCGGGCAAATACGTCCTGCCACGCTGGAAGAGCGCAAGCAAATTCCGATTGCGATTCCGGTCGTGAGCATCGCCTAACCAACAAACTCGCTCTATCAAAGGACCTATCATGCCTGGCACTCAACAGGAAATACGCTGGATTCCGATCTGCAAGACGGACGATATCGTTCCCAATACCGGGGTCTGTGCGCTGGTCTTTGATGAACAGATTGCGGTATTCCATGTGCATGACGGCAGCGACCGTTTCTTTGCGATTCACAATTTTGATCCGAACGCGAATGCGGCGGTGCTGTCGCGTGGTCTGGTCGGTAATCTGGGCGAACGCATTGTGGTGGCCTCGCCGCTCTACAAGCATCATTTCGATCTGCAAACCGGTGAGTGCCTGGAAGTGCCTGAGCATTCGGTGAGCGTCTATCCGACGCGTATTGATCAGGGCATGGTCTGGGTCGGCGCATGAATCCGCCGCTTCCGCGTCGACAATCCTTGGTCGTAGTCGGCAATGGCATGGCCGGTATGCGGACGGTGGAAGAAACGATGAAGCTGTCACCGCTGATGTACGACATCACGGTGTTCGGCGCGGAGCCACACGGTAATTACAATCGTATCCTGTTGTCGCCGGTGCTGGCCGGCGAGAAAAAACTGGAAGACATCATGCTGCATACGCGCCAGTGGTATGTGGATAATGACATCACTTTGTACGCGGGCGATCCGGTAGTGTTTATTGATCGCAAGCGGCGTTACGTGCGTTCGCGCAGCGGAGTGGAAGTGTTTTACGACCGGCTGCTGCTGGCGACCGGTTCGACGCCGTTCATCATTCCGGTACCGGGACATCAGCTGCCGGGCGTGATTGCCTTCCGCGATATTGCCGATGTGGAAACCATGCTGACTGCGGCGCGTAATCACCGGCATGCGGTGGTGATCGGTGGCGGTTTGCTGGGACTGGAAGCGGCTAATGGCTTGTTGCGTCAGGGCATGGACGTGACGGTAGTGCATGTGGGCGATAACTTGATGGATAGACAGCTCGATAAACCGGCGGCAGATTTATTGAGGAAGGCACTGGAGACAAAAGGACTGCGCGTGCTGGTGGCAACGCATACCAGCGAGATCGTCGGACGCAATGCCGTGACGGCGGTGCGGTTTGCCGATGGCAGCGAGATTCCTGCTGATCTGGTGGTGATGACTGCGGGCGTTCGTCCCAATATTGCGTTGGCACAGCAGGCGGGTTTGCATTGCGAACGGGCGATTGTGGTCGACGATACCTTGCAAACCTACGATCCGCGAATTTATGCGGTGGGGGAATGCGTGCAGCATCGTCAGGCGACTTTCGGTCTGGTCGCACCGATCTGGGAGCAGGCACGCGTGTGCGGCGCGCATCTGGCAGGTACCGGGCATCGACGTTATGCGCAGCAAGCAACGGCAACCAAACTGAAAGTGACCGGGGTCGATCTGTATTCGGCGGGCGATTTTATCGGCAGCAGCGGCACGGAAGATCTGGTCTTGCGCGATCCGCGTCGCGGCATCTACAAACGCCTGGTGGTCAGAGATAATCAGGTCGTTGGCGCGGTGCTGTACGGCGATGTGAAAGACGGTCCCTGGTATTTTGAGCTGATTCAAAAGAAAATCGATATTTCCTCGTGGCGTCATCATTTGCTGTTTGGCGAAGCGCTGTGTACATCAACTGCCTGAGGAGGACTCTCTCTTGAAACTTGCCGCGCCTCTGTTTTCTCCTGTTAGTACGTTAACCACTTGCCCGTACTGCGGCGTTGGCTGCGGTGTGCGCGCCACCGTTCTGGAGGACGGTAAAGTGGGTATCGAAGGCGATGTCAGTCATCCCGCCAATGCCGGTCGGCTGTGCGTGAAAGGTTCTGCGCTCAATGAAACGGTGGATCTCGATGGTCGTCTGCTTTATCCGCAGATGCGTGTGGGCGGCGTCATGCAGCGTACTGGCTGGGATTTTGCGCTCGATACGGTGGCGTCGGGACTCAAGGAAATTATTGCGCAACATGGCCCGGATGCCGTGGCGCTGTATGTCTCCGGTCAGTTGCTGACCGAGGATTACTACATCGCCAACAAGCTGATGAAGGGCTATGTCGGCAGCGCCAATATTGATACCAATTCACGGCTGTGCATGTCTTCGGCTGTGGCAGGGCATAAGCGGGCCTTCGGCGAAGATCTGGTGCCGGTCAGTTACGACGATCTGGAACTGGCCGACATGATCGTGCTGGTCGGTTCCAATACCGCCTGGTGCCATCCGATTCTGTTTCAGCGCATCGTGCAGATGCGCAAGACGCGGCCGGAAGTCAAACTGGTGGTGATTGATCCGCGCCGCACCGCGACCTGTGAACTGGCCGATCTGCATCTGCCGGTCAAGTCGGGTACCGATGTCTGGCTGTTCAATGGCTTGCTCAGTTATCTGGCGCGTCACGGTGCGGCTGACAAGGGGTTTATCGCGCAGCACACCAACGGGTTTGATGCGGCATTGGCCGCGGCGGAGATCGATTGCGCCGACACCGCCGCCGTCGCCAGAATCTGCCAGATTGCCGAAGCGGATTTGCTCGATTTTTACCAGCAGTTCTGCGCGACGCAGAAGGTGATTACGGCCTTCTCGCAGGGGGTTAATCAGTCGTCGTCGGGCACGGACAAAGTCAACAGCATCATCAATTGCCATTTGTTGACGGGTCGTATCGGTGCGGCTGGCATGGGGCCATTTTCGATTACCGGGCAACCGAATGCGATGGGTGGGCGCGAAGTGGGCGGACTGGCCAATATGCTGGCTGCGCACATGGAGCTGGATAACGCGGGTCATCGTGAGACGGTGCAGACCTTTTGGGAATCGCCTGCGATGGCAGATCGCGCCGGATTGAAGGCGATTGATCTGTTTCAGGCGATTGAGGCCGGGCGCGTCAAGGCGGTGTGGATTATTGCCACCAATCCCCTGGTCAGTTTGCCGGATGCCTATCAGGTGCGGCGGGCGCTGGAAAAATGTGAGCTGGTGGTGGTGTCCGATATCATCGAACGCACTGATACCAATGCTTTTGCGCATGTGCTGTTGCCTGCGCTCGGCTGGGGTGAAAAGGATGGCACGGTCACGAATTCGGAGCGTCGCATTTCGCGGCAACGCGCGTTTTTACCTGCACCGGGCGAGGCGAGGGCGGACTGGCAGATTCTTTGTCAGGTGGCACAGCGCATGGGGTTTCGTGGTTTTGAGTTCGATGCGGTGCATCAGGTTTTTGATGAACATGCGCGCTTGAGTGCGTTTCGTAATGGTGATGCTGAAGGGAATGACGCTGGGGTACCTACGTATCCGCGTGTGTTTAATCTCGGTGGTCTGAGTGGATTGGATCAGCAGCAATTCGACGCCTTGCCACCGATTCAGTGGCCGGTGTTGAGTGCGGCATCCGGCCTCGTCAGCGGTACGCCGCGTTTGTTTGGCGATCAGCGCTTTGCACATGCAGACGGGAGAGCGCGTTTTATCGCGACGCCGCCGCGTGCGCCGGGGCATCTTCCGGACACAGCGCATCCGCTCATCCTTAATACAGGACGTGTGCGCGATCAGTGGCACACCATGACGCGCACCGGGAAATCGCCCAAGCTGGCAGACCATGTGCCGGAATCGTTTGTCGATATGCATCCGCAGGATGCGCTGCTTTATGGTGTGCGCGAAGGCGGACTGGCGCGGGTTTCTTCGCAATGGGGCGAGATCGTGGTACGGGTGCAGCATGGCGGTGGAATTGCGCGGGGCAATGTCTTTGTGCCTATCCATTGGAACAATCAGTCGGCTTCCGATGCGCGTGTTGGTGCGCTGGTGAATCCGGTGCAGGACCCGGTGTCGGGGCAGCCGGAATTCAAACATACGCCGGTGCGGGTGGAGGACTTTCCGGTGTCCTGGCATGGTTTTGTGTTGAGCCGGCGTACGATAAACCTGGACGGTGTGACGCACTGGACGCGCATTCAGGGCAGGGAGTTTGTGCGTTATGAGCTGGCTGGACGCAACGTGATGCAAGATCAGGGGCAATGGGTGCGTGACTTATTGGACATTACCGATCCCGATGCCGACTGGCTGGAATATGCGGATACTACTGCCGGTGTTTATCGTGCTGCGCATCTGGTCGATGATCGTATCGATACCTGCGTATTCCTTTCACCCAGGCCAGACTTGCCTTCCCGCGCCTGGCTGGCGGGATTGTTTGCCAAGGAGTTGCTGGAGGATGTTGATCGTGTCGGATTATTACTCGGGCAGCCGATTGAAAAGGGTATCGATGTCGGGCCGACGATTTGTTCTTGTTTTGGCGTTGGCCGCAATACGATTTGCGATGTGATCCGGGAGAAAAAATTGACGACCGTCACACAGGTGACTGCATGTGTGAAGGCGGGCGGGAATTGCGGCTCGTGTGTGCCGGAAATCAAGAAGTTGCTGGTTTCGACGCTGGAGTTGGCGTTGGAGACGACGAGTTAATTAAGGCGGTGCTGAGGTCTGGTGTTGGTGATGGCAGCGCAAAGTATTACTGATGAGCATCGTCAGAAACTTGGATAGTTGCTTACGGACTCATGCCGTATTTGGGGTATGGGGAGCAACGGAACAGAAACTACGGTTAAGCGTTACAGTTATATAGCTTCTTCCCAACTATAGATTTTTTATATATTGCAGATTTTTATTATCTGAAAATTATAAGATTCACGCATAATTGTAGCGAGCTGCATTCAGCGGCTTTTTCGACCAGAATTAACTGCGCGCCCTCACATCAAACCAGAGATAGTTGCGAATGAACCCGCATTCAGCCGTGTTGGTACCAATACGTAGAAACACGTCTCGTACACAAGCGAGGCACTAGGCCTCACCTGCGTGAATACCGCTTCTTCAATAATTAGAACAAATGACGGATTCCGACCTGAACACCTGTTTCACTTTGCCCAGCGCCAGGCGTCAGAAAAGATCCAGTCGTGATGCTGGCGCCGGCCATCTTGAACTGCGCGGTATTGGAATTATTCAATCGCGACGCAACGGAATAAAGTCGTGTCCGTTTAGATAGATCGTAATTCACGATCAGGCTAACCTGTCTGGCATTATTCCCAAAAGCAGAGCTATCCTTGATCAAGCCATAGCCAGCACCAATCGTCGTTGCGGGGTTGACGCGATAGTCTGCGGAAACGCTATAAGTGTTGTGATAGTTACCCGGCGTGTTACCTACCGGACCGACAGTCGGATCGTATTTTCCCGCAGGATTGCTGAGCGCGTTGCCCGTCGTTGCCGATATCACCTCATTCGCACGGAAATAGCCAAGATAGACTTTGCCGTGGCCATACTCTACATTCCCGCCGGCCATGAATTCCTGAACGCGATTGGTGTTGGTCGCATTTGCCGCGGTCAGATAAGCCAATGCAAAGAAAACAGGCCCCTGCTGGGTCTGTCCCGCCGCCTGATAGACCGCATTGCCTGCAATATTGCCGGCTTTTTCGCCCAGCGAGTAATGCAATTCGATTTGTGAATTGTAGATTTTTGGGGAAGTATAGCTAATGTCGTTATCGACGCGCGCCAGCCAATTGGAAAAGTTGTTGTAAGCAGACCCATAGGTTGCTGCCCCGAATGCATCCATATTGCCGCTATAAGCAAACATTGGTGTGTTCTGGCGCCCGGCGCGCACTTCGCCGAAATTCCCTGAAATGCCTACCCAAGCCTGGCGATCGAACAAGCGAAAGGAATTTTGTTGTTGGCCTGTCCCTGGATCAAATCCATTTTCGAGATCGAACGTGGTCTTGTAGCCGCCGCCGAGATCCTCGTTACCACGGATGCCCCAGCGACTTGTCATTTCACCGTTGTTACCGAGTACCGTCAGTGAAGTGTGCTTACCTCCGACCGTTGACGATTGATAGCCACTGAACATATCGAGTACGCCGTAAAGGGTTACCGAAGACTGTGCGAATGCTGCTGAACTAGCGACCATTCCCAGCGATGCGGCCATTAATGTAATGTTGATATTCTTTTTCATAAATTTTCCTCTTTTTTTGTATATTTTTTGACGCATTTCATTCAGAAGACGCTTGTATTCTTCTTTAGAGTGGGTGCGACAGGTTGATTCGATATTCTTTTTGGCGTGTAGACAATGCCATCATTTATCCTGAATGCGCGAAAAGCGGTCGGCGCGCACCTCGCGCTTTAGTCACTCAAGGATGCGTCCATAAATCACCAAAAAGACGGCGGTGCAATCGCTCACCACGCGACAAGCAGCCTCTACTTATCGCGAAATGGGTAATGATCGTTACAGCGCCGCTCGTGAAGTATTTACGAAGGTAGTGCTAGCGTATTTATTGAATAGCCAATCGGCGCTTGACAGTCAATGCCAAGGGCACCGTAAAGAAGAAGTGCGACATGAATCCCCCGATGATCACGACAGGATCATAGTAATTAGGGTGGTTGTCGGAGGCGATCATGATCGCCACATGCATGATGATCCAGGCAAACATGGCGTAAAAAAGCGCTACTAGCGTTACTTCATACCCGCGTCGGCGAAAATACGGCCAAATGGCGGCAAATAAGACACCCCAGGCACTTGAGAAAATAAAGTGGATGGCGATACCGATGATGTAAGCCCATAGGCCGATCGACTCTTGCACCTCTTTTCCGAACACCAAGCCCGTTGCGTTTCTAGGAATTCCAGCCAGTGGCAATAAATGCTGCGCTCCTACCCAAACAAGGGCTTCGTAGATCCAGATAACTACTCCGCCGGTCAAACCAGCGATCACTCCGGCGCGTATGATTGCTTTCCAACTCGGCATTTCTGAAGCGTATGATGTCGAAACACCGTTGCCTTCAACGCCGCTTATATGTATGTTGCTAGCCATGTCTAATCTCCTCTTTTTTATTAAAAAATACTGCCTTACAAACATCACGTTTCACCACATCCTTCAATTGCACGCATACCGCGTACACTTTCGAATTTTCGCCAGCGGACATTTGTGAAACAATGCCGCTGTCATTGATAATCGTCACTAGTCAGCGGTCGCATTAAGTACCGGGTGCGGTGCTGTCAATTCTCCTGTCATCTCTTCTTTACCTGCAAAAAGTAGTCGTTCCGCATACTCCTGCCATGACGCATTCTTTGGGACTTTGTCGAACAAGCCGTCACTTGCCAGCGTAGCGACCCAGTCAAGTTTTTCTGCGATGCCGACGGCCATCAGTGGCGCAAATCCGGCCTCGCGCACTGTGGCGGCAGATTCCCGCATTTCTTCAGCCCGCCGCTTGCCATGCTGTACAACACGACTAAAGAAATAAGTGCCTTGGGCCGACCAGTCAATTTGCGGGAAGGTTTCAGCCAGCGTCGGCAGCACCTTGTCGGCCACCCCGTAGTACAGCGCGGTGCTGTAGCTTTCGATGACCAGCGTTTCCATACCTTTGATCATGATGCTGCGGCACATTTTGATTGCGGAAGCCACACCGATGTCGACGGCAACTATCGTGGCATCCATACCCCAGGCGCGCAGCGCAGGTGCCAGCTCGCCGGCTCTTGCACCACCAAGAAGCATTGGCACTTTAATGCCATGCGGCGGTACCGAGCTCATCACCCCGGCTTCCACATAATGGCCTCCTGCCTCTTCAATGGCCTGCGCCGCCTGACGTTTAGTACCGGGCGAAGCCGAGTTCAGGTCTAGGAATAGGGTACCCGGCCGAATATGTCGGGCTGCTTCCTGTGCCACCGCCAGCGTATTAGAAGCGGTCACCGCCGAAATAATCAGTGTTGCCGCGTCGCATAAGGCTCCCAAATTGGGGGCAATATCGATGCCAGCGCGAGCGGCAGTCTTTAAAAGCTCCAGCTCCGTACCAGAATTCTCAAGCTTTCGGTCGTAGGTTGTGACGGACGTAATCCCACGCTGTCCCTTGAGCCCGGCAGCAAATATCCTACCGACCTCGCCATACCCGATTATTCCAATGTAGTTATTTGTCATGGTGCAGGTCATATCAGTCGATGTAACGCAGCCCTGCCTTGGCCAGTAAATCGCGCATTTGATACATGTCCAGGCCCAGGACGCCGCTGGCAAGCGTTTCCCTTTTTTCGGCTTCATTGGCTTCGCGCGCCGCCGCCGCCGCCGCAGTCGCGGCCGCGAATTGGGCTGGTACCACAACGATGCCGTCGTCGTCGGCGATCACCACATCACCCGGATTGACCAGCGCGCCGCCGCAGACCACGGGTATGTTGACCGAACCCAAGGTCGCCTTGATGGTGCCCTTGGCGCTGATCGCCTTTGAAAATACCGGGAACTGCATCGCGGTCAGATCCTTGATATCGCGTACGCCAGCGTCGATGACCAGACCCTTGGCGCCGCGAGCACGAAAGGAAGTCGCCAGCAGGTCGCCGAAATAGCCATCGGTACACTCCGCCGTAACGGCTGCTACCACGACATCTCCCGGTTCAATCTGCTCGGCGGCGACATGCATCATCCAGTTGTCGCCAGGTTGTAGCAACACTGTTACCGCTGTGCCGCACATGGTTGCACCGACATAGATAGGACGGAGGTACGGTCGCATCAGGCCAACCCGCCCCATGGCTTCATGAATGGTGGCGGAGCCGAAAGCTGAGAGAGCTTCGACGTCGGCCTTACTTGCACGTTGGATATTGCATTTGACGATACCGAGATTATTCAGTGACATGATGTGTATCCTCTTGTTTTGTTTTAGCCTTCAGAGCAGCGTCCAGACGCGGGAATACACGGCGGGCATTGCCTTCGTAAATCTTGTAGCGGTCTTCAGCGCTTAGCTGGACTGACGCTTCGATATAACGCTTGGTATCGTCGAAATAGTTACCGGTCTCGGGATCGATTCCCCGTACCGCGCCGATCATTTCGGAGGCGAACAAAACGTTGTCAACCGGGATAACTTTGGTCAGTAAATCGATCCCCGGCTGGTGATAGACACAAGTGTCAAAGAAGATGTTGTTGAGCAGATGCTCTTTCAGTAGCGGCTTCTTCATTTCTTGCGCCAACCCGCGGAAACGGCCCCAGTGATAAGGCACGGCGCCGCCACCGTGCGGAATCACGAACTTCAACGTGGGGAAGTCATGGAACAGGTCGCTGGACAAGAACTGCATAAAAGCCGTGGTGTCGGCATTCAGGTAATGCGCGCCGGTGGTGTGAAAGCACGCGTTGCAACTGGTGCTGACATGGACCATTGCCGGAATTTGATATTCAGCCATCTTTTCATAAAGGGGATACCAGTGGCGATCCGACAGTGGTGGCGATGTCCAGTGGCCACCGGAAGGGTCGGGATTCAGATTGATGCCGACAAAGCCGTATTCGGTCATGCATTTTTCAAGCTCGGGAATGCAACTGCTCGGATCCATACCGGGTGACTGCGGCAACATCGCCGCGCCGATAAAGTTATCCGGGAACAGTTGCGATACCCGGTAACACAGCTCATTGCAGATCGCAGCCCAGGTGGCGCTGGTGTTGAAGTCGCCAATATGGTGCGCCATGAAACTTGCGCGCGGCGAGAAAATCGTCATATCCAGGCCACGCTGCTTCATTAGACGCAACTGGTTAGTTTCAATCGATTCGCGCAGTTCGTCATCGCTGATCCGTAACTCCGAAGGTTTCGGTCCCAGCTTCGGCGTCGCAAGGTTGGCGATCTGGCGATTGCGCCAATCCTCCAGCGCTTTAGGGGCGGTAGTGTAATGGCCGTGGCAATCAATGATTAACGGATGTTGCATATTATTTTCCTTTCCAGGCTGATGCGGGAATCATGACTTCGCCGCGCATGATCAGACGAGCGGTGCGAAGCAGGGCAGCGCGGGTAACGCTTTGTGGATGAGCAGGATCCAGTCCGAGTTCGACGCTAAATTCACCGGTCGGATGCTCGACCGATATGATTTTGGTGATGCCATCCGGAACGACAGCCAAGCCTTGGGCGACCGATCCTTCCAGTACGCAAGCGGTGGCCACGGTCACTGCGGCTAGTACGCCGATGGCGTCGTGACAGACGTGAGGAATAAAACAGCGGGTAGCAATATTACCTGCGGCTTGTGGTAGGGCAAGCAGGCACATCTTTGGATAATTTTTTTTACTGACGTCGCCCAGTCCCATCATCGGGCCTGCCTGTAGCCGTAAGGCTTCTAGTTTTCCCTGCAGTTCGGTGTCGGCGTCTAGCTGTGCCACGGTCTCGTTACCACTGCGGTTGAGATCTGCAGCCCGTACCAGCACCATCGGCATGCCATTGTCTATCAGTGTCGCGTCGATGGTGAAAGGCGCAACGTTACTACCTTGCACGGCGATGGTGTCCAGTACGCGTCCCGTTGGCAGCAACGCAGGGCATACTGAACCGGCTGTATCGAGGAAGTTAATAGTGACGGGTGCGGATGTACCGGGTACGCCGTCGATTCTGGCATCGCCGCCATATTGCATCCGACCGTTTGGTGTTTGTACTGTGATGTCGCATTGCATGCCGGTGTTCAGGGTCAACACTCTGACGGTCGTGGTGTCGCCTTGGGCAACGATGATGCCGCGCTCTAGCGCGAAGGGGACAACGGCGGCCAGCATATTACCGCAGTTAGGCGTGGTATCGACCGTGTTGTTGTCGGGCTGCAATTGCGCAAACAAGAATTCGAGGTCAACGCCAGGCTTGCTGCTGAGGCCTACGATGCCAGCCTTGCTGGTCAGCGGATGAGCCCCTCCCAGTCCATCAATCTGGCGGCGGTCCGGCGAACCCATGACGGCCAGCAATATGCTGTCGCGCAAGGCCCGATCCTCCGGCAAGTCGGCGTTGAGGAAGAATGGTCCGCGTGAGGTGCCACCACGCATCAGCATGCAAGGCACCGGAAGCAGATCAGATTCAGTGTTAAATGTGGTGGTCATGGTAAAAAGGTCATCTGACTTGAATGTGTCTAGTATCTGCAGGTAAGCGCATGTCTTGGTTGCCTTATGCCGCGATAAGCGTTCTAATTTGCTTATCAAGTTGTATCAGTGCGCGCGTCTTCAGCTATCCTCCTACCCCATGCCTATCCTGAACCTTCACCATCTTCATGTATTTAGTACCGTTGCTGCCACGGGAGGGATACGTCGCTCTGCGGACCTGTTGTATCGCGCGTCTTCTGCGGTGGGGAGATCGGTGGCGGCGCTGGAAAAACACCTTGAAATTCAGCTGTTTGAGCGCAAAGGAAACGGTATGCTATTGACGGCGGCCGGAGAAACCGTGCGCTTGCGGACCCACATTATCGAGGCGGAGTTGCGCGATGTTCGCGATGACGCGGTGCGGTTTGCTGCGCGCGAAGGCGGCTTTGTTGGGAGCATGGAAGCACTGTTTAATGAGCGCCGCCTGCAGAGCGCGGTCCTGCTGGCTGACGTGCATCACATGCCAAGCGTGGCACGTGTGATGGGCATGTCGCAGTCGGCGATTAGCCAAGCGATAACAAAACTGGAGGACGCTCTTGGGCAGACGCTGTTCCGTCGTACCGCGCAAGGGATGATGCCTACTGACGCTGGAACACGCTGGATTTTACGATTCAATCGCGCGCTGGTGGAACTGGATCATATCGTCTCCGACATTGCTGCGCTCAAAGGCGTGCTCGAAGGCGTCATCACGGTGGGGGCGCTTCCGCTTGCGCGCACGTTGGTGCTACCCACTGCGATCACATCCATATTGAAAAAGTATCCGCAACTGCGGGTGCGTTCGTTGGAAAGTACTTACGAGGAACTCACCGCAGGACTGTTAAGCGGTCGGATCGATTTCATTATCGGCGCGCTACGAACCCCAACCGAGAACGGGCTGCAGGCGTCGACTTTGCTTCAGGACCAGACCGCGGTGATCGCCCGAGCCGACCATCCGTTGGCATCAAAGCCCGTGCTAAGCTTTGATGATTTGCAACAGTACGCCTGGGTGTTATCCCGTGCCGGGACGCCGCTACGCGTGTCGTTGGAACAATTTTTTCAAGACCACGGTAGAAAACCGCCACAACCCGCAGCAGAAACAGGAGACCTTGCCCTCCTTCGCGGACTGCTTGTGTCAAGCGATATGATCACTGTGCTGTCTGCTCATCAGCTGCATTATGAAATTACCACTGGGCAGTTGACGGTATTGCGGTTTCCAATGGATGGTCTCAACCGGCAAATTGGCGTGACAACGCGTGCCGGCGCTTACTTGTCTCCCGGTGCAACTGCGCTGTTGGCAGAACTTCAATCCGTGGCCGAAACTTGGCAATAGCGCATCTTTTATCGGTCTTACCTCGATAAGTTCGCCACTGCACAGAAAGTCATAATTTCGCAGCGTGAGACTAGATACGTCTGTATTTAGTCCACGACCTGAGTGTGCCACCTACCTCCAATAAGTAAATTGCAACGCTCTCGAAGCTCAGAGCAATGCGACATACAGGCACTCTGCGTAGACTTCAATTATCAAGTGACGACATCTGCGTGCCAGCAGTAACAGCGTCTTGGTGGCCCGCTACTGCGGTAATTAGCCCCATAAATTACAAAAACAATAATTGAATTTCTCTCAGGAGACGAAATGACACCTTCTCAAACGCTCGATGTTCGGGCTTATATTAATGACCGGAAAATGACCAGTTACCAATGGTTATTGCTTGGGCTTTGCTTTCTCATCGTGGCGACTGATGGTATGGATGTCGCCATCATGGGTTTTCTCGCGCCGGGCATCACCAATGAGTGGGGTATTAGCCGTGCGGTCTTTGGTCTTGTGATGAGCGCCGCCCCACTCGGTCTGGCTGTCGGCGCATTGCTTGTCGGCCCTCTCTCGGACCGATTCGGTCGCAAAAAATTATTAATGACCGCCGTGGCGTTGTTCAGCATATTCAGTATCCTGAGCGCCTACAGTACAGGCGTGACATCGTTGTCTGTTCTGCGCTTTCTGACCGGACTTGGGTTAGGTGCGGCCATGCCGAGCACTACCACGCTGTTATCGGAGTATCTGCCCGAGCGGTCACGCAGCACGTTGTTGGCGTTGATGTTCACCGGGTTTAATCTCGGTTCGGCTCTGGTCGGGTTCGGTGCCGCGGCGTTGTTGCCGCATTACGGATGGCGCACGGTGTTGATGGTCGGCGGTGCGATTCCACTGGCCTGTCTGCCATTTTATTTGTGGCTCATACCTGAATCAGCACGCTTTTTGGTAGTACGAAACTTTTCCAGTGACAAGATCGCGCGTACCCTGCGGAAAGTTTGCGGTGGCAGCTTTTCCAGCGGTACGCGCTTCGTTCTCAATGAACCACCGGTACAAAAAGGCATGTCTGTAAAAGCATTACTGTCGCCGTCCTATCGCAAGATGACGATCGCGCTATGGGTTACCTATTTCATGGGATTGCTGGTCATCTATCTTCTCAGCGGCTGGTTGCCGACGCTTATTAAAGATGCTGGCCTGCCAATCGAGCGTGCCGCAAATCTCACCGCGCTGTTCCAGCTCGGTGGCACCGTTGGTGCTTTGGTCGTAGGTTACTACATGGATAAATTGACGCCGAACCGTGTTATTGCAACGGCATATATTGGCGGAGCGATATTCATTGTGTTGCTGGCTTCGGGCAGCGTCGTCTCAAGCTTGTTCGGCGTATATGTACTGCTTGCGGGCTTCTGTATGAGCGGTGCGCAGACCGGCATGAATGCTTTCGCACCGGCATGCTATCCGACTGCAGTGAGAGCGACGGGCGTGAGCTGGATGTTGGGCATCGGCCGCTTTGGCAGCATCTCCGGCTCGTTTGCCGGTGGTCTAATGCTATCGATGGGATGGGGATTCAGCGCGGTCATCGCTATTCTTGCAGTGCCCGCGATGATCGCAGCATTTTCAATTGTTTTCACCAAGTTTGCCCCCCGCACCGCGAGCGCATAAGGCATGCCGGATGAACGTTAAGCAGGTACGCCCCGCTATCCGTTTGTCCGGCAATTCCATTGGAACTGGCGCAATATGACTATCGCATTTTTCCTTTCTACACATTAAGTCTGTGCCTACGCGCGGATCAGGAGCTCATTATGGCCACCATCATCGGCGCGATAGCGTCATCCCACACTCCCACGATTGGCTTTGCGCTGGATACCGGCAAGCAACAGGACCCAGCTTGGGCTCCCATCTTCAAGGCTTACGAACCGGTCAGGCAATGGCTTTCGGAAAAAAAACCAGATGTGATTCTGATGATCTACAACGATCACGTCACCTCTTTCTTCTTCGATCATTATTCTGCGTTCGCACTCGGCATCGGTGATTCCTGGCGGGTTGCAGATGAAGGCGGCGGTGCGCGTGCATTGCCGCCAGTCGACGGCCATCCCGCACTGTCGCGGCATATCGGTGCGTCGCTCATGGCCGACGAGTTCGATATGTCTTTTTTCCAGGATAAAGGGCTGGACCACGGCTGCTTTTCTCCGCTCTCTATTCTGTGGCCAAACACACCAAGCTGGCCCGGTGCCATCGTGCCACTGCAGGTGGGCGTGCTGCAATTCCCGGTGCCATCCGCACGCCGTTGTTACAAGCTGGGTCATGCGTTGCGACGTGCAATTGAAAGCTATCCCGACGATATAAAGGTCGTACTGGTTGCCACCGGTGGACTATCCCACCAAGTACATGGTGAGCGCGCCGGATTTAACAATACCCCGTGGGACCACGAATTTCTGAACCTGATTGAAAACGACCCTGAATCCCTCACCAACATGACCCATGCCGATTTTGCGCGGCTAGGCGGATTTGAAAGCGCCGAGGTCATCATGTGGCTCATCATGCGCGGCGCTATGTCAAGTCACATCAAGTGCCTGCATAAAGACTACTACCTGCCGTCCATGACCGGCATCGCCGTTGCGCTGTATGAGAACGACGCTACCGCGTCAGAGGCTGTCACTGCGCGCGCCCGTGAAGAACATCTGAAGCACATGAATCACCAATTAGCGGGTATCGAAAACTTGCCCGGGACCTATCCTTACACGCTTGAGACCAGCGTGCGGACCTACCGCATAAACAAGTATCTCCATCAACTGGTAGAGCCAGATTTTCGGGTACGTTTTCTTGGCGATGCCGAAAGCACCTTTGAGGAAGCGGGGTTGACCGAGGTAGAGAGGAAGATGATTTCTGAGCGCGACTGGCGGGCCATGATTCACTACGGCGTTATTTTCTTTTTGTTAGAAAAGCTAGGAGCAGTCGTCGGAGTGTCCAACCTGCATATTTATGCCGCCATGCGCGGCGAATCATTGGATACATTTCGCCAGACGCGCAATGCGCCAGGTGCACTGTATTCGGTGGCAGGAAAGGTAGATAAGGATTTAGTATGGAATAGCGAAATCAGGAAATGAATCGTCATAAAGTTGACTTGATATGTGATCGATAATTTTATTTTGTCGAGCAATCAACCTTATGAAGCAGATTTTGGGTGGACTATAAGACTCACACCTAATTAGCCCTTTGATAGCAATTTCTGGCCGTCCGGCCGGAGTTCTCCCTGAGGAGAAACGTGCCGATACAACGTCTGCCGGGTAATTCCCATTTCTTCGCAAAGATCGCCTACGGTTGTCTCAGGCTGCCCCATGGCAGCCATTGCCAGACGCAGCTTGGCAGGTGTCATTTTGAATGGTCTCCCACCTTTTCGGCCCCGGGCGCGTGCCGAAGCCAGCCCGGCAATGGTACGTTCGGAAATGAGTTCTCGTTCGAACTCAGCCAACGCGGCGAAGATACCAAAGACCAGTTTGCCAGCGGCGGTCGTGGTATCGATTGCTGCACCATGTCCGGATAACACCTTGAGTCCCACACCTCGACCGGTTAGATCATGCACCGTGTTGATAAGATGACGTAAATTCCGGCCGAGCCGATCCAGTTTCCACACCACCAAGGTATCGCCTTCGCGCAATGCTTTGAGGCATGCGGTGAGGCTGGGGCGATCTTCTCGTTTGCCAGAAGCTTGGTCTTCATAAAGATGTTTTGGATCGACGCCAGCAGCCACCATAGCATCGTGCTGCAAGTTGGTGTTCTGGGAGCCGTCCGCCTTTGATACGCGCATGTAGCCAATTAGCATATTTTTACCTGTCACTCACTTGTCACTTATACGGTCGATTATGTGACATTGTCCCGCAGTATTACTTCTTCAACAAAATTTGTCACTTAACCCGTTATTTATTGTATGACATACAAAGGGCTATAATCGATAAAAATGTGACACCCATTCGACCCACGTTCTTATGATCATTTATTGTGCCTGTTAATTTTCTTACTCCTAGTCAGATTCGGAGCCATGGCCGTTACGATGGTCCGCCTACCACAGACGAACTCTCACGCTATTTTCATCTGGACGACACCGATCATGCGTTGATCAATACGCGTCGGGAAAAACACACCAGGCTTGGATTTGCACTTCAACTCGCCACCGTCCGGTTTCTCGGTACCTTTCTCGATGATCCGGCGGACGTCCCCAACGAAGTTATCAGGATACTGAGCCAGCAACTGGCGATTGACGATGGCGATTGCCTTTCAAAATACCGCAATAGTCGGCAACGCTGGGAACACGCGGCTGAAATACGCAGGTATTACGGCTACCGGGAATTTACCGAGTATCCGGTTGGTTTCCTTCTGGGGCGATGGCTCTATGCCTTGTGCTGGACCGGAACCGATCGGCCGAGCGTGTTGTTCGAGCGCGCCACTACTTGG
Organism: Herbaspirillum sp. RTI4; assembly: GCF_034313965.1. NCBI lineage: Bacteria > Pseudomonadati > Pseudomonadota > Betaproteobacteria > Burkholderiales > Oxalobacteraceae > Herbaspirillum > Herbaspirillum sp. RTI4. The sequence continues at coordinate 2,444,291 of NZ_JAVIWQ010000002.1, forward strand.
CTATTGACCGGCAAGGTTCTACTGCCAGGCGCGACCGTGCTGGAACGTTTCATCGCGCGATTACGGCAGCGCGTGGAAGCGCGGCTTTGGCGCATGTTGTCGCACGGACTGAGTCTCGAACAGCGTATGCGGTTAGATGACTTACTCACGGTTCCGGCAGGCAACCGCAATTCGACGCTTGACCGACTGCGTACCGGTCCGGTTATGGTCAGTGCCTCGGCGCTGGTTCGCGCTCTTTTGCGCATCGAGGCCATCCGTGCGTTAGAAATTAGGTTGCCGGGGACGGCGAAAATTCCGCCGAGTCGCATTGCCGCGTTGGCCCGCTTCGCCAACACATCGAAAGTCACGGCGGTGTCTAGACTGCCTGAGGCACGCCGCATGGCAACGCTGGTGGCTTTCGTTTATACGCTGGAAGCCACAGCGCAGGACGATGCGTTGGAAGTCATGGAAATATTGCTGCATCAGTTGTTCAGCGGCGCGATGAAAGCTGATCAAAAAGCGCGCCTGCGCAGTCTGAAAGATCTGGATGCGGCAGCGACGGTGTTGGCGCAGGCTTGTGCATTTCTGCTCGACGTCGAATTGCCCGATAAAAAGTTGCGCGCAATGGTGTTCGAGAAAATTCAACAGGAACGACTCGCTGAAGCTATGCAAAAGGTGAGCGCCTTAGTCCGGCCGCCACAAGACGTTTTTTATCGGGAACTACACGCCCGTTATCGTCGGGTGCGGCGGTTTTTGCCTTCGCTACTGCAACATATCCATTTTGGTGCCGGACCCGCCGGCCGCACTGTGCTGGAAGCCATCAAATATCTGCATGTGCATGAAATCGATCATAAACGGAAGATCGATCCGCCGATGGCGATCGTGACAAAAGCATGGTTACCGCATGTGATCCCGGGAGAGGGCCAGCTGGATCAACGGGCGTATATGTTTTGTGCGCTTGATCAGTTGCGTTCTGCATTGCGCCGACGCGATGTATTTGCTGACCCGAGTTGGCGCTACGCCGATCCGCGCAAAGGATTATTGTCAGACGCCGACTGGACGGCGGCGCGTCCGGTTATTTGCCGCACGCTCGGATTTTCTCCGGACGTCACACCGGTGTTGGCGGCCTTGGCGACAGAACTGGATCAAACGTATCGCGCTGTGGCGACACGCCTGCCGGAGAATCCGGCTGTGCGCATTGTGTGCAATGACGAGCAACATGATCTCGTTCTGAGTCCGCTTGACAAGATCGAAGAGCCACCCTCCTTGCTGGCATTGCGAGCAGAAGTGGCGGCGCGTCTGCCGCGTGTCGATGTGCCGGAAATTCTGCTTGAGATTGCCGCCCGTACCGATTTTGCGGAGGCGTTCACGCATGTGAGCGAACGCGAGGCGCGGGCGGCCGACTTGGTCACCAGTGTCTGCGCCGTATTACTAGCCGAATCGTGCAACACCGGATTTGAGCCTTTGGTGCGGCAAGATGTCGCGGCCCTGCGACGTGATCGACTGTCTTGGGTCAATCAAAATTACATTCGCGATGAAACGCTGATTGCCGCGAACATGCGTCTGGTGTCGGCGCAAAACAAGATCGGATTGGCGCATGCCTGGGGCGGAGGCGAAGTCGCTTCTGCTGATGGCATGCGTTTCGTAGTTCCGGTGCGCACCGTGCACGCCGGACCAAATCCCAAGTATTTTGGTATTGGCCGCGGCGTTACCTGGTACAACATGCTGTCCAGCCAATTTACTGGCTTGAATGCCATCACGGTACCCGGTACATTGCGCGACAGCCTGGTCTTACTAGCCGTCGTGCTGGAACAGCAAACCGAGCTGCAGCCGACCCACATCATGACCGACACGGGCGCTTATACGGACATCATCTTCGGTCTGTTTAGATTGCTGGGATATCGCTTCAGTCCACGCCTTGCCGATGTCGGCGGCACGCGGTTTTGGCGCATCGATCCCGATGCCGATTACGGTCCGCTCGACAAGATTGCGAAACAACGGGTCAACATGGCACTGATCGCTGAGCAATGGGACGATATTTTGCGATTAATCGGTTCGCTGAAGTTAGGACGAATACCGGCGACAGGGATCATGCGCACGCTGCAGGTCGGTGACCGACCTACGCGAATGGCCAAAGCCCTGGCAGAATTCGGACGTATTGAGAAATCGTTACACACACTGACCTTCATCGATAATGAAACCAAACGCCGCAATATTCTGATCCAGCTAAACCGTGGCGAAAGCCGCCACGCTCTGGCGCGGGCCATATTCCATGGAAAACGTGGCGAGTTGCATCAGCGTTATCGGGAAGGCCAGGAAGACCAACTGGGTGCTTTGGGACTGGTCGCCAACGTCATCGTATTGTGGAATACCATTTATATGGAAGCGATTTTGAACAAGCTACGCAGTGAAGGTTACGTGGTGATAGACGAAGATGTGGCGCGATTGTCACCCTTGATTCATGAGCATATCAACATGCTGGGACGCTATTCTTTCGCGGTTCCAGAATCTGTGCTTCGCGGAGAATTGCGACCGCTTAGGTCGCCGGGCGATACGGATAGGGAGTCTGTTCCGTAATCTTTTATATGAAAATTCGGTGGCTATCTGGTGTTTATATGACTTTTAGGCTTAACCGCAATTTCTGTTCCGTTGCTCCCCACCCCCCTATTTCTCTTCTGATATGACGCCACTTGGTGTTCGACAAGGCAATAAAAAAGGCACCGCATGCGGTGCCTTTTTCTCGTTTCCCTCCTTGCCAGTGCGGCAAAAAGAGGAAAGAGGTATTACTGGATCTTGGCTTTTTTACGCAACTCTTCTTGATACGCTTGCAATTTCTTCTGTTGCAGCGCTTCGGTGATTTGCGGTTTGACTTCTTCCAGCGTAGGGATCTTTGCCGCACGTGTATCTTCCAGCTTGATCACGTGAAAACCGAACTGAGTCTTGACCGGTGTTTCGGTGATCTCGCCTTTTTTCAGTGCGACCAGCGCGTCTGAAAATGGTTTGACGAAAGAAGCTGGGGACGCCCAGTCCAGATCGCCGCCATTGGCAGCTGAGCCGGTGTCTTTCGATTGCTTGGCCAGATCTTCAAACTTGGTGCCGGCTTTGAGTTTGGCGATGATGGCCTTGGCTTCTTCTTCGGTGGCTACCAGGATATGGCGGGCATGGTATTCCTTGTCGCCAGCCTGCGACTTGAAGCGGTCGTATTCGGCCTTGATGGCGGCGTCGGTCACTGGATTCTTGCGCAGGTAGTCAGCAACGACCGCACGGACCAGAATCGACTGGCGCATCAGTTCCATCTGCGCTTTGACTTCGGCGCTGCTGTTGAGGCCAAGATGTTCCGCTTCCTGCATCAGGACTTCGCGGCCAATCAGTTCTTCTTTGGCGGCGCTGCGCAGTTGTGGGGTGTCAGCCTGACCTTGAGTGACCAGTTGTTTGACCATGGCATCGGCGCGCGATGAGGGGATGGCCTTGCCGTTGACGACGGCAATATTTTGAGCGAACACAGGTAAGGCGATGGCAGCAATTAATGCGACCAGCAATTTAGCAGGTTTAAAAGTCATTGTGATTCCTAAAATGAAAAGAAACGTGGGAAGGTAATGTGCTGGAAGAGTTGATGAAGATCTGAGATATGAAATGGGTCGGTCGGAGTATTTATGGACATTGTTAAGGTCGGGTCCGACTTTAAGGCATCTCTGATGACTGGCTTTCTGCATCCGCCAGTCTCGCTGCATCTGCCGGCGTTAATGCAGTAATCGCCAGCGCATGAATATCGTCTTGCATCATGGATGAGAGGCAATCATACACCAGCCTATGGCGTGCAATGCGGTTTTTACCCTCAAAATAAGATGTAACAATATTTATCCGAAAATGCCCGCCACCGCTGGCGGCACCGGCATGGCCGGCATGCAAGGCCGAATCATCTTCGACGATGCAGGACTGCGGCGCAAAAGCAGTTTCCAGTTTTTGCTGGATGGCGTCGACGCGCGCGTTCACTCTGCTTCCTTGATGTATTTGGACAGCATGAGCGTTTGCGCCACGATGAAGATGAACATCAGACCAATGCCGCCGAACAACTTGAAGTTGACCCAGTCGGCCGTTGAGAAATGAAAGGCGACGTACAAATTGAGCCCACCCATGACGGCAAAGAAAGCCACCCAGACCAGGTTCAGGCGCGCCCATATCGGTTCTGGCAAGACCATTTGTTTTTCCATCATCACGCGGATCAGGTTTTTTTTCAGGATCAACTGACTGCCCAGCAGCGCGGCGGCGAAACACCAGTACAACACGGTCGGCTTCCATTTGATGAAGGTGTCATCATGGAAATAGATGGTCGCGCTACCAAGGAAAGTAATGATCAGCAGGGATACCCACAACATGCCGTCGACTTTCTTGCGGCGTGCCAGCAGGTAGCCGATCTGCGCTAACGTGGCGATGATCGTGACCGCTGTTGCCAGCAGGATAGGGGCTTGCGACGGCAATATCGATCCGCCCGACATCAGGCCCGACATGGTGTCGGTAACCAGTGATTGCGCGGCGGCGACATTCCCTTCGCCCCATTTGAAGACGATGAAAAATAATATGACGGGGAACAGATCAAACAAAAACTTCATGGGGAAATCACTTATTCAGGTTAGGCAGCAGGGTCGAAACGCAGTGAGGCCGAATTGATGCAATAGCGCAGTCCGGTCGGCGGCGGGCCGTCTGGAAAGACATGACCCAGATGCGCATCGCAGACATTGCACACGATTTCAGTGCGTTGCATGCCATGCGAACGGTCCACTATTTCACGCACATTGTCGGCATTCAATGCCTGGAAGTAACTGGGCCAGCCGCAACCGGAATCAAACTTGGTATCGGAAGCGAACAGCGGCGTGTTACAGCAGACGCAAGTATATATGCCGGCTTCATGGTGGTCCCAGTATTGCCCGGTAAAAGCGCGTTCGGTCGCAGCCTGCCGGGTGACCTGGTACTGCATGGTGTCGAGCATGGCACGCCATTCGGCGTCGGTCTTGCGGATTTTTTCTGTGCTCATTGCGGGTTGCTCCTAATCGAAAATGCGTGCGTTTCGGTCGATCTCATGATGAACAACTTACCTCCAGATGCTGCGCCCAGTCGGGTGGCAGTTCAGCGTAGCGCTCATATTCCGGTTGTTCGTCAAACGGATGTTGCAGGATCTGTAACAAGGTGGCGACTTCGGAAAAATCTTTCTGTTCCGCTTTTTCTATCGCTTGCTGCGCGAGGTAATTGCGCAGCACATACTTGGGGTTGATTTGGTCCATTGCTAGTTTACGCGGCTGGTCCTGGCTATTTTCCTGCCGCAGACGGGCGCGATATTGCACCGCCCAGGCATCGAAAGCGTCGCGGTCGATAAACAGGTCGCGCAGCGTATGTTCCGCTTCAGCAGCGGGACTGTGCGCGTCTGTTGATGGTTCGACAGTGAAGTTGCCTAGTGAGCGGAAAAACAAAGTGAAATCGACATGACTCGCTTGCAAGATGGCAAACAAGGCATCGCTCAGGGTAGTGTCGTCGGCCTGTTCGGTTTGCAAACCGAGTTTGGCGCGCAGCAGGCTTTGAAAGTGTTCGGCAAAAGCGGGCTGATAGACGGCCAGTGCTGCTTTGGTTGTTTCGACATCGTCGATCAGCGGCAGCAGCGCTTGCCCTAAAGCGTAGCAATTCCATTCGCCGATTTGCGGTTGCATCGCATACGAGTAGCGTCCCTGCTGGTCGGTATGGTTGCAGATATGTTTGGCATCGAACGCTTCCATGAAACCGAAGGGGCCGTAATCGAGGGTCAGTCCGAGGATGGACATATTGTCGGTATTCATCACGCCATGCATGAAACCGACCGCCTGCCAGTGCGCAATCATGTGCGCGGTGCGGCGCGTGACTTCGCTGAGCAAGGCGGCATACGGCTGCTCCAGCGCGGCCAGTTCCGGGAAAGACTGTGCAATCACGGTATCGGCCAGCAGCTTGAGCTGATCATGGCGCTGGCCGTAATACCAGTGTTCAAAGGAACCGAAGCGGATAAAGCTGGGAGCCAGACGCGTGACGACCGCGGCGGTTTCGGCGGTTTCGCGCACCACGGTCTGATCCGAGCCGGTGATGCACAGCGCCCGCGTGGTCGGAATGCCAAGCGCGGCCATGGCTTCGGAGCAGAGAAATTCACGGATCGATGAACGCAGTACAGCGCGCCCGTCACCCATGCGCGAATAGGGGGTCTTGCCGGCACCCTTGAGTTGTACTTCCAGCGTGCCGTTGCCGGAGACGACGTCGCCCAACAGAATGGCGCGGCCATCGCCCAGTTGTCCGGCCCAGACGCCGAACTGATGGCCGGAATAGACGGCGGACAGCGGCTGCGAACCTGGGGCGATCTGGTTGCCGGTCAGGATGGCGAGCAGTTCCGGCCTTGCTACTTGTTCTGCGCTCAAGCCTACCAGTGCCGCCGCCGATGCGCTAACCGCCACCAGATAAGGGGCGGGCAAGGGGGTAGGCATCAGCCGGGTATAAAACGCGGGCGGTAATGCGGCAAAGGCATTTTGAAACGTCAGGCCGGACGATTCAGCGTGCAGCTCTGGCTGAATGGAATTTTGCATGCCGTTTCCTTGAGTGAAGAGGGGATGTCGAAGGCGTAGCGCTATGTCGCGCGCAATCTGGCATTTTAAAGGATTACGCCATGCCGCGTCGCCACCGCTCATTCGAGGGAGGCGGTGCGCCACCAGCCGGAACCGCTAAAATACGCCACGGCTAAACTCCGGCCGCGAGAAATAGGGAAAGAAATAGAAAAAGAAAGGGATGACGTCGTTTGGAATTTTTTTCAGTCACTTTGCTCAACGGCCTCAGTTACGGGCTCCTGTTGTTCCTGCTGTCGTCCGGCTTGACGCTGATTTTCAGCATGCTGGGCGTGCTCAATTTCGCCCATGCCAGTTTCTATATGTTAGGGGCCTATCTGGCCTCGACCCTCAGCGCGCGTTGGGGTTTCTGGCTGGCCTTGCCGCTTGCGCCTTTGCTGACGGGAGTCATGGGGGCGCTGGTGGAGCGTTACGGCCTGCGACGGGTGCGGCGGCATGGACATCTGGCTGAGCTGATGTTTACCTTCGGCCTCGGTTACGTGATGTTGGAACTGGTGCAACTGGCATGGGGGCGAGGCACGCAGCCGTACGCCGTGCCGCCCGGCTTGCAGGGCACACTCTTTCTGCTGTATTCCACGGCGTTCCCGATCTATCGCGGCTTCATGCTGGCGGTGGCTTTGCTGACGCTGGTATTGCTGGCAGCGGCGCTGCGGTATAGCCGCGCCGGACTGCTGATTCAGGCGGCCTTGCAACATCCGTCCATGGTGCAGGCGCTGGGGCATGATGTGCCGCGCCTGTACATGCTGACTTTTGGCGGCGGTTGCGCATTGGCCGGACTCGCCGGTGTATTGGGTGGCAATGCTTTCGTGACGGAGCCGGGCATGGCTGCCACGGTCGGCAATGTGGTGTTTGTCGTGGTCGTGCTGGGTGGATTGGGATCGCTGGCCGGTGCTTTCTGCGGTTCACTGCTGATTGGCTTGCTGCAAACGGCGGCGGTCTCTATCGATTATTCGATGGCGCATTTGCTGGCCGTGATGGGTGTTGATGCGGCCGCGCTGCCGCTGGCTCTGGCACCGCTCTGGCAATTGAGTCTGGCGCAAATGGCGCCGGTGCTGCCTTATATGCTGTTGGTGCCGATGTTGATTTTCCGGCCCCGTGGCTTGCTTGGACGACGCGCAGGATGAGGCCGCGCCGCCTTTTCTGGATTGCTGCCGCTTGCGCGATCACTTTGCTTATAGCGCCTTGGATCTGGAGCGACGGCACTGCCCTGTCGCTCTTGTCGCAAATGGCAACGCTGATGCTGCTGGGGCTTTCCTACAACATGCTGTTGGGGCAGGGCGGGATGCTGTCTTTCGGGCATGCCGTGTATTCGGGCATGGGGGCGTTTGCAGCGATCTACGCCTTGCAAGCGATTGGTGCCGGCAGTTTGCCCTTGCCAGTCACTTTGCTGCCGCTCGTCGGGGGCGTCGCCGGTTTGTTGTGCGGCGCGCTGTTTGGCTATCTGACAACGCGCCTGGGCGGGACGACTTTCGCGATGCTTACCTTGGGGATCGGAGAGCTGGTGGCAGCATTCGCAGCAATGTTGCCCGACTACTTCGGCGGCGAAAGCGGTATCAGCGCCGATCGCGTGACAGGGAGCGGCTGGCAGGGGCTCAATTTTGGCGTCACTTACGGGCCGCAGATCGAAGTCTATTATCTGATTGCGGCCTGGCTGTTCCTCTGTGGCGCGGCGATGTACGGTTTTACGCTTACTCCGCTGGGGCGCTTGCTCAAGGCCGTGCGCGACAATCCCGAGCGTGCTGAATTCATCGGTTGCGATCCGCGCCGGGTGCGTTATCTGACGCTGATGCTGTCGGCATTTTTTGCTGGAATTGCCGGTGCCTTGAGCGCCATCAATTTCGAAATCGTCAGCGTTGAAAACCTCAGTTCTTTGCGTTCCGGTGCTTTGCTGGTCTTGACCGTCATCGGCGGCAGCGGCCATTTTTTCGGACCGGTTCTCGGTGCGGCCATCAGTATCGGGTTTTCAGGTTGGCTTGCTACTCGTAGCAACGCATGGCAACTGTATATGGGTCTGTTTTTCATGCTGGCGGTCATGTTTGCGCCGGGCGGGGTGGCCGGTGCTGTGGCGTCTCTGGTCGCGGTTTGTCGTGACGGTGGCTGGCGGCGCTTGTGGCGGCCGATCTTCTGTGTGGCAATGGCGGCTTTATGCGTTACCGCAGCGGGTGTGATGTTGATCGAATTGCTGTACCGCTGGCGTTACGGTGCGGCAGATACCGGCCTGCCGATGTCCGTGGCCCCGATGGCATTGATGGCTTGCATCGTTGCGTTGCTCGTGAGTTGTGCGGCATTGGCGTTTCTCTGGCGCTGGTTGCAGCGTTGCCGGGATGTGAGGTCATGATGCCTCCGGCGCTGGAATTGATTGACGTGCGCAAGCGCTATGGCGGTACCGATATTCTCTGCGGGGTGAATCTTTGCATACCGCAGGGACAGCGTTGCGTGATTATCGGGCCGAATGGAGCGGGCAAGTCCAGCCTGTTTAATCTGATTTCAGGACGCCACGCACCTGACGCTGGCGATATCCGTTTGCATGGCAAGTCCATCTCGGGCTTGCGACCGTATCGCATCAGCCGGATGGGTCTGGCGCGCAGTTTTCAGCTGTCGCATATTTTTTCCCATCTCAGTGTGTTTGAGAATCTGCAGTGCGCGGTTCTGGCGCAGCGCGGGGATCGGTATGCTTTTTGGCGGGGTGCCAACAGTATTCTGCCGGTGCAAAAAAAAGTGAGGGAAGTCCTGGGTCAGTTGGGTTTGCAAGATCGGCAGGCGGTGCTTGCCAGTGCGTTAACGTATGCCGAGCAGCGCATGCTGGAACTGGGGATGACGCTGGCGGCGGAGGCGCAAGTGCTGTTGCTCGATGAGCCGACGGCGGGTATGGATGGCGCGGAGGCAATGCGGATGGTGGAATTAATCCGTCAGGTCAGCACAGGGCGTACTTTGCTGATGATTGAGCATGATATGGATGTCGTGCGGGAACTGGCAGACCATATTGCGGTGCTGGTGGATGGCCGGATTATTGCCAGCGATACGCCGCAGCGCATCGTTGACAATCCGCTGGTGCGGCGGCTTTATCTTGATGCCGCCGGCCCAGTGCGCGATTAAAACGGTGCGCTGGACCGGCGGGTATTTCTTTGTACTTGCTAGCTACTTACTTATTGACCAGTCGCGCTGGCACTGAAATGACCAGCAGGGCACCCAGCACCAGCGAGCCCGCCAGGACGAACATGCCGCTGTTGGTGCTGCCGGTCATATCCTTGAGCGTACCGATCAGGAACGGGCTGACGAATCCGGCCAGGTTACCCAGGGAGTTGATCAGGGCGATACCGGCTGCTGCTGCGGTGCCGCCAAGGAAGGCCGTCGGCAGACTCCAGAACAAGGGCAAACTGGTGATGATGCCAATGGCAGCCAGTGTCAGGGAAACGATGGCCAGACCAGTGTTGTGGTCATAAATCGTGCTCAGGATCAGACCGATGCTACCGACCAGTGCCGGAATGGCAACGTGCCAGCGACGTTCACGGTGACGGTCGGCGCTGCGGCCAATGAACACCATGACGACAGCGGTGATGGCATACGGAATCGCCGACAGCAAACCGATCTGGAAGGTATCCGTCACGCCGGTAGTCTTGATGATGGTCGGCAGCCAGAAGCCCACGCCATACAGACCCATCACGAAGCAAAAATAGATCAGTGCGCATTGCCATACGCGCGGGTTGGCAAACATCTTGCCAAGGCTGACTTCTTTTTCCGCCGAGGACTCGGCCTTGATGTTGGTTTCCAGCAATTTAATTTCTTCTGCCGTGAGCCATTTCGCATCGGCGATCCGGTCTTGCAGATAGAAAATGACGACGATACCGAGGATGATCGATGGCAGCGCTTCGATGATAAACATCCACTGCCAGCCAGTCAGTCCGGCTACGCCCGGCAAGGCTTTCATGATCCAGCCCGACAGAGGGCCGCCGATCACGCCAGACAAAGGCACGGCGGTCATGAACAGTGCGGTGATTTTGCCGCGTCGGTTAGCGGGGAACCAGTAGGTCAGATACAGGATGATGCCAGGGAAAAATCCGGCTTCAGCGACGCCCAGCAAAAAGCGCATGAAATAAAACATCGGCGCCGAATTGACGAAAATCATGGCGCCGGAAATGATGCCCCAGGTCAGCATGATGCGAGCGATCCAGATGCGGGCGCCAACGCGATGCAGAATGATGTTGCTTGGAACTTCAAAGATGAAATAACCAATGAAGAAAATACCGGCACCAAATCCGTACACCGCTTCGCTGAACTGAAGGTCGTTAAGCATTTGCAGCTTGGCGAATCCGACATTGACCCGGTCAAGATAGGACGCGATGTAGCAAAGGAACAGGATAGGCATCAAACGCCAGGTGATCTTGGTATAAGTTGCCTCTTCGAAAGACGGCAGGGCTGGATTGCCGCCGGAAGCGGCGGTCAGGTCGGGCTGAAGGGGCATTGTCTCTCTCGCTTATTATGATTATGGTGTAACGGTGGAATTGAATTCCGCCGGGTTTAGCAACAACGCGGTACGCAGAAAAGGTCTTTGCCTCTTTGTGTGTCCAGGTCAGTGAAAAGGGAGTTTTAATCCTATGACCAGCAAGGGTTTATATCATGCCTACTGGAGAAAGCGCCGATTAAGTTACGAGTGGGTATTGATTAGGTGATGTTCGCTATAGAAAACCGAACTCCAGCGCATATTTAAAGAGATCCGCATCGCGTTCTATACCAAGTTTTTTCATGGCGGTATTTTTTTGTGAACTGATGGTTTGCTTGCTCCTGTGCACATGACCTGCGATTTCATTAACGGTCATCCCCGCGACGAATAAACGCACTACCTCCAGCTCGCGCGGGGTCAAACCCCTCTCTTCCGACGGGCTTTTCTCAATAGCATTAAACCGAGATTGTCCATTAGGAATTTGATGGGCTCGGCGTGAGCTTCACTGGCTCTCCCGCATTGGCCCACAAGCCCTCAAACCACGGTCTTCGTTTGCGCGCCACTGCCAGACGGAACGTCTGCTTGGTGTTCTTCGTGTTGTCATCCCACAGTGCCCCCACAGCCAGCACCTGGTGGTGCAGCGTTGCCAGCGTGTGATGCACCTTTTGGCGCATCACCGCATGGCGAAATACACTCATCAAGTTGTAGGCCAGCATCGTCACCCCCAGTGCCGCCTCGGTAGCCCAGAAGTCGCGCAACACAAAGCTGCCCAAGCCAAAGTCCGCCTTGAGCTCCTTGATCCGGTTCTCGCAATCTGCACGCCCGCGGTACAGGCGCCACACCTCCAGCGCCGGAATGCTCAAGTCGGTGAGCATGGCACCATAGCGCCAGCCCTGCAGATCCGGGTCATCGGCAAACAACGATAGCGTCTTGCCCGCCACCGCACCATTCTTGCGTTTGATATGCTGGCGCACCACCACCAGGCGCTGTGGTGTCCCCCAGCCCTGCGGCTGGTAGCTCAACTCGGAGACTTCCAGACCCACCTCGACTTGCTGCCACTTGCACTGATCTACGATAGATTGCTGTAGTGCATGCGTCAGTCGGGCGCTGATGATGTGGCTGATCTTCTTGGCTTTGAGCAGGGTCACTATGGTCTTGTCATAAAAACCACTGTCGGCGCGAAACAGGCCCACCTTGGTGGCCCCCAGGTTCTCCAGTGTGGACTCAATAAAACTCTCGATGTTGTTGCTCGATGCGGTGTTGCCCGGGCGCAGCCAGAAGTTGGCCACCAGGCGCCAGTCTGCTACGAACGCCAACAACGGGTGGTGGCTGGCGCGACCCTTGTTCTTGGGGTTGTAGCCCTTGGCGCCGCCTTCGATCTGGCTGCCCCAGCGGGTCAATACGGTGGAGTCCACATCCAGGGTGATGGGGTTGAGTTGGAGTTTGTCGAAGAGCCAACGGTAACTGCTGCTTTGCACTCGACTGGCGCTGGGTTGGTCAAAGCGCTGGAATAACCTGACGATGGCTTTGTGGCCTGCGGCTTTGCCCCAGCCGAACAGGCGCACCAGGGTGCTGTCCAGGCGGGTGATGTCGGCATGGGCAAAGCGCGCCGCGCCGCACCAGATACTGACGATCATTTGTTCAATGAGTTGTTCTGGCGCATAGCCCCGGTTGGAGCCGGGCTGGGGTAGATCCCAGCTTTTCAGAGCTTCTTTGAAACCCATGCCGTCAAGCATGCGCTTCAAAAGGGCCAGGCCACCCCAGGCGGTGACTTCGCGGGATGTGAATTTGAGATCGAACGGCGTTTCTGGGGGCATGGTCACTCCAAATTGCACTGAGCTCGTTGATTTCATTGGGGATTTCTAATGGTATCCATTAGAAATCCGGGCGTATCCGGGACACACCGGACTGGTGCACGATAGCAGTCCGGGGTCTAATGGACAATCTCGGTTAAACAAGTGCTGCATCGCTGTGATTGCCGGCGAAAGATATTGCCCGCCGGCATGGGCAGCATGCACGGCCGGTATCAAGTGCATGACATCATCAGATTTGTGCACCAGGCAACGAACACCATTTTTCAATAATGTTTTGAGCAGGGCGGGATTGTCCATCATGGTCATCACGACAATGTGCAGGTGCGGATGACTTCTTTGGATAAGACCGAGCAAGGGCAGCCCATCTCCGTAATCGCCGCCCGGCATCGAGTAATCCGTCACGAGCACATCGCACTCCTCAACAGCCAGCATGCGAATCAGCTCATGCGAATTTTTTGCCATGCCAACAACGTCTATCGTCTTCCCAGCGACCAATGCATGTTTAATGCCCAGAAGCACTGTGGGATGGTCATCCGCGATAATCACACGAACCGTCAACTCCATGTAGCCACCTGATATTTCGTGCTTCATCCTCAGGGATCCCCGAGGGGTTATCGAATGTCCGGGACAAACGGTAAATTCAATTTTGTAATTTGTCAAACCTTGCACAAGGGCTACTTGTTATTTGATAAGTGAGTTGTTACCAGTCTGATAAGACCCTGCCGGAAAAGCGCCGGGCAGGGGGAAATGGAGTGCTTGAATAAAGCAGCTCGATGAAGCCGCTTAATAAAGCCGCTCAATGAAGCCGCTTAATAAAGCAGCTCAATGAAGCCGCTTAATAAAGCTGTTTAAACGCAACGACCGCCGTCCACCTCAAGGCAGGCTCCACTGATAAATGCCGCTTCATCCGAACCAAGATACAAGCAAGCGTTGGCGATATCGCTCGGTGTAGAGAAGCGACCCAAGGGAATGCTGGCAGTGAATTTCTGACGGTTTTCCGGGGTGTCCGGTACGCCCATGAATTCGCTCAACAGACCCGTTGCGGAGATCACCGGATTGACGCAATTGACGCGGATATTATCCGGTCCCAGCTCCGCCGCCATCGACTTGCTGGTAATGATTACCGCCCCTTTGCTGCCGTTGTACCAGGTCAGACCCGGGCGCGGGCGGATGCCTGCGGTAGAGGCGATATTGATGAACACGCCGCCGCCTTGCTTGCGGAACTGCGGCACAAAATGCTTGGCGGTGAGGAAAATACTTTTTACGTTGACGGCGTAAATGCGTTCAAATTCTTCTTCCTCGATTTCCAGCATGGGCCGATTGCGATGCGTCGTGCCCGCATTATTAACCACGATGTCGACTCCGCCGAAAGCATCCAGCGTCGCGGCCAGCAGGGCGGCGACATCAGCATTTTTGGAGACATCGGTTTGAACAAAGCGGGCGTCACCGCCAGCTTGCCGGATTTCTTCCGTGACGCGCAGACCGCCGACGATGCCGATATCGGCCAGCATGACGCGAGCGCCTTCGCGTGCGTAGGTTTTGGCGATGGCTTCGCCGAAGCCTGATCCTGCGCCGGTGACGATGGCAATTTTATTTTCTAAACGCATGATGTTATTCCTTGATGTGTTTGCCCGGCAGCAGAGATAGTGCCGGGCAGGAGTTCGTTAATTGTCGTTTTAGTAAAGACGGAGGTTCAGTCGTGTTTGATGGCGATAGTCTTGAGCACCGTAAAACCGTACAGCGCCTCAAAGCCTTTTTCGCGCCCGTGACCGCTGGCCTTGACACCGCCGAAAGGCAATTCCACGCCGCCGCCTGCGCCATAGTTGTTGACGAAGACCTGGCCGCAGCGCATCGCCCGCGCCAATCTGAGTTGACGACCGCCGTCGCGCGTCCAGACGCTGGCGACCAGACCGAAGTCGGTACCGTTGGCAATGCGGATGGCATCGGCTTCATCATCGAAAGGCATGGCTGCCAGCACCGGGCCGAACACCTCTTCCTGCGCCAGCCGATGTTGCGGCGGCACATCGCGCAATAAGGTCGGTGCCTGATAGAAGCCGCCCTTGGGTGCATCAGGATGGATGCGGCCACGACCGGCGACGGTAATCTTGTCGGCCGCAGCTTCCTCCAGAAAAGCGGCGACGCGCTGCAACTGGCTCTGACGGATCAGCGGGCCACAGTCCAGATCCATCTGCGATGAACCGACTTGCAGTTGATTGAACGCCGCGCCAGCTCTTTCCATCACTTGTTCATAGATGGAGCGCTGCACCAGCAAGCGGCTGCCTGCGGAGCAGGTTTGTCCGGCGTTCTGGATGATGGCATTGACAACGACTGGCAGCATGGCATCGAGATCGGCATCGGCAAACACGATTTGCGGCGATTTCCCGCCCAGTTCCAGCGTCACCGGCGTGTGATGTTCGGCCGCGGCGCGCACCACCATCTTGCCCACATTGGGCGAACCGGTGAAGGACACATGGTCGATGTCCGGGTGCTTCACCAGCAGATCGCCCACTTCGTGACCATAGCCGGTGACGATATTGATCGCCCCGGCAGGGAAACCCACTTCGGCCGCCAGTTCCGCTACGCGCAATAGAGAGAGGCAAGCGTCTTCAGCAGGCTTCACCACGCAGGTATTTCCCGCCGCAAGCGCGCCGCCGACGCAGCGGCCAAAAATTTGCATCGGATAATTCCAAGGGACGATATGCGCGGTCACGCCGTGCGGTTCACGCAGGGTCAGGACGGTGTAACCGCTCTGGTAGGGGATGGTATCGCCATGCAATTTATCGGCGGCACCTGCGTAAAACTCGAAATAACGGGCAATGGCCGTGGCATCACCGCGTGCCTGCTTGAGCGGTTTGCCGCAATCGCGGGCTTCCAGTTGCGCCAGTTCTTCGTGATGGTCTTGCAGCTTGAGCGAGAGTTTGAACATGAGTCGGCTGCGTTCTGCTGCGCTGAGGCGACCCCACGGGCCATCGAACGCGCGTCGTGCCGCTTGCACTGCGCGTTCGATATCTTCGCCGTTGCCGCGTGCGATATGGTCGAAAATTTCGCCGGTGGACGGGTCGATGACGGGAATGCTGTCGCCGGAGCTGGATGCTTGCCAGCGGTTGTCGATGAAATGCTGTCTGGTGCTTGGGCTGCTCATAAATCTCCTTGGTTTTTATTTATAGGACTGACGCAAAAGCCAGCGGCTTTTTGCGTCAGTCTTTGCTCATTGTTTTCAGTAAACTAATTCAGCAAGCAAAACATGTCAACAAAACTTACTACTTTGCTTCGAGTTGTTTGGTTATTGGGGGATTGTCATTTAGTATGTGGAGCAGAAACCAGCATGGGGCAGTACAAGGTAGGCACCAAGCGGCACCAAGTTGCACCAAGCCTTACAAGCAGCATCATCCCAAAGGAAGTCCTCAGCATGGCCAAAACACGATTAACCGTCACCGGCGGAATACCTAAGCCTGATGACTCAGCGCGCGAGGCGAAAGCCGCTCTGTCGCCGGAAATACTGGCGTTGAGCGCATCGGGAATGGGGCCTATCCGCACCGATCGTTTTGCCGAACGGGTGTATGAGCATCTTTTTCACGCCATCGTTGAAGGCAAGATCGCGGTCGGCAGCCGTCTGCCATCGGAAAACGATCTGGCGGCGCTGTTCGATGTCTCGCGTCCCATTGTGCGGCAGGCGCTGGATCGCTTGCGCGAAGACAAGATGGTGGAGTCGATTCGTGGTTCCGGCACCTATGTGAAACAAGCCGCTGGTAACGAACAAGCATCCGGGGAGCCGGCGCAGCGCATCGGCCACATTCTCAATGGTCTCGAATTGCGGCTGGTGATGGAGCCGGAATGCGCGTTCATGGCGGCCTTGCGTCGCCGCACCTCCGATCTGGAGACGATGGACAGGATGCTCTGCGGTTTCGAAGAGGCCAATGCCAGCGGTGGTATTGCCCACCATTTCGATTTCGGATTTCACGAGGCTATTGCCGCAGCTACTGCCAATGCGCGTTTGGTGCAGGTCATGAAAAGTCTGGAATACGACATCAGTCATGCCGTGAATCTGCTGCGGCATCTGGTGCATATTCAGCCGTGGGAGCGCACTCAGGATGCGATCGACGAGCATCGCAATCTGTTTCAGCTGATTAAAATTCAGGATGCGGAAGGCGCGCGCCGGGCCATGCGCGGACACCTGGAAAATGCGCGGACACGGATGTTCAACAGCCGTCCGGGACTATGAATTGTCGCTAAGGGGCGAGAGGATGGCGTGCCGGGGCAGGGCATCTTGTAAATAAATTTAACAAATGTATTCGGCAAACGTATTCGGCAAACGTATTCAGCAAATACATTCAGCAAATACATTCAACAAAGAAATTCATTAAAAAGCGGACAGCTATGGAATTGCGTCAATTGCGGTATTTCGTTGCCATCGTCGATCACGGCTCCCTCTCGCGCGCAGCGCGGGTGCTGCATATCGCTCAGCCGGCACTGACGCAGCAGGTGCGGCAGCTGGAAGAAGAACTGGCGGCGCAATTACTGCATCGCTCGGCGCAGGGGGTGATTGCGACTGATGCCGGCAAGATTTTCTATGAACATGCACAAGCCATTCTGAAGCAGGTGACGGACGCCCGTTCTGCCGTCAGTCAGACCACGGACAAACCCTCCGGCACGGTGGCACTCGGCATTCCGCAAAGCGTGTCTGGCGCGCTGGCCTTGCCTATGCTGACCGCGATCCGCGCCAGTTATCCCGATATCGCCTTGCAATTGACCGAGGAACTGACCGGTAATCTGATCGTGCAATTGCGCTCGGGCCGCATCAATCTGGCGATTCTGTTTGACGACGGGCAGCTCGGGGCCTTTTCCTGCACGCCGATGGTGGAGGAGGAAATGATGTACATCACCCGCGCCGACTCTCAATACGGCATCGGTCGTGCCAAATCGGTGACATTGGCCAAGGCCTTGCGCGCGCCACTGATCCTTCCTGGCTTGCAGCATGGCGTGCGTCCCCGGATCGAGGATGTGGTGCGCGGCGCAGGGATGGCGCTGGAAAATGTGATTGAGATCAATTCAGTGACCATCATGAAATCGGCCATTCTGGCCGATCTGGGCGCGACTATTCTGCCGGTGGCACCTTTGCTGTCGGAAATTGAGCGCGGCAACATGATCGCCACGCCGATCAGTGATGCGCGTCTGACGCGCACGCTGGTGTTGTGCGCGTCGAAAAACATTCCTCTTACTACGGCCGCCGCCGCGGTCTCCAGGCTGGTGCTGGAGGTAACCGACAGCCTTACTCAAACCGGCGCATGGGCGCATACGCAAACGCTGGCGCGAGCGGTTTGAGATTGCGAATCAGGTTATTTTTCAGAGGATGACTTAAAAAGAACTGACGCAAAAGGCCGCTGGCATATCGCTGGCGTTGATCTGGTGTTGCTCTGGCTTTGTCGTATCACCTTGCCCCATTGCTTGCGCTACCAGCGATCTTTTGCGTAAATTCCATGAAAACAGCATTTAACGTGCGTTCATTTGGTGCTATTTCCGTTTTTTTGGCTAAAAAGGGTGTCCGAAAATAAATACTTACATTTTTTTTGAGGGGTCTTTTTCCTCAATATTCAATGATGTTTAAGTGGGAATTAAAACGGCAATTTCAGCGTCATCTTCCTACTGAAACGGTTTTTTTCGCGGATTTCTGCGGCGTAAAAAGTACCCCTCAAATAAGTTCCCCAAGCTCTTCATAAAGCTGGCGCGTGCTTTGCTTTGTGCAATTTAGCGTGCTATTTTAATTACAGACCGTAGCGCACCATTGTCGAAATCATTGATTTACAAGGTGTTTTTTCACTGCGTGTCGCGCTGAGAGGGCAATGTATAGCTCAATGCATAGCTGGCATTCGCCAACAGATGCCATTACCGTCTCCATCATTTCCAAAATCATTAAGGAGGTTCCAAACTAATGATTTCTGAAAAATTAGTCGTAAAAAACTTATACAAAATCTTCGGCGACAAGCCCGAACAGGCCATGCAACTGGTCCGCGAAAACCTCAGCAAGGATGAAATTTTCGCCAAAACCGGCAATACCCTTGGCGTCATCGATGCCAGTTTCAGCGTCGCTGAAGGTGAGATTTTTGTGATCATGGGTTTGTCCGGATCGGGAAAATCTACCCTGGTGCGTTTGCTTAACCGTCTGATCGAGCCGACTTCCGGCGAAGTCTGGATTAACGGTCGTGATATCAGCAAACTACCGAAAAAACAGTTGCGCGAAGTGCGTCGCAACGAAATGAGCATGGTCTTTCAATCTTTTGCCCTGATGCCACATCTGACCGTGCTGGAAAATGTCGGATTCGGTTTGGCCCTGTCCGGAGCCAGCAAGCAAGCGCAGCGGGACGCTTCCATGATCGCTCTGGAAAAAGTCGGCCTGTCGGCACGGGCCGACAGTTTCCCCGATGCTCTTTCGGGCGGCATGCAGCAGCGGGTCGGTCTGGCACGCGCTTTGGCGACCAATCCGCAAATACTGCTGATGGATGAGGCATTTTCTGCGCTTGATCCCTTGATCCGCGCTGAAATGCAGGACGAACTGGTGAAGCTGCAAGCGACTGAAAAACGGACCATCATTTTCATTTCGCATGATCTGGATGAAGCGATCCGCATCGGCAATCGCATTGCCATCATGCAAGGGGGCAATGTGGTGCAGGTCGGTACCGCAGAAGAAATTTTGCGCAATCCTGCCAACGATTACGTCCGTTCCTTTTTCAATGGCGTCGATGCAACCACGGTATTGTCGGCTGCCGATATTGCCCGTAAAACGCAGGTCAATATCATTGATCACGTCGGCATGGGTGTACACAGCGCGCTGGAACGTTTGCGTCAGTACGATCGGGAATACGGCTATGTCGTCAGTCCGGATCAGCGTCTGCTGGGCGTTGTTTCTAAAGATTCCCTGAAACACGCAGCAAAAACGCTGCAACAACCATTTCTGCGCGATGCGTATCTACCGGATTTAATCACCATATCGGACGACACGCCGATTAACAATCTCTATGCGCCACTGGCGCAATATCCTTACGGCTTGCCCGTAGTCGATCGTAACGGCCGTTATCGCGGGTCCGTCACACGCAACAATCTGCTGGAATTTTTGCATCAGCAAACACATGAGTCTGCCGACGAGGCAGCCTGATCATTTTCCCGTTACCCGAGCTTTTCGCTCGGGCTTAGACGCGGCATTGATTTAATTTGCAGGGGAAATAAAAAATGAGTACTAACTCAAGCAATCCTTGGGCGGCTTTGGCTCGTCCTGAAACACCCGTAGACGCTAGCGCAGTGCAGGCGGCGGCCACCCCACCACCCGATGCGGCAGCCGCTGCAGCCAATCCCTGGGGCAGTTTGTCCGCCCCAGCGCCAACCGGAAATGCCGCCGCGCCGGTCGACTGGCTTCAGGGTGCCGCGCCGAGTCCGGGCGATGTGCCTGTCCCGAGTTTCGACATCCTGCATCCCTTCAAAAATGCGGTACTTCCGCTGGATCGTTGGGTCGAACATGGTTTGAACTGGGTCGTGACCAATTTCCGTGAAGTGTTCCAGCAAGTCCGCTTGCCTATCGATGGCAGTCTGACTTTCGTTGAACATACCCTGCAATCGGTACCGTCCCTGCTGATGATTGCGCTGTTTGGCTTAGCCGCCTGGCAGGTCAGCGGACGTCGACTTGCACTGGGAACGGTTGTGTCGCTGCTGCTCATTGGCTTTCTCGGTGTCTGGTCGCAAGCGATGACGACCCTGGCGCTCGTCATTACCGCCGTGGCGTTTTGTTTTGTGATCGGTTTGCCGCTAGGTATTCTTGCGGCCCGTTCTGACCGGCTGGAAAAATTTCTGCGGCCTGTGCTTGATGCCATGCAAACCACGCCAGCCTTCGTCTATCTGGTTCCGGTCGTGATGCTGTTCGGTATCGGCAATGTACCTGGTGTGGTGGTGACGATTGTGTTCGCCCTGGCCCCGCTGGTGCGATTGACCAGTCTCGGTATCCGGCAGGTGCGGCCTGACCTGATCGAAGCCTCCCGCGCTTTCGGTGCCACACCTTGGCAGATGCTGACCAAAGTGCAATTGCCGCTGGCGATGCCGACCATCATGGCGGGCGTCAATCAGACGCTGATGCTGTCCTTGTCGATGGTGGTGATTGCTTCCATGATCGCCGTGGGTGGTTTAGGACAGATGGTATTGCGCGGTATCGGACGTCTCGATATGGGACTGGCGACGGTGGGTGGACTGGGTATTGTGATTCTGGCGATTGTGCTGGATCGTATGACGCAGGCGCTGATCCGGCAGGACGTGCATTCCGTACGCTTTACGGAACGCGGCCCGATAGGATTGTTGGTGCGCTTGCTGGCGCTGTTATTCAAACGGAAAAACACGCCGGGCGCTGAACACGACGATCAGACGAGGCCTCAGCAACCCGCCTCAACCGATAACGCCACAGATAAAGATGCAGATAACAGCGGTCAGCTACAAACCGCCTAAATCGCTATCCGAAATTGAGCCGACGAAATTGAAGCAAAGAGGCTCTGAGTAAGCGTCGCGCAGTCGCTTAATCAGAGGTTCCCCAAATTAATCAGTTACTTCAGGAGATAAAATGAATTTATTGCATACCAATAAGAAACTCGCTGCCATGTTGCTTGCCGCCGGCATGTTCGCTGGCGCGGCGATGGCGGCCAATACGATGCCGGGCAAAGGCATTAAGGTTTCGCCAGTCAAAAGTTCTATCGCAGAAGAAACGTTTCAGACTTTGCTGGTGATGCATGCCTTAAAAGATCTGGGCTATGAGGTTGAACCAATCAAAGAGGTCGAATATGCCACGGCCTATCTGGCGCTCGCCAATGGCGACGCTACCTTCCTCGCTTCCAGCTGGCAGCCCTTGCATGATGAGTTTTACGATCATGCCGGCGGTGACGCCAAAATGTACCGTAAAGGGATTTATTCATCGAATGCCCTGCAGGGTTATCTGATCGATAAAAAAACGGCCGACAAGTACAAGATCACCAATATCGCGCAACTGAAAGACCCTAAAATTGCCAAGCTGTTTGATGTCAACGGCAATGGCAAAGCGGATCTTGCCGGTTGTAATCCCGGATGGGGATGTGAAGGGGTGATTGAGAACCAGCTGGACGCCTATAAGCTGCGCGCCACCGTGACGCATAATCAGGGAAGTTATTCGGCCATCATTGCGGATACCCTGGCACGCTTCAAGCACGGCGATCCTATTCTCTACTACACCTGGACTCCATACTGGCTGAGCGCCGTGTTGGTGCCGGGACGTGATGTGGTCTTTTTGCAGGTGCCGTTTTCATCCCAGCCTAAGCCGAACGACAAGGTGGATACCCGTTTGCCCGATGGTAGTAACTACGGCTTCCAACTCAATAATCAGCATATTGTGGCGAATCTGAAGTGGGCAAATGCCAATCCGGCTGCGGCCAAGCTGTTTTCCATCATGCAATTGCCGAATGCCGATATCAATGCGGAAAATCTGCGCATGACCAAAGGGGAAAACAAGGCTGCTGACATAGAGCGTCACACCAGTGGCTGGATTGCTGCGCATAAGGCGGTCTATGACGGTTGGTTGGCCGAGGCGCGTAAGGCAGCGAAGTAGGGACGCATGGGTGAGTGGAGGGGTGAGGTGCCTTATCTCGGAGCAGTAGAGGTAATGCCTTGATGAGCCGTGTGCGCACGGCAGAGTTTCTGGCCCTGACCCTGATTTTTTATTTGCACTCGCACTTGCACTGCTTGCGACACAATGGCAAAAATTGTTACTGATTGACGTTCGACCTGCGCGCTGCCTCTCCTTGAAGATGCGGCGCGTTTTTTTGTGTGCCTCCTCCACAGATACCGCCATTGGCGGCATATCCCGGCTTGCCCCATCATTTAAACTTATACCCCTATCCAGAATCGGTATTTCCCCCCGTGCCTCAAGGGACTATAGACTTCAGTCACAGCAGAGTTACCGCAAAACACCGCGCTCTACCTGCTGTGAAGACCGCACCACGGTCCCGTTGCCTGCCAGTGATGCACCCTACAGGATGCAGTGATGACAGGCGCTATCTGAATCAAGATTTTGGAGAATGTCATGGAAGTTCGTTCAGCCAGCGAATCCGCAGGAAACCCCGTTGCCGGCGCGACGCATCAAGCCGCCTCCGCAACGGGCGACCGGCCTGCAGGACTGTCGTCAGCCACCTCGTCAGTCCTTTCCTCTCATCCGATTGCTACCGATCTACAGCCGACCTTGGCCGTCGTCGGTCTGGATGACAAATACACCGCCACTTCCGGCACTATTTTCCTCTCCGGCATTCAGGCGCTGGTCCGTTTGCCGATGCTGCAACAATGGCGCGATCAGGCCGCCGGGCTGAATACAGCAGGTTTCATTTCCGGCTATCGTGGCTCGCCGCTAGGTGGTCTCGACGAAGCCTTGTGGAAAGCGCAGCCGCATCTGGCAGCGCACCGCGTCAAATTCCAACCCGGCACCAATGAAGACATGGCCGCCACCGCGGTCTGGGGCTCGCAGCAGGTCGATCTGATCGGCCCTGCCAGATACGACGGCGTATTCGCCATGTGGTACGGCAAGGGGCCTGGCGTGGACCGCTGCGGCGATGTGCTTAAACACATGAATCACGCCGGTACTTCGGCACTGGGCGGTGTGCTGCTGGTGGCGGGCGACGATCACGGCGCGTATTCCTCGACGCTGCCGCATCAGTCCGACCATATTTTTTCCGCCTCGATGATCCCCATGCTCTACCCTTGCAATGTGCAGGAGTATCTCGATCTCGGTTTGCATGGCTGGGCCATGTCGCGCTTCTCCGGCTGCACAGTCGGCTTCAAAGCGCTGGCCGATACGGTGGAATCGAGTGCCTCGGTCGATGCTGATCCGTTCCGCGTAAAAATTTCCCTCCCTACCGATTTCGTCATGCCGCCGGGCGGCCTGAACGCCCGCTTGTCCACCGAAACGCTGGGAGTACAAGCGCGCAAGCAGGAAGCGCTGATGCAGGATTACAAGATTTACGCGGCGCTCGCTTATGCCCGCGCTAATCATCTCAACCGCGTGATGATCGATAGCCCGAATGCGCGGTTGGGCATTATCGCCTCCGGCAAGTCGTATCTGGATGTGCTGGAAGCGCTGAGCGAACTCGGGATCGACGAAGCCTTCGCCGCCGAGATCGGCCTGCGGCTGTTCAAGGTTGCCATGCCCTGGCCGCTGGAACCGGAAGGTGTGCGCGAATTCGCTCAGGGGCTGGATGAAATTCTGGTGGTCGAAGAAAAACGCCAGATGGTCGAATATCAGCTCAAGGAGCAGCTCTATAACTGGCGCGACGATGTGCGTCCGCGCGTGATCGGCAAGTTCGATGAAAAAGGCGAATGGGTCGCCCCGCGTGGCGAATGGTTGTTGACCTCCAAGGCTGATTTCTCGGTAGCTCAGATCGCCCGCGTGATTGCGGCGCGGATTGCGCGTTTTCACACCAGTGATCTGATTAAAGCGCGACTGGCGTTTCTCGACGCCAAAGATGCGGTACTGAACAAAGCCGTCGCTACGCCACCGCGTCCGGCTTACTACTGCTCGGGCTGTCCGCACAATACCTCGACCAAGGTGCCGGAAGGCAGCTTTGCGCTGGCCGGTATCGGCTGTCACGTCATGGCGACGGCGATTTATCCTGAATTCAACAAACTCACTACCCACATGGGCGGCGAGGGCGCGCCGTGGATAGGGCAGGCCCCGTTTTCCAAGGTGCCGCACGTCTTTGCCAATCTGGGCGACGGGACCTATTTCCATTCGGGATCGCTGGCGATCCGGGCGGCGCTGGCGGCGGGCGTCAATATTACCTACAAGATTCTGTACAACGATGCGGTCGCCATGACCGGTGGCCAGCCGGTGGACGGCATGATCTCGGTGCCGATGATGGCACGTCAGGTCGCAGCCGAAGGCGTGGAGCGTATCGCGCTGGTGACTGAAGATCTGGAACGCTATCGTGACCGCAGCGATTTGCCGGCCAACACCACGCTGCACGACCGCAAGGATATGGATGCCGTACAGCGTCTGTTGCGCGAAGTGCCGGGTGTCTCCGTGCTGATTTACGATCAGACCTGCGCGGCGGAAAAACGGCGGCGGCGGAAAAAAGGCGAGTATCCCGACCCGCAACAGCGGATGGTGATTAATGCTGCCGTCTGCGAAGGCTGCGGCGATTGCGGCGTGCAATCGAACTGCACCTCCATCCTCCCGCTGGAAACCGACTTCGGCCGCAAGCGCACCATCGATCAATCCTCCTGTAACAAGGATTACTCCTGCGTCAAAGGTTTTTGTCCTAGCTTCGTCACCGTCAATGGCGGCAAACTGAAGAAATCGAAAACTGGCGCACGCCTTACCAGCGCCGATCTGGGCGATTTCAGTAATTTGCCTCAGCCTTTGCTGCCTTCTTGCGCCACTCCTTTCAATATCCTGATTAATGGCATTGGCGGCACCGGCGTCATTACCGTCGGCGCATTGCTCGGTATGGCGGCGCATCTGGAAGGCAAGGGTGCGTCGGTGCTGGATATGACTGGCATGTCGCAAAAAAATGGTTCCGTTACCTCGCATGTCCGCATCGCCGCCACCTCACAAGCGCTGCGCGCCCAACGTATCGCCACTGGCGAAGCCGATCTGATTCTCGGTTGCGACATGCTGACCGCCGGTGCGCACGATGCTATTTCCAAGATGCGGGTTGGACGCACCCGCGCCGTCGTCAACCTGCACCAGCAACCGCCGGGTCAGTTCGCGAAAAATCCGGACTGGCAATTTCCGCTGGATCAAGTTCGCACGCTGATCACTGAAGCGGTGGATGGGGAGGTCGATTTCATTGACGCTACCCGACTGGCAACGGCGCTGATGGGCGATTCGATTGCCGCCAACCTGTTCATGCTCGGCTATGCCTGGCAGCGTGGAGCCGTGCCTCTGAGTGAAGCGGCGCTGCTGCGTGCCATTGAAATGAATGGCGTGGCGGTGGAATCCAATAAAACCAGCTTCCTGTGGGGTCGGCGCGCTGCCGTCGATCTGGCGCGTGTCGAGAAAATCGCCGTGCCGGAGCAACCGGTCGTATTGCGTATGCCCCCCAACTTGGATCAACTGATTCAGCAACGTACCGTTTTTCTGACTGATTATCAGGATGCTGCCTACGCCAAACGCTACACCGAGGTCGTCGAACGGGTGCGTGCCGCCGAAGCCGGACTGGGGCAAAGCCGCACGCTGACGCAGGCCGTCGCCCAGAATTTGTCCAAGCTGATGGCGTACAAGGACGAATATGAAGTCGCGCGGCTGTACACCGATGGCAGTTTTATCGAGCAGCTCAAGCAGCAATTTGAGGGCGATTTTTCTCTGACTTTCAACCTGGCACCGCCCTTGTTCTCCAAAAAAGATGCGCAGGGTCATCTGCTGAAAACGCAATATGGCCCCTGGATGTTCCGGGCATTCCGGCTGCTGGCAAAACTGAAAGGCTTGCGTGGCGGCTGGTTCGACCCCTTCGGTCACAGCGCAGAACGCAAGGTCGAACGGCGTTTGGTAGAGGATTACTGCGCCACGTTGCTGATCTTGTTGCCGACTTTGCGCCGCGACAATCTGACGCTGGCGGTCGATATTGCCCGCTTGCCGGAAAAAATACGTGGTTTCGGTCATGTGAAGGACGCGGCGATTGCGCTCTCGGAACAACAAAAGACGCAATTGCTGGATCGCTATCTTGGCGCATCCTTGCCTGCACATGCGCCGGTCGCTGCCTGAATTTGCCCGAATTTGGCTGAAGTAGATTGAGGACGGTGCTGCGCAATGTCGTCAGGGCGACACCCCGGGTCGGCATTATCGGTTAGCCTTGGGCATAACTTGCCTCAGCAAGAACACCTTACCAAGTCCGGCCTGCGCCATGACGCGCACCGGGTCTGGCCGAGAGTTCCCATAAAAAACAATGGAGACAGTAATGGATTTTGAACTGAACGAAGACCAATTGGCTTTTCAACAAAGTGCGCGTGACTTCGCCGCCGGTGAAATGGCGCCGCATGCCGCCCGCTGGGACGAGGAGGCGTATTTCCCGGTGGAAGTCATCGCAAAAGCCGGCGGACTCGGTTTTTGCGGGCTGTATACGCCGGAAGCCGTGGGCGGACTGGGCTTGTCGCGGCTGGACGCCTCGATTGTCTTTGAGGAGCTGGCCAGCGCTTGCCCTTCGACGGCCGCGTTTCTGACGATTCACAACATGGTGAGCTGGATGATCGCCTCCTGGGCCACCGACGAAGTCAAATCGGTCTGGTGTACGGCTCTTGCCAGCGGCAGCAAAATTGGTTCTTACTGTCTGACCGAGCCGGGCGCGGGTTCGGATGCCGCCTCGCTTAAAACCAGTGCCAAGCTGGTCGATGGCCACTATGTTATCAATGGCACCAAGGCGTTCATCTCCGGTGCGGGTGCGACCGATGTGCTGGTGCTGATGGCGCGTACTGGCGGCGAGGGCGCAAAAGGCATTTCGGCACTGGTCGTGCCGGCCAATGCCGAAGGCATCACTTACGGGCGCAAGGAAGTGAAAATGGGCTGGAATAGTCAGCCCACGCGCACCATCAGCTTCGATAACGTCAAGGTACCTGCCAGTCATTTGCTGGGCAATGAAGGGGAGGGCTTCAAGTTTGCGATGAAAGGGCTGGATGGCGGGCGCATCAATATCGCCACCTGCTCGGTCGGCGCGGCACAGGCGGCATTGAATGCGGCACATGCTTATATGAAACAGCGGCATCAGTTCAAGCGGCCGCTGGCCGATTTTCAGGGGTTGCAATTCAAACTGGCCGACATGCAGACCGAACTGGTCGCGGCGCGTCAGATGGTGCGGCTGGCGGCCTGCAAGCTGGATGCGCAAGCGCCTAATGCCACCGCTTATTGCGCTATGGCCAAGCGCTTCGCGACCGATCTTGGTTTCAAGATTTGCAACGATGCGCTGCAAATCCACGGCGGTTACGGCTATATCCGCGAATATCCGCTGGAGCGTTACTTCCGCGACGTGCGCGTGCATCAGATTCTGGAAGGCACCAACGAAATCATGCGGGTCATCGTCGCCCGCCACATGCTGGCTAATGAAAATACAGAGGATTTGCGATGAGTACTTATACCAACCTGAAACTGGAAATTCTGGGCCATACCGCAGTGCTGACGCTGGCTAATCCGCCGGCCAATACCTGGACGGCCGAATCGCTGGCATCGTTACGTCAACTGGTGCTGGACCTGAACGCTGATCGCACTATTTATAGTCTGGTCGTGACCGGTGAGGGCGAAAAATTCTTTAGCGCCGGGGCGGAATTGAAATTGTTTGCCGATGGCGACAAGGGGGTGGCGCGCAATATGGCGGAACTGTTTGGTGCGGCGTTCGAAACGCTGAGCCAGTTTCGCGGTGTATCGATTGCCGCCATCAACGGTTATGCCATGGGCGGCGGACTCGAATGCGCTCTGGCCTGCGATATCAGAATCGTGGAAGAGCAGTCGCAGATGGCCTTGCCCGAGGCCGGTATTGGTTTGTTGCCCTGTGCCGGCGGCACGCAGTTGCTGCCACGGCTGGTCGGTGAGGGCTGGGCCAAGCGCATGATTTTATGCGGCGAACGGGTGGATGCGCAGACGGCACTGCGTATCGGGCTGGTCGAGCAAGTTGTGGCGAAAGGAACTGCGCGCCAGCATGCGCTGGATCTGGCCGCGAAGGTGGATAAGCAAAGCCCTTCCAGTGTGGCGGTGTGCAAAACGCTGATTCAGTCTGCCCGTCATCAGCCATCGGCGGCAGGCTTGCCTCTGGAACGCGATCTGTTCGTCGGTCTGTTCGATACGCAAGACCAGAAAGAGGGCGTCAATGCCTTCCTGCAAAAACGCTCGCCTGAGTGGAAAAATGCCTGAACTTGAGGGCGGTGGGTTCAATCGCTTGAATCCACCGCCGGTTTTTTTGCTTATCCGGCATGTTTCAACGCAGTGGTGCGCCATCCGCTATGGAAAATGACCATGAACCATAGACTGACCCAGGCAATTCCCAGTGCCGATGCCGCCAGCACATCGCTGAGGTAATGCGCGCCAAGATAGACCCGGCTGACGGCCACCAGCGCCGTCAGACACAATGCCCCGCCGAAAATCAGGATGTGCGCCCCGGTGCGTCGCTCGTTGCGAACAAGATATAGCGCCAGCACGCCGTAAAAGACGGCGCTGCCAAAGGTATGTCCGCTAGGGAAACTATAAGAATGCAGCGTCACCAGCGGCAAATCGAATTGCGGACGCGCCCGGTGGAAAAAATGTTTCAGGCCCGTATTGAGGACGAAGCCAAGCGGCACGCTTGCGAGCAGAAAAACGATCCATCGCTTTGCATCGGTGTGCCACATGTGCAGACCGACCAAAATAGCCAGGCCGATTATCGCGAGTGCGCCGTGCAGCGCCGATATGCCCCGCATCAGGGCGGTCATCGATGGCGATGTCTGATTTTGCACCCAGCGCGAAATCGCCATGTCTTGCAGCGCCAGCGGGCAGTCGGGCGCAAGATGCAGTGCAATGCCGACGAAGATAGCGAGCGCTACGGCCAGCAGCGCCAGGTTCAGGATCAGTGAGTACTTCTTTGCGTCAATGTGGGAAATGTTATGGATAATATCTTTCGTGATTGTTTCATTCATATCTGAAAATAAGTGCTCAGTCGCTGCGCTACAATGCGCCACCGTCCATTTTTGGGGTCGGGCAACGAATTTTACCAATGGATCAAAGCGTGAACTCAGAATGCCTCATCGAATGGACTCAAAACGACGTCCTGCACACTGCCTGCTGGCAATCTGCCAATGGTTCGCCGCCACCCGCCAAAGTCCTGCTGGCTGATGATACGCTCGGCGCGGATCTGGCCTATCGCCTTGCTTGCGAAGGCACTGCCTTGTTGTGGCAAGGCGATTTTCAAAATGCGCGCCAGCTATTGCAGGCGCTGGCAAGGCGTTGCGATGCGCTGCCGCGTCCCGGTTCGCGTCGCGGTCGTACGGCAGGAAAACGCGAAACGGCAGCGGCGAAATTAGCGGTCGATACCGCTGTCGCTCCTTTGGCGGAAGCACCTGCACGCTTGTTTCATCGGCACCGGCAGGCGCGGGCGCAACGTGCGCGTGTGCTGGGCATGCTGTTAATTCCTTTTGATTCCGCTTATGGGATTCCTTTGCGCCGCGCTCCCGATGTGCAGCAGGCGTGCATGGAAGCCTACGGAAAGAAGTCGCCGGCCTTTGTCATGTCTTTGCGCGAATTGCTGGGGGTGATCGGCGGGCATGAGTGGCGCGTCAAGGGCGTGCAAATTCCTGTGCTGCAAGCGCGTATCCATCCGCATTATGGTGTTTTCTCGCCGGTGCGCGGCGAATACATTGATCTGGTGGCGCAAGCGCCATTGCCTGCCAGCACGCTGGCGTTTGATATCGGTACGGGTAGCGGCGTGCTGGCGGCGGTTCTTGCGCAACGCGGTGTGGCGCGCATTGTGGCGACCGACAGCGATCCGCGCGCACTGGAATGCGCCCGCGACAATATGCGTCGTCTGGGTTATGCCTCGCAGGTAGAGGTGGTGGATGCCGACTTGTTTCCACCCGGGCGCGCGCCGCTGATTGTCTGTAATCCGCCGTGGTTGCCGGCGACACCGAGCGCGGCCATCGAACATGCGATTTACGATCCCGACAGCCGCATGCTCAAGGGTTTCCTGAACGGCCTGGCCGAACATTTGACACCGCAGGGAGAGGGTTGGCTGATTTTGTCTGACTTCGCCGAACATCTGGGATTGCGCAGCGCCGACCAGTTGGCGCAGTGGATTGCGCAGGCAGGTTTGCACGTTGTCCATCGGCAGGACATCCGGCCGCGTCACCCTGGCGCGACCGATGCCAGCGACCCGCTGCATGCGGCGCGTGCGGCGGAAGTGACCTCCTTGTGGCGTCTGGCTGTGCGATAAACGAGAGGGAGGCTGACATGAAGGCATTATTTTGTGCGACCGGTTTGGCCTTACTGATAACCGCGAGTGTCGGGGAGGCGGTGCAGGTGCGGGTTCAGGTGCCTTCTCCGCAAAATCAGGCTAATACGGCTCTTGGGGCGCCTCCCATCGTTACTTCGGGCAACTCTTGTCGTTGCGAAATCAGCGAACGCGACAGCAGCGCCTGCGCCATCTATTTACGCAATAACCTGGCGACCTGGATTGCTGCCCATGCACCGGATACCCAAATGAGTTCTTCAGCCAATGGCCGGTATTACGCGGCTCCTTTTTCTGTGGCGGCGAGTGCCTGTGCGGGACACAAAGTCAATCCCGCGCAGATCAAGGTGCACTGGATGGATGATAGACACGTCATTCTTGAGTGGCATTGATTCTGTTGCACCGAGATGGTGTGCAGGCGTAATTCCAGTTTCATCTTTGTCTGATACCGCTTGCCAATAAAATTTCCGATGTGATGGTACAATCTTAATTGATAATCATTACCATTCACATACGGAGAGAATTCCATGGCTCGCATTCACCCACTGACATCACGCGCCGCACAGGCAATTTTACTTACCTGCATCGCCATCGGATCGGCTCAGGCTGCCGAATATCCCATCGGCAAGCCGCAAATTCTGAACGGCCTCGAAGTCAATGCCGTCTATCTGCAGCCGGTCAAGATGGAACCGGACGGCATGATGCGCAAAGCGGAAGAATCCGATATTCACCTGGAAGCCGATATCCACGCCGTCGCTAAAAATCCCAACGGATTCGCAGAAGGCGACTGGATGCCTTATCTGGTTATCAAATTCGAATTGAGCAAAGTCGGTTCGCCTCAGGTGATTCGTGGCGATCTGATGCCTATGGTCGCCAGCGACGGACCGCATTATGGCGATAACGTCAAAATGGCCGGCCCCGGCAAATACAAACTGAAATTCATCATCTCTCCGCCATCGGCGAACGAGCACGCGCATTTCGGCCGTCACGTTGATAAAGAAACCGGCGTCAGCCCCTGGTTCAAGCCATTCGAGCTGAATTACGACCTCGTCTTTGCCGGCGTCGGTAAAAAGGGCGGTTATTAAGAAGCTGTCTATTCAGCAGTGAGGGCGAAGGGCCGAGCAATCATGCGCATCGCAGCCCTCTCTTTCCAGTCCTATTATCGGGAGTGAAATCAGGATGAACATGCAGACCTTAATGCGCCGCGGCGTCAAGCTGCTGACTGGCAGCATCATGTTGACGGCCTTGGCCGCCGGGGCGTCGGAACTGCCGACGTTCAAGCTGGAAATGAGCGACGGAAAGTTGATTCCGGCCCGTCTCGAAGTACCGGCCAAAACCAAGTTCAAGATCGAACTGCACAACATCGGCACCAGCGCCGCTGAATTTGAAAGCATCCAGCTCCGCAAGGAAAAAGTGCTAGGCCCGGGAGCGCAATCCTTCGTGGTCATCGCTCCTTTGCAACCCGGAGAATACAAATTTTTCGATGATTTCCATCTGGATAAGCCACCGGGTGTGATCGTCGTCAAATAACGAAAGGAAAAATGATGGGTCAGGTCATGTTTATTGTCTGGCGCGAAAGCGTCGAAGCCCTGCTGGTCGTCGGCATTCTGTATGCCTGGCTCAACAATGGCGACGCAGCGGCGCGGCGCGGACTGCCTTACCTGTGGGCCGGAGTAGCCGCAGGAGTGCTACTGGCGATCCTTCTGGGTTTCGCCTTGCTAGGATTCAGCGAACTGCTCTCGGGTGAAGCGCAAACCTACTTCCAGATCGGCATGGTGCTGATAGCGGCGATGTTGATCGTTCAGATGGTGCTGTGGATGCGCAAGCATGGACGCACGCTCAAGAAGGATATGGAAACCTCGCTCAAAAGCAATTACGACAGCGGCAACTGGTGGGGTGTTTTCACGCTGGCCGCACTGGCGATTGCGCGCGAAGGCAGCGAAACGGCGGTTTTTCTGTATGGACTTGGCGTGGGTCAGCAAGGCAATATCGGCCCGATGTTGCTGGCGGCGCTGTTGGGTCTGGCGCTGGCATTCCTGACGTTCTATCTGCTACAGCTGGGCGGAAAGCTATTCTCCTGGCGGCGTTTTTTCCAGGTCACCGAAATCATGTTGCTGCTACTGGCAGCCGGGCTGATGTTGACCGGCGTGGAAAAATTGTTTGATCTCCTGCTCGAAAATGTCGACTGGGTATCGAATCTTTCCTTTGCGTCGACGCTTACCGCACCGATGTGGGATAGCAGCGCCTTACTGGATGATTCGGGAGTGGCAGGCGGGCTGATGGCGAGTCTGGTCGGTTACCGGGCGCATCCAACGCTGCTGGCGCTCTTCGCCTATGTCGTCTACTGGGCGCTGATCTGGCGTGCGCTGCAACCGCGGTCTGCGGCGGCGTCCTCTTCTCCGCTACCGAAGACCTCATGACGACGATGGCTTTACCGCAAACCCGTTTGCTGCGCGTGGGCGAGTGGATGCGGCGTTATGGCGGTGCCATACGCGGCATCCAGTGGCTGATCGTTCTGACCTACGCCTTCCTGATCATCGTCCCGATCTTTTTGCCGCTGCCCGACGAGACCGCCCACTTGTGGTCCAACCTGACCCTGATCGCGCAATTTTCCTTCTGGGGCATCTGGTGGCCGTTTGTTCTGGTCACGATGGTGTTGATGGGACGGGTCTGGTGCGGCGTGCTGTGTCCCGAAGGGACGCTGACGGAATTTGCCAGCAAATACGGCCTGGGCAAAGCGATTCCCCGCTGGATGCGCTGGGGCGGCTGGCCCTTCGTCGCTTTTGGTTTGACAACCATTTACGGCCAGATGGTCAGCGTGTATCAATATCCCAAAGCGGTATTGCTGGTGCTGGGGGGTTCCACGCTGGGCGCGATTATCGTTGGCATTATTTATGGCAAGGAAAAACGGGTCTGGTGCAAATACCTGTGCCCGGTCAACGGCGTATTCGGCTTGCTGGCCAAGCTCTCACCATTTCATTACAAGGTCAACGAAGATGCCTGGCGCGCCTCATACCAGACGCATGGCGTCAGAGTCATTGCCATCAATTGCGCTCCGCTGGTGCCTTTGCGCAAAATGACCGGTGCTTCCGACTGCCACATGTGCGGTCGTTGCAGCGGTCATCGCGATGCCATCGGACTGAGCTGGCGCGCCCCGACCGTGGAAATCGTCCAGTTCGGCAAAACCAACAACAACCTGTGGGAAAGCACGCTGGTGCTGTTCGGCCTGTTCGGCATTGCTATCGGCGCTTTTCACTGGAGTGCCAGTCCCTGGTTCGTCCAGATCAAGCAGATCGCCGCCGGCTGGCTGATCGATCGCGATATTCTGTGGCCGTTCGGCACCCAGGCGCCGTGGTGGTTGCTGACGAACTATCCGGAGCAAAGCGATGTGTTCACCTGGCTCGATGGCAGTCTGGTCGTGGCTTATATCGGGACGACCGCCTTGCTGATGGGATGCGCACTGAGCGTCCTGTTTGCCGTCAGCACCCGTGTGCTGGGTCAGTGGAGTACTTCCCGCTTCAATCATCTGGTGCAATCGATGATCCCGCTGGCCAGCTGCGGCGTGTTTGTCGGATTGTCGGCAACAACGATCAGCCTGTTGCGCGCCGAGCATTGGCCGGTTTACTGGGCCAACGACGTGCGCGCCGCCTTGCTGACGGCGACGACGCTGTGGAGTCTGGTGCTGGCCTGGAAAGTCATTGGCCGCTATGAAGTATCGCTGCCACGGCGGATCGTCGCGGTATTGCCGGTGCTGGCCGCGCTGACCCTGGTGAATTTTGCGTGGCTGTTGATGTTCTGGATTTGGTAATCAAAGACTGAGCATTCTCTGCTCGCGTACAATGGCAAACTTGCCCGCCACCGTCCCGGTGCGGGCACATCTGCCACATAACAACAAAACGCACAGCCATGACCCGTTCCCGCTTCCTGCCCGATAACCTCACCCTGTTGCTCATTACCACCGTCATCACGGCAAGTTTTCTCCCCTGTACCGGCGTCGTTGCCCAGGGCTTCGAGATACTGACCACGTTCATGATCGGTTTGCTGTTCTTTCTGCATGGCGCCAAATTATCGAGAGAGCAGGCCATGGCAGGCCTGATGCATTGGAAATTGCATTTGACCGTGCTGACATTTACGTTCGCCGTCTTTCCGCTGTTGGGTCTGATACTGAAACCCGCATTGCTATGGATGGTGACGCCGGATTTGTACATCGGTTTCCTTTACCTCTGCGTACTGCCCTCGACCGTGCAATCCTCGATCGCTTTTACTGCCGTCGCACGCGGTAACGTACCGGCCGCTGTCTGCAGCGCCTCGGCATCGAACTTGCTGGGTATCTTTTTAACACCACTGCTGGTCGGACTGATCGTCGTATCGAATAACGCGGCGCATTCCTCGTCGGGTGCGATTTTGACAATTATTTATCAGTTGCTGCTGCCTTTCGTTGCCGGACAAATCGCCCGCCGCTGGATAGGTCGCTGGGTCGATTCCCATAAGGCCATGCTGAAAGTCGTGGATCAAAGTTCTATTTTACTGGTGGTGTATGTCGCGTTCAGTGCCGCTGTCATACAGGGTTTGTGGAGCCAGCTTCCGCTGACCAGTCTGTTTGGCATTCTCGGCGTCAGCGCTATCTTGCTGGGCTTGCTCATCGGATTGTCGATGTATGCCAGCCGCCGTTTCGGGTTTGCCAAAGAAGATGAAATCACGATTGTATTTTGTGGTTCCAAAAAAAGTCTGGCGAGCGGCGTCCCCATGGCCAAGGTGCTGTTTTCCAGTCATACGGTAGGCGTTATTTTGCTACCGCTGATGATTTTTCATCAGTTGCAATTGATGGTCTGCGCCGTGCTCGCGCAACATTACGCACAACGCAAACCATGATGCCGTCCGCTTACCCCGGCCATTAAGCCGGGGACTTCCGTTGTATCATCACCGCAATTTCCGCCTGTTCTGGCTGGCTAGCGTTGCTTCGACCATTGCGTTGCAAATGCAGGTCGTCGCTGTCGGCTGGCAGATCTACCAGCTCACGCACAGCGCTTTTGACCTCGGCATGGTGGGCCTGGCGCAATTTATCCCCTCGCTTTTTCTTGTTTTTATCGTCGGCCATATCGCCGACCGCTACGACCGCAGACGTGTAAGTCAGGTATCGCTTGTGATCGCCGGACTTTCCGCCGTCCTGCTCGCGACCGGCAGCATAGGCGACTGGCTCAATCGAGAACTGATCTTTATCATCGTGTTTCTCATCGGTGTCGGCCGCGCATTCAATAAGCCAACGATGCAGGCTTTGTTGCCAGAACTGATGCGGCCAGATGAATTGCCGCGCGCTGTGGCAGGGGCCTCTTCG
This sequence comes from Herbaspirillum sp. RTI4, assembly GCF_034313965.1. Lineage (NCBI taxonomy): Bacteria > Pseudomonadati > Pseudomonadota > Betaproteobacteria > Burkholderiales > Oxalobacteraceae > Herbaspirillum > Herbaspirillum sp. RTI4. The sequence goes on from NZ_JAVIWQ010000002.1 coordinate 2,480,434, forward strand.
GCGACGCAGGTTGCCGTTATCGTGGGTCCCGCGCTGGGCGGTTTTTTGTACGTTGTCAGTCCGGTGGCGGTGTATCTGGTCAGTGGCGGGCTATTTCTGGTTTCTGCTCTGCTATTAGGACAGATCCAATCGATCCGTCGTGTGCCGCAAAAGGAAAAAGCCAGCCTGTCCTCGCTCTTCGCGGGTATCGCTTTTATTCGCAGCCGACCGGCCGTGATGGGTGCGATATCGCTGGATTTGTTTGCGGTGCTGCTCGGCGGCGCTACGGCCTTACTACCGATTTACGCGACGGATGTGCTGCATGTCGGGGCTGTGGGACTTGGGTTCTTGCGTTCTGCGCCAGCGGTCGGCGCGCTGTCCGTTGCTTTTTTCCTGGCAAGACGACCGCTCAGCAAGAGAGTGGGGCGCATCATGTTCATCGCGGTGGGCTGCTTTGGATGCGCCACGATTATTTTTGGCTTGTCGCATAATTTCTGGCTGTCGCTGGTGGCGCTTACCGTACTCGGCGCGGCCGACATGATTAGCGTAGTGGTGCGTTCCGCCTTCGTGCAATTACAGACCCCGGATGCCATGCGAGGTCGAGTCAGTGCGGTGAATTCAGTCTTCATCGGCACCTCGAATCAATTAGGGGAGTTTGAGTCCGGCATCACCGCTGGCTGGTTTGGAGCCATGCCGGCGGTACTGATTGGAGGTATTGGTACCTTGCTGGTCGTGGCCTTGTGGATACGATTATTTCCGGCGCTGTGGCAGGTAGACCGTATCGATATTGCGCCGCGTGAAGAAAATAAATAGGACTGACGCAAAAGCTCGCTGGCGTTGAGGGATTCTCCGCCCGCCGAAGTCTCCGAGTAAATCAGATCGCAGTATCTGAAGCGGTTTTTTTCTCGCGTCGTCGCCAGGCATAGATACGACGATTCAGGCTATCTCTGCCCATATAAAATTCACGTATCAGTTTTTGACGCAAATTGCGTTTGGCCTTTTCGCGGCCGATGGTGGTTCCCATCAAGTCATTGCGATGCTTGAGGACGTCGGGAGAAATCGATGCCATCGGGATTCGATGTTCCCAGTTACGGTTGAGTACATCGTCGATCGGATAGAGGATGCGTTCGGCATAGGCCAACAGAGTTTTCGCAGCTTCACGGTGAATCACATAGCCTTGCATGCCGAACGGTTGCTTTCTATGGTCCTTGAGCACGCTTCCGTCAGGGAGTCTGCCGATCTGCCAGGAACCCTCGCCGCCATAGTCATAAAGGCGAATGAATCCGTAGGGTTGCGTTAGTGCGGCGACTTGCATCAGTACTGGCGCAAATCTGTCGGAGAGCTCCACATCATCTTCCAATATGCACCAGGCTTCATCTTCGGAATCGACCAGTTGTTGCCATGTCTGGTAATGGCTGCCATAGCAACCGACCTCTGACAGATTCATGTGGTTGCCATGATTTTTCATGCGGGTAACGGCATCATACTGAGGCGGGTAAGTCTCAAGCCGCGTGGCGTCGTAGAAGCGAAACGGGACGCCGAATTTGGATAATTGCTCACCTACGTAAGACCTGCGGTCGTGACTTTCTAACAAGGAGATGACAACCACAGGTAAAAAAAACGCACCTTGGGATGAGTTCGTCATGTGAACAATTCCTCTTTTAGATTTCGGAAATAGTCGCGAGCCTGCCCCCATGCTCGTGACTACTTGTATTTTGATGCGCAATTATAGGGGGTGTTTGTGCTCCTGAGCGGTGTCCTCGCTTAAACATTTCGCCTGGATAGTGATGCCCTAAGGGATCGTTTTTTCATGGCAATCTATGCTCTTGTCAGAGTGGAAAGAGAATGCCTGAGGAGAATGCCGAAGCAGCTCATGGTCTGGCCGCGATTGACCGCGTGCGTATCGCTGAAAGGAAAGTCTTAAAATAAAAAATGCCTCCCGCAATAAAGCCGGGAGGCATGTTCAATTTTTCGCTGAAACCTGTATCAACGAAGGCGCTTCTGTTCAGCCAGGATGGAACTGATGCGCAAACGTGAATTCATCGGTGCGGGGTGCGTACTTGATTCCTTTGCGTACAGCCCAGGTTGCATACTGGTGGTACAAGGGAATGACGGCATAATCCTGCAGCGCCATCACTTCGGCCTGTTTTGCATAGATCTGACGCTGTTCGGGATTGACCGAGCCCAGCGACAATTGCACCAGTTGGTCAACTTTCGGATTGGTGTATTTCCCCCAGTTCCATGAACCCCAGCCTGTTTCTGGATTGATCGTTCCGACCAGTGTGCGCAGTCCGAAATCGGCTGCCAACGTGCCCCAGCCGAGTAGCGCGACACTGAATTCACCGGCGCGCGCTTTACCAAAATACACCGACAGCGGGAAGGTTTCGACCTTGGTTTGTATACCGATACGGCTCAGGAATTGCGCTACGGTCTGCACTACGCGCTCATCGTTGATATAGCGGTTGTTCGGGCCATGCAGCGTCAGATTAAAACCGTTTGGATAGCCCGCATCTGCCAGCAGTTTTTTTGCAGCAACGGGATCGTATTTTTCTACTTTCAGATTGTCGGCGTAGCCAAGAATGCCTGGCGCAACGATATTGGAAGCGGGGATGGCCAAACCTTCCAGCGTGCGATCCGACAAGGCCTGACGATTGATAGCCTTCGAGATCGCCTGTCTCACGCGGATATCCTTCAAGGGATTTTTCGCCAGCGGCTTGCCGTCCTTGCCGGTGATGTCAGGGGAGGTATCGCGTGCCTGATCCATAGTCCAGAACAAAGTGCGCCAGGAAGTTTTTCGCTGCAACTGGAATTTCGGATTGGCTTTCAGGCTAGGCACATCAGCGGGCGGTACGCTTTCAATCGCATCGACTTCACCAGCAAGTAATGCGGCCACGCGGGCGCTGTCGGAAGTCAGGATGCGGAAGGTGACCTTGTCCCATTCAGGCTTGCTGCCCCAGTAAAGATCGTTACGCAGCAATTCAATACGGTCGCCACGTGCAAAGCTGCCGAACTTGAAAGGGCCAGTACCGATTAGTGCTTTACCGCTGTTGAAATCTTCGGTAGTGGCACTGAGCGCCGCTTTTTTGGAAACGATGAAGATCGTGCTTAGATCCAGGGCCAGAGGACCGTAAGGAGTGGCCGTCTTGAAGCGGATTGTATCGGCATCGACAATCTGCTTGCTGATAATTTGTTTGGTGTAGCTGGTGAACGGGCCGGGACTATTCGTGAGTTTGGCGGGACGATCAATCGAAAACACAACATCCTCTGCCGTCAATGCCGTGCCATCGCTGAATTTAACGCCAGGACGTAGTTTAAATTCCCAGGTAAAAGGATCGATTGCACGCCAGGAAGTGGCTAATCCGGGAATCAATTGTCCATTAGCGTCGACGTTAACCAGCGCATCGAAAAAATGGGAAGACAGCGAAATATTCGGGGCGATATTGTTGAAATGAGGATCGAGGGAAGAGATGTCGGCGAAGAGACCGATTTTCAATTCGGCAGCGTGTGCGCTAAAACTCATCAGAGGCAGTGTCAGTGCGGCACTGACGCAGGTGAAAGCCAATGCGGCAATTTTTTTTCGGAACGACAAACGCATGGAAACTCCTGGATAAAATGGTTCGATCAGAATGGCAATTGCTAAGCATCATAGCGTGTTTCTCGGCTTAGCATTCTGCCGCGGAGCCTTCCTTCATTTGTTTTTTGCCCCCAGTACAAGCTCATCAGGCGTGGCATGTAATTGCAGCAACTTCAGGAATTCTGCCGCAGGCAAGGCTTTGCTAAAGAGAAACCCCTGGTACTCGTCAGCACCGAATTGCTGCATGGCAGCCAGTTGCACGGTGGTTTCCACTCCCTCAATAATGACTTTCAGCTTCAGCACACGCGCCATGGCGATGATGGCTTGCACGATGGCGCAGCTATGAAGATCGTCGGGAATCGCATCGATGAATGATTTGTCAACTTTGACGCTGTCGATCGGAAATCGCTGAAGGTAGGCGAGTGATGAATAACCCGTGCCGAAATCATCGACGGACATGGAACATCCCAATGCGCGGATGCGATCCATAATCGACACCGCCTGTTCGAGGTTCTGCATCATCATGCTTTCGGTGATTTCGAATTCGATGCGGGACGAGGGCGTTGCCGAAGCGTCAATAATGCGTTTGATGTCGTCGACCAGACGGTGGTCGTTCAATTGATTGCCTGCCAGATTGACCGCAAGCCGGTCGAACGTGGCGCAATGTTGCAAAAAAGAGGGGAGGTCGGCGCAGGACGCGGCCAACACCTGCAAACTGATTTGCCCGACCAGTCCGGTTTCCTCCGCGAGGGAAATGAAATCGCCCGGAAACAGCAGGCCGCGCGTCGGATGTCGCCAGCGAACCAGGGCTTCGGCACCCACGATCTTGCCGCTATGCAAATCGATTTTCGGCTGGTAGCAGGCAATGAATTCACGTCGCTCCAATGCGCGACGCAGATCAGCCTCCATTGCCACGCGTTCCACCGTATTCGTGTTGAGTTCCTCCGAGTAGAAGCGGTAATCATCCTTGCCGGTATGTTTTGCCCGGTACATGGCGATATCGGCACTCTTGATCAGCGTTTGTGAATCGCCGCCATCTTCCGGGTAAGTGGCGATGCCGATACTGACGCTGAGCATGAACTCATGTTCGCCGATCCCGAACGGACGGCGTGCTTCGCGCAACAGTTTTTGTGCAATCTCAGACAGTTGCAGCGGATCTTCGTAATCGTCGATCAGGACAACGAATTCATCACCACCGACACGCGACAGAATATCTAATTCGCGCAAGACCGAACGAAAGCGCGTAGCGATGGTTTTCAGCACAGCTTCACCGGTCTCATGACCGAAGGTGTCGTTGATATTTTTGAACCGGTCCATATCCAACAAAAATACGGCCACTTTTCCATTGCGATGCTCGGCATGTGTCAACGCATTAGCGATGTGCTGAAGACACAGAAAACGATTGGGCAGGCCGGTGAGTTTGTCGTAATGCGCCAGATGCAGGATACGTTCTTCGGTATTACGATTTTCGATGGCAATACTGGCGAGGTCGGCTACTGCGCTGGCCAGCGCCATGCACTCGCTTCCTGCAATGCCGGATTGTTTAAACAGGATGGTAAAGACACCTAGAATCTGACCATCCTTGCCAAATATTGGCCAGGCGCTCGAAGCGCGGTAAGTACTGTCGGGGAAAAGTGCGTGTAGTGTTTTTGCGGAATCGTCTGCGCTCCAGTCTTCGATGGCATAAGGCTTCAGTGTCCGCACCACTTCGCCGCTGGCCCCGCTACCGTGAAGAATGGGTAAGGCGCGGATCATTTCTGTTGAATGTTCCGACAAAGAGGTGGAAATAATCTCTGTGAAGTGACTATGCGACGCATTGAGCAGCATCACAATGGACATGCTGGAGGGAATCTGGCTGTCGGAAAACTCGGTGATCTTGCGCAGAGTAATGGTCATGTCTTCTCCTGCCATGACCATGTGCAAAATCTTATTTTGCGTTGCCTGGAGGATCTCCGATCTCTTGCGCGCAGAAATATCGCGCAAGATGGCGCACATGGCGTAGCCGTCATTGAAAACGGTACGATTGAGTGTGACATCGGTATAAATCAGACGCTTACCGCGCGCAGTGATCCATTCGAATTGTTGCGGCTGGCCAGCCATAGCCAATTGCGCTCTATCGGCGACATTTTGCATTTGCGAGCGATGTGAAGCCAGCCTGAAAAATAGCCCGACCTTCCTGCCTATCAGCCGTTGCTTGTCAGCAATTCCCAGAAATTTAGCCGCAGCGGTGTTGCAACCCAGATAGCGCATTTCTGTGCTGATCAGAAAAATCGGATCATCGCTTTCTTCATACAGTATCCGATACCGTTGTTCACTGGAATTGAGGATCACATCTGATTTGTGTCGCCGCCGCTGATAAACCGAAAAGACGATGAACATGCCCAAAATCAGCAGAACCACTGCGGCCGACAGCAACATGCTGTTGAGGGTACGTTTCCTCCAGGGGATCAGAATGTCGTCCATTGTTCGGCCATAGGTGACCAGCAAGGAAAACTGCGGTATTTTTTTATAACTCAGCAGCATCTGTTTTCCCGTGATGGTCGAGAGACTGACGACGCTACCTTCATCCGCGTTTTTACCGTGGATGCTCTTGAAACCGGCACTATTGCGCACATCCAGATTGAGCATGTTTTCATCAAATGGCAACCGTAACAGTAGCGTACCGTTTTCTTTGGTGAGCAAAATGATGTCATCTCGCTTGGAGATGTCGTCATAAAAATTCATGAAATGCGATATTTTGATATTGACAATGATGCGACCGGCAAACTGATGATGCGAGTCATATAGATCACGCTCAACCGGCAACATCTGCTCGCGGCCGACATCGTTGGAGACGATGTCGTCAATCCGGATATTTTTAGTCGCCGCTGGCTGGCTATAACGGAATCGTTCTGACTCAAGGGAGGGGAGGGGGTATGGGTTCGCGCTGGTGTACCGCAATCCCTGTTTGTTGATATACGACAAGGAATCCAGGTACGACATTTTTTTCTTGGCGGCAACGAGAATGCCGATTATCGCGGCATCGCTGTGACGCGCCTGATCGTCTGCGCGCAGGATTTCAGCGGCACTCTGATGGATGACAGTTTCTACCTCCAGCAGCGCTATGTTGGCATTATTATGAATGCTGCGAACCACGATCAAAGCGCTACCGGCTTCTGATTCAATGGTCAGCTCCCGATCTAACGATATGCCCCACCAGGTTTCGCCCGCAATGGCGATGATGGTGAGGCATAGGAACATCGATAACATGCGGAAAGTATTTAACGGTCGCGCAACGGTCATTTTTATCGTTTATGTCTACGTTCAGTAACCGGATAATGATCGACAATATCCCGACCATTCGTTTGTCATCCCACCCTCACTGCACGATACCGTAATGCCTGTTGTTTGTCACTCGGGCAACTGATACTGCATCGTAATTTTTTTCTAAACCCAAACGCATTCAAAAATTGAATAAATAAACGCGACAAATAGACTCAAGCACAGATTTAAAAAAAGATTCAAAAAATAAGCAGCGTTTATCCATAAATAAATATAAAAAACATTTACCGGACAAGTCATTGCGCACGGATTGACGGTTTTTGAGAGATGCCTAAACTGCGTGAGATTCCCATGACGCAAGGATCTCGCGAATGCTGCCCCCCATCAAAGACCTCGAACGCTGGCTCTACAACCGCCAGCACAAACGCCTCCTCACCCTCGATTTCCCCGATAACAACTGCCCCCAGAGCGGCCCCGAACGCTACCAGCGCGACGCCCTGTTCGTTCCCAACCGCCTCGATGCCGACGAAGGCCTTTCCCGCGATTTCACCTACACCGTCGAAGTGCTGTCCGACGACCCGCGCATTCCTTTAACCGAGGTGCTAGGCAAGCTGGTCACCCTGTCGCTGAAACGCAAAGACGGCAGCCTGCGCTACTTCAACGGCTACGTGTTCGAATTCGGCCTCGAGCGCTGCGAAGGCAACGTCGTGTTTTACCGCATGGTGTTGAAGCCGTGGATGGCCTTCCTGCGCCAGCGCAAAAACAACGCCGTGTTTTGTCACCAGACCCTCAACGATCAGGCGCTGGAAATCTTCCGTCACTACCCCTCCATCCGCTGCGACTACCGCTATGCGTTCCCGAGCGGCCACGCTTATCTCAAGCTCATGCACATGGGCTGCCAGTTCAATGAAACCGATGCCAACTATCTGCACCGTCGTTGGGAAGCGTTAGGTCTCAGTTATCGCTACGAACACACCGAGCGCGGCCATCAGCTCATGCTGTGTCACAACACCGCGCAGGAAGCCAATCCCATCGATGGTGGCACCCCCGACATCCGTTTCCACAGCGAAGACAACGACGCCGAACAGCACGAGGCCATCCACACCTGGCGCCCCGGGCGCATCATCTCTCCCGGCAGCCGCACGACCACCGCCTACAATTTCAAAACCGCGCATCTGCCCAGCCATCAAGCCTGGGCCACGAGCCCCAATGCGCAAGGCAACAACGTCCCCGAGATCGAAAGTCACGATTACGTCGGCGCGTATAGCCTCCACCACAGTCAGAACGGCTACGGCGAAACGCAGGCGCGTTACCGCATGGATGAAACCGACGCGCAGGCCAAACAGCACCCGATGGCGGGCAACAACCGCTACGTCGCCCCGGGTCGCTGGTTCCAGATGCGCAAACATCCGCGCCTGCGCGATCTGCTGGGCTTCGAGGTGCGCGAAGAAAAACAACGCTTCCTTATCATCGACGTGCGTCACACCGTCACCAATAACTACCTGCAAGAAAACGAACCGGCCGACTACCGCAATACCTTGAGTTGCATCCGCAAAAACATCGTCTGGCGACCCGGCCCCGGCTATTGCAGCAACGACACCCGCATCCACGGCACGCAGACCGCACTGGTGGTCGGCTACGAGCAAGGCGAAATCGCCACCGACAAATACGGCCGTCTGCGCGTGCAATTTCACTGGGACTTGCTGGGCAAGAAAACCCCGCTCAGCTCGGCCTGGGTGCGCATGGCCACACCGTGGGCCGGCAACATGCACGGCCTGCACACGCTGCCGCGACCCGGGCAGGAAGTCGTCGTCACCTGGCTCGACGGCAATCCCGACCATCCGCTCATTCTCGGCAGCGTGCATAACGGCTGCAACCCGCCGCCCTGGAATTTGCCGAGCGAGAAAGCGTTAACGGGCCTGCGCAGTCGCGAACTGATTCCCGGCAAAAGCAACTTCGGGAGTGGGCGCAGTAATCATCTGATCCTCGACGACACGCTCGATCAAATTCAGGCGCAGCTTAAAAGCGATCATCAGCACAGCCAGCTTTCGCTGGGATTTATTACCCGCATCGAGGACAACTACGGAAGAAAGGACGCGCGCGGAGAAGGCTATGCGCTGGAAACCGAAGGCTCTGGCGCACTGCGCGCCGGCAAGGGTTTACTGCTCACGACGGACGGTCGCGCCCAAGCGGTCGGCGGCACGCTCAGTCGCGACGAACTGGTGCATTGCCTGGAACAAGCACTCGAAATTGCCAAAGGACTCGGCAGTGCCGCCGTCACCCATCACGGCAGTCACCGTGACACCGCCCCGCAGCAACATCTGAGCGCGGCCGTCGATGCGCTCGGCAAGGGCAGCGGCCCGGAAACCAGCTCCACCAGCACCGCTGCCGCCGGACAAGCGGTCATCGCCATCAGTGCCGCCGCCGGACTGGCCAGCGCCACCCCCAAAGATCAAACCCATTACGCCGGTCACAACATCGACACCGTTGCCGGCAACAACCAGCAGCACTACGCCATGGGCCACATCCTGCACACCGCGCGCGGCGATATCGAACAACTCGCAGTCGAAGGCGATCTGCGCCAGATTGCCGGTAAAGGCAAAGTCACCGTGCAGGCGCAGCACAACAGCATGGAGCTGATTGCCGAACAGGTCCTGCGACTGATTTCCACCAGCGACCGCATCGAAATCGTCGCCAAAAAAGAAATCGTGCTGGGCGCAGGCGGCTCCGCCATCAAGATCAGCGCCGAAGGCATTACCGATATCACCAGCGGCAAGCGGGTGATTCATACGTCGGGGTTGGATGTGACGGGGCCTCAGCAACAGCTCTTTGTCATGCCTAAATTTCAGCGCGGCGAACTAAAAGAAAAAGTGAAAGCTTCAATCTAAAAAAATTCTGATTAAGAGCGGTAAACGCGGCCATCTCTAAATAAAAAGTGCAGCCGTACTTGAGTGCGCTAAGTACGCTGTACTGGAGATCATAGCACGCAGTAGCTTAATCAAACACTCCCTCAACCCTGCTGACCATGTGAGAACAACCATGCTAATTAGCCCTCCATTTATTATTAAACCACCTGCCTCACAAGTAGAAGCAGCAAACGCAATCGACGACGCCGACAGTACCGGAAATGACGCAACGGAAGCGCCCGAGAAAACTGCTGCTGAAACCGGACAAGAAACAACTGAAATATCCGGAGCAAACGGCGGGCGCATCGACACTCACGCTCCACACCCTCACACCCCATCCCCCCGCGCCTTACGCAACCCGGCGAGCACCGCTGCCGCGCAGGCAGCGCGTGCCGCCCCGGTCGCAAGCACCTCCGCAACACGGCCCCCTCACGCAGCGACTGTCTCAACGCCCGTCGACAAAACGGCCTTAGTCGCCGCAACAGGACCAACCAGCATTTCTAATTCCGCTCACATTCTCGACAATGGCTTAAAAACCGTTGCTGCCACCGAATCAAGCACCCTGGCCCCGGAAGGCAACTATCCCCTCGGACAAAGCCTGATGTGGCACACCGGCCTCCACCTGCAAGCCCCCTTGGAATCCCCACACGTCTACGCCGACGTACGCGCCATTGCCGACGGCAAAGTCATCTTCGTGCACCCGCCACGCAGCAAGGTCAGCGATGCTGACGACCCGCAAGCCTACAACCCCTTCGGCGACCAAGCCAGCTGGACCGACAACGGCATGATCATCATCGAACATGAAACCGACATCGGCGCGCAAGAAGAAACGCTCACGACAGTCAAGTTTTACTCGGCCTACATGCATCTATCGCAGATCAAATCCGGCGTGGCCGTCAACAGCAAAGTATTCCGCAAGGACGCCATCGGCAGACCCGGCGACATCTACGGCCACGACGGCCAGATTGAACTCTCGATCTGCTGCAACACCACAGAACTCCAGCACCTCATCGGCCGCCGCCCGGAATGGAAAGACCCGAAAACCGAACCCAGCGCCCACGGTCGCATCGACAGCGTATTCGGTAAAACTTACATCTTCTTATCCGCGCGCACCCCCGTCATTTTCACCACGCCGACCGCCCACCACCACAACCACACCCACGGCAGCACCCGCCTGGGCACCGCGCAATGGGTAGAAATCGACTACACCAAAGGGCAGGCCACGCTGACCACCTACCGCACCGACGGCAGTCGAGGCCATTCCACCAGCGAACCGGACTTTGAATACCAGCTCTACAAGGAATCGCAGCTGCGCCACGACTGCGTCGTGAAAGCCGGCATATCGCCGAGCAGCGCCAGTGGCTGGTTTGAGCTACTGCACTTTGGCCGCAACCTCGGGCGCGGCCCCAAGCCAGAGCAAAAAGACCCGCTACCGGAGAACGCCGTACACTGGCGCAAAATTAAAACCGTGGACGGCGTCGACCTCTGGGCCGACCTGCACGACTGCGACAACTACGTCTTTAGCGAAGCCGATTTTTTACCTCTCATGGGATGGAATTGCTACGGCGACGACACCAAGCCCAACGACCAGCGCTGCGACTCGCCCACCCTCAAAGCCCTGATCGCCGACCCGGCTGACCCGAAGTCTATCGGAGACAACGCCGCACTGGCGCAGCGCATCGGCCGACCCGACGTGCTCCCCAAACTGGCACGTACCATCTGCCAGTTCCCTAACGAATGGGACCGGGACACCATCGCCACGCGCTACGGCTGCATCAAAGCCGACCTCGAAGCCCGCGGCAAAGCGCACGTCTGGCCGCCCTTCGAAGCACATCTCAACAGCCTCGCCATGAGCAACTTACCGGCGAACTTCAAAGCCGCGGACTGGCATTTCCACCCCGGAGAATTCATCCGTACCTTCAAGAAATGCGCCTGGCTGAGCGTGGCCGAACTCAAGCAGCTGATTCCTCCCAAGGCGCTGAGGAAATCGAAGGGAGAATGGGTGAGTGAGACGGTTAACCCGCCGTCTTTAGTTCTGACAAAAAAAGATGACGACAATCCTTGGCCCGACCGTCTGCGCGAATTGAACAGGGCAAACCGGAAATTCTGCGTCAACAACCCTTCGCGCATGGCGGCATTTTATGGGAATGCGTTGCAGGAAACGCAATGGCTTGAGTTGATTCGTGAAGGTAGCAATAAATTTGGAAATAAAGATGCCCAATATTGCCCATGGGATGGCCGAGGATTTTTTCAATTAACTTGGCCCGATAACTATATTAAATATTTTGAATTTAGAGGAACAGTAATTGATAGAAGAATAAAAGAAAAGCTCAACGCTGCGCAAATAATTGCAAACAGAGACAGGGACAATTCTGGTTTGGATGATTCAAAAACAGCTATCCCTAAATCATTAAGAGAATCACGCGATAATATTACAGAAGATGAATATCCTTATGAATTAGGAAATACAGCAGGAGCATACTGGATGTGGAGTGGCGCCATAAACAAATCCGACAAAGAAGCGTCCAATATTAGAAAAGAGGTAGGCAATTTAAAGAATAAATATATTTATTATGAGCATAAATCATTTGGAGAAATTGCCGCCACAATTAATATTGGCTCGCCGAATAATAAATTTGAAAAAATTAATGGTATCCAGGCAAGGTTCCAGGCATATGCCGTCGCGCAATCAGTACTTTTTGATTTCCCGCAATTTAAACATGGAGGAAGCACAAAAAAAGAGGGGAGGACTATCAAAGAAACCCCTGAGGGCGTCATATTAAGAAGGGACACAAAATGAATATCGTAAAAATAGTTGGCGCAATATTAATCTGTAGTGGCTTGATGAATCCCGGAATAGCCTTCTCTAAAAATGCTAAATTTAAATTATTGGATATAAATACTGAACCTGGAGCCGCTGCATTTATTGGCCCCGGTACAGCGATCATCAAGCTTCGTAACTGTAAAATAAAATTCAACCTCGTAAAAGGTGAAATGATCACCTTCAATCCCAAAGGTATTGGAATTGGAATCCATATTGAACCTGGCGGTTTTTATAGTCTTAGCTGTTACTCAGGAAAAAAGATGGAGGGAATAAGAGAATCATATACAACTCCAGACGGAAAACTCGGTATGGATGAAGATGATATCGCTCGGGCGAAAGAATATCCTGATTTAAATATACATGCCGAATTTTTTAATGGGAAAAACTGGAAAGGAGTAGGCGTCACCGAAGATTATCTCGCAACAGATAAGCCGATTCAAAACATGCGTTTCTGTCTTATTGGCGATAAGCAAGCACTTTGTGGCGGAACCACTGTTATAGAATTATTCAATCTGAAAGACCGTGGATTTGAAGAACTTACAGAGCAATTAAATCGCATCGAATTCATAGATGATGAAATTGGAAAGCCCGAACCGACACCGCCCGAACCAGAAGCGCCCCCAAAAAGAAAATGCCATTGATGCACGGCACTTCGTCCACTCATCTAGAATGAAAGATATTATAAAGCATCAGTACAAAAAACTTTGCCATACATAAAATATAATATTTTTAATTTTTACTATTTTGGATATATTTGTTAAAAATAATGAATTTTAAGATAATATTGGTATATATAATATATATTATATTATTAACATTCGAAAATATTATAATCATTGGATATTTTTTACGAAATACGCGTAAAGGATATATATGATTTGAGAACGAACGCATAGAAATAAATATTAAAATGACACGATCACACTGAGTCAATTAAAAAAAATATTTCCAGGAGCAGAAGGAAATTATTTGCAAGAAGTAGCAGATGAATTGAATACCGATTTAGAAAAATATAAGCTCGATACAATATTGCGACGCGCACATTTCTTTGCCCAGGTCCGTGAAGAGGCCGGGTCGCATTTAAAAGCTTCTGAAGAGAATCTTAATTATTTGCCAGAAAAATTAAAATCTTTATTTCGGTACTACAAAAAAAATCCTGAGGAGGCCCTGAACGATGGGCGTTCCGTTTGTAAAAAAACAGGAAAAATAACACGCTTAGCAAATCAAGAAAATATTGCAAATAAAGCTTATGGAAATCGAGAAGGAAATGGGCCTCCATCGACTGGAGATGGGTGGCTATATAGAGGAAGAGGAATATTTCAATTAACAGGAAAGAATAATTACACTAAATTTGAAAACGAGTACCAGAATTATTGGGGTACTCCAAGTCCAAACTTCATAAAAAATCCAGGAGAAATAAAAAATTTCCCCTATGATGTAAGGTCTGCCGTTTGGTATTGGGCTAGCAATTCAATTCAGACTATTGCAGACGAGGGGTCAAGTGAAGATGTGGTTGAAAAAGTAACATTTAAGATTAATATTGGAAAAGCCAATTTAAAAGAAAGAAAATCTAATTTTACAAATTTAACTTATCCGGCATTTAAATGAAAAAATTATATAAATGTATTATATTAATTTTAATATTGACAATCAATATGGCAAAATCAGAAGAAATAGAAACACATTGCAAAAAAGATGAAAATATTTATTTTTCATGTAGAACAGGAAAGAAAATAATATCATTTTGCGAGTCAAAAATAAATTCTCAATCAAAATATCTTGAATATCGATTTGGAAGTCCTGGAAAAGTCGAGTTTATATTTAAAGGAAGTAGTGACAATAAATTCAATAGGGCACATATTTTATGGTCAGGAAACGCTGCCAATGCAATATGGTTTGAGAATTATGGTTTTGTTTATGTGGTTACTGATCCAATGAGGGGAGACGTTACTTTGGATGTCATAAAAAACAAACAAAAGATTGGTAAATTTGTATGCGAAAAAGATTATTACGGTGATTTTTAATCTGGATCTTTTTTGATGGAGAAAAAAACTAAAAGAATATTTTAATTTATATTTAAAATAAATATAAATATTTAAAATTATATTTATTTAATTTAAATTTATCATGATAAAAATTCTAATTGTTTTAAATAATTATTAATTTTTATGCGCATATATCTTTTGCAAAAATATAACTATTGATGCATTAAAAAATAAAAATAAAAATAAAATGTAAAAAATTAAAAAATCGACCAAAGAATTAAATGAAACGGTTTATGTTGACACAAGAAAAATAGTGAAAATAAAAAATTTTGATGACGAATTCTATGTTGTTCCTGTTATTAAATTTGGTGGCGGCGTTCGTAGTGGATGTTACATACAAAAATTAAATTCTCGTTTTGAATTAGAAGAATTTATTCCTGTGGCTATTGTTGAAGGTGAAGCTTGCTATGGAATAATTTCAATATATGCATGTAATAATAAAAAATATACTGGCATTGGAGTTATTTCAGACATGAAATTTGGGGCAAATAATTATCATCCGCAAGGAGCATTTTTAGATGTCGATGTTGTTTCACAAGTCCGCTTGAATTCGGAGTTATCAGCGATGTTAGAAGTCACTCCTACAGCGAGTGATGCAAAAAAAATACTGAACTGTGATAAATAGTGAATTCTGATAATTTTAAAAATGCCAGATATTATCGAATCTTAACCAGCGAAATACCTGCACTTACTGCGGAAAATATTTTCCGATTTATAAAGCTTCTTCCGTATTAAATTCTCACCTTGCCCAGGCTCTCGGTCAAAACCAAGATCGAGAGTGCTCCTTTAAAAAGTAATGACGGTATATAAATTGTAAAAAATATAAGGAATTAATTTTAATAAGGAATTAGAGTGAAAAAAAATTTAATTGTATTTTTAATTATTAATTTATATGTGCAGATATCTTTTGCGAAAGATATAGTTGTTGATGCATTAAAAAACAAAAAAGAAATATCGGAAATTAAAGAGGCGACTAAAGAATTAAATGAAAAAGTTTATGTGGACACAAGTAAGATAGTGAAGGTTAAAACAGTAAATGATAAATTTTATATTGTCCCCGTTATTAAATTTGGTGGTGGTGTTCGTAGTGGGTGTTACATACAAAAATTAAACTCTCATTATGAATTAGAGGAATTTATACCTGTAGGTGTTATTGAAGGTAAGGCTTGTTATGGAATAATATCAATATACTCATGCAATCATAAAGATGATACTGGTATTGGAATTATTTCAGATATGAAATTCGGAGCAAATAATTTTCACCCACAAGGAGCATTTTTAGATATCGATGTCGTTTCACAAGTTAGCTTAAATCCAGAGTTGTCATCAAAAATACAAGTTGCGCCTACCGCGAGCGAGGCAAAAAAATGTTGGGCTGTGATAAATAGTAAAATGCTGCGCTGTGATAAATAGCAAATTCAGATAATTTGAAAAAATTAAAAAATTAAAAACTTATCGAAACTTATCGAATTCGAATAATAAAGAATGTGCACAAGAAAATTGCTTGTACTTGTCCCGGTAAATTTTTCTTCTTTCCCATAACCCATCCAGCACTAATCTCAGCGCCACTCCCGCACCACCCGCGCCCTCGATCAAAACCAGGATCGGGGGCGCTCCTGTCAGCTTCGTCCAAGAATGCGATAATCATGCTCCCGGCACACAGGCGGATCGCTAAGATCATGCCGAATGCCTGTCAGTTTTGCGCTTCCCCATTGCGCCGTCGCCAAAGCGATCGGTATCACCAGCGGTCATCCGCTGCATCCGCACCATCCCCTCTGCACAAGGACCCCCATGAAGACGAAAGCCGCTATTGCCTGGAAAGCAGGACAACCCCTGACAATTGAAGAAGTGGAATTGGGCGGCCCCAGAGAAGGGGAGGTGTTGGTGGAAATCAAAGCCACCGGCATTTGCCATACCGATTACTACACCTTGTCGGGCGCTGATCCTGAAGGCATCTTCCCTTCGATTCTGGGCCATGAAGGCGCGGGCATCGTGGTCGATGTCGGCCCGGGTGTAAAAAGCCTCAAAAAAGACGACCATGTAATCCCGCTTTACACGCCGGAATGTCGCCAGTGCAAATTCTGCCTCTCGCAAAAAACCAATCTGTGTCAGTCGATACGCAGCACGCAGGGCAGGGGACTGATGCCGGATGCGACCAGCCGCTTTTCCATCGACGGCAAACCTATCTACCATTACATGGGGACTTCGACCTTCTCCAATTACATTGTGGTGCCCGAAATTGCGCTGGCTAAAATCCGCGAAGATGCGCCGTTCGACAAAGTTTGCTATATCGGTTGCGGTGTCACCACCGGCGTCGGCGCAGTGCTGTTCACCGCCAAAGTAGAAGCAGGCGCGAATGTGGTGGTGTTTGGTCTGGGCGGTATCGGGCTCAACGTTATACAAGCGGCGCGTATGGTCGGTGCAGACAAAATTATCGGCGTCGATCTCAATCCCGCACGCGAAGCAATGGCGCGCAAATTCGGTATGACGCACTTCATTAATCCGAAGGAAGTCGGCAACGTGGTCGATGCCATCATCGGCCTGACCGACGGCGGCGCAGATTATAGTTTTGAATGTATCGGCAACGTCAACACCATGCGTCAGGCGCTGGAATGCTGCCACAAAGGATGGGGTCAATCGATCGTGATCGGCGTGGCTGACGCGGGACAAGAAATCAGCACGCGTCCCTTCCAATTGGTGACAGGACGTGTATGGAGAGGGTCGGCTTTCGGTGGCGCGCGTGGTCGCACCGATGTGCCGAAAATCGTTGACTGGTACATGGAAGGCAAACTCAATATCGACGATCTGATTACCCACAAGTTGCCGCTGGAGCGGATCAACGAAGGTTTCGATCTGATGAAAAGCGGTGAGTCTATCCGCACCGTCGTCGAATATTAAGGCGTGGCAATGGAACTGATCAGCTCCCACTCATGCTGGGGCGGAACCCAATTTTTTTATCGGCATGATTCGATTGAAATTGGTTTGCCCATGCGCTTCTCTGTGTTTCTGCCACCGCAGGCAGCGCATGGCCCGGTGCCGGTTCTGTTTTATCTGGCCGGACTGACCTGCAACGAGGAAACATTTCCCACCAAGGCCGGTGCGCAGCGCTATGCCGCGCAACACGGCATCATGCTGGTCGCGCCCGACACCAGCCCGCGCGGTGCGGGTATCGAAGGCGAATCTGACAGTTGGGATTTCGGTGTCGGCGCCGGGTTTTATCTGGATGCGACCACAACGCCGTGGAGTCAGCATTACCGCATGTATTCCTATGTGTCGCAGGAATTGCGAAACCTGATCATGGAGCAATTTCCGGCAGCACCCGGTCGGATCGGCATATTCGGTCACTCGATGGGCGGTCATGGGGCATTGGTGCTGGCCTTGCGGCAGCCGGAGGTTTATCGCTCCGTCTCGGCGTTTGCGCCAGTTGCCGCTCCCAGCTTGTCGCCGTGGGGAGAAAAGGCTTTCACGAATTATCTGGGCGAGGATCGTAAAAGCTGGGCCGCCTACGATGCCAGCGCGCTGATGAGTCAGGCCAGCAGGCCATTTCCGCACGGCATACTGATTGACCAGGGTCTGGGCGACAAATTTCTGGAAGCGCAATTATTTCCGCAACATTTTGAAGAGGCCTGTCAGCGGGCGCAGCAAGCACTCGACTTGCGGCTGCACGCCAGATATGACCATGGTTATTACTTCATCCAGTCGTTCATGGAAGATCATCTGGCCTTTCATGCCCGCATCCTGCATGGTTAAATATTGGGGATGATTGTTGAAGCGCGAATTTAGGTTGTCTTATTTAATCCGAATTTCAGGCTGAGACTTGTTAAACTGCTCGCTTGTTTAGCCCGGGCTTAACCATGCGTTTCCTGATAATCGAAGATGACAGCGATACCGCCCGCTACATTTGCAACGGGCTGGAAGAACACGGGCACACCGTTGCCTGGTGCAACGATGCGGTGGTGGGACTGAACCGCGCCGCCAATGAAGCATGGGATTTGATTATTCTGGATCGCATGCTTCCTCAAAATGCCGATGGTTTATCGATCATCACCGCGTTACGGGAAACCGGCAAGACCATACCGATACTGATTCTCAGCGCGCTTTCCAGTCTGGACGACCGTGTGCAGGGCCTTCGTGGTGGTGGTGATGATTACCTGTGCAAACCCTTTTCTTTTGCCGAATTGCTCGCGCGTTGCGAAGCACTGCTGCGGCGTGCCGGCATTCAGGATGAATCGCATGAATTGCGCGTGGCCGATCTCAGGCTCGACTTGAGAACGCGGCGCGCTATTCGCGCCAACCAGTCCATTGAATTGCAACCAAGAGAATTCCGTTTGCTGGAATATCTCGTCCGCCATCAGGGGCAGGTGGTGACACGCACCATGCTGTTAGAAGGGGTCTGGGACTATCACTTCGATCCGCAAACCAATGTGATTGACGTTCAAATCAGCCGGCTGCGCAATAAAATCGACAAAAATTTTTTACCTGCTTTGCTGCATACCGTGCGTGGTGTCGGCTACATGATTGCGGTCAATGACTAAACTCTGGCGCTCTGAAGCGCTGCGCTTATCCCTGATTTGCGGCGGTTTGATCGCGCTTGCGATATTACTGCTCTCTCTCGTTTTTTATTTCGGTACTGCCGGTGTTTTGGCGAGAAATGTTGATAACAAAATTACGTCGGCAGCCGATCGCCTGACACAGTCGTACGCGCATGGCGGCACTATTCATGTCGGAGAAAAAATAGAACAATACCTGAGTGACGATGTGGATTCGGATACCGAAATTTATCTGCTCATCAATACCGAGGGACAAAAAATTGCGGGCAATCTCAGTGTACTGGCCTCATTTCCAAAGTTGGATGAGGTAATTGATCAGAAAGTGGTGCGCAACAATCGGCCCTCGTTTTCCAGAATGTTATCGCGTCGCCTGCCTGACGGAGCCTTATTGGTAGTCGGGCGCGACATGAATGACCTCAACGAGATCAACGCACTCATCTGGCGCGCCATCGCTGGCGGCGGCTTGCTGGCATTACTTCTTTCTGCTGTGGGAACCATTTTTTTGCGTTCCCGGATAGAGCGCAAAATTTTAACGATCCGCCATGCCGCGATAGAAATCGAAACCGGCAATCTGAGTCGTCGCATTGTCGTGTCCGACGACGACGATGAATTCTCCCGCTTGAGTCAGGATCTCAATCGTATGCTTGACAGAATTGAGCATCTGATGGACGGCGTGCGCCATGTCTCCAATACCATTGCCCACAATCTGCGTACGCCGCTGGGTCGAATCTGCGCGCACCTCGACGAAGCATTACGCGACGATGCGGACGAGAAAAAAATGCGTGCCGCAGCGCAATTCGCCATTGAAGAAATCAATGAGTTAACTTCGCTACTGAACAAGGTGCTTCAGGTTGCAGAGGCAGAGTCCGGCATGCGGCGTCGGTCCTTTGAGTTAGTAGATTTGTCGGAAGTGATTCGCGACATTGCCGAACTCTATGATGCGGCAGCAGAAGAGATGGACGTCAAGCTGATCACGAAAGTCGACGGCAGTCCCCATCTGCGCGGTGACAGGCAGTTGCTGGCAAGCGCACTAGCTAATCTATTGGACAACGCCCTGAAATACGCAGGTCATCCGACCACTATCACGGTCAATGCCATGCAGCGCGGACGTCAACTGATTTTGCAAGTTGCCGATAACGGTCCCGGTATTCCGGAGCAGGAACGCAAGAATGTCTTACAGCGTTTTTACCGACTCGATCATCAGCAGCAGGGAAATGGCATGGGACTATCCATCGTTGCGGCAATTGTTCATTTGCATGGCGGCACGCTTGAGCTTGCCGATGCTACGCCGGGTTTGATGGTGCAAATGGAATTCCCGATTATTTAAACCTTCCTGCTTCACCTATTGCGCGTCTCATTTCCTGGCGACAATGCCCTCCATGCCTGAACAGGCAACTTTGTTTTACCTATTTATATCCCTTCATTAGCGGCATCTCCAAAAAATTTCCTAACCAAATGGTAATGTTTTGTTCATGTTGCGACGTAGCACCGACTGTTAAAATTTTGCAGCTTCGATGTCACTGCAGAAAAATTTTGCAGAAGTGCAGATCGAAATAAAATGCCCGTCAAGGTTGCAGGAAAAACGATGGAAAAATATATAAGAAAATTTTTAAAAGAAATATTTCCCTGCGTTTTCTTCACGCTGGTCACGCTGTCCGTCACCGTGCATGCCCATGCCCACGCTGACAATGCCTGCCACCACTTCGTGTTGAAATTGCCTTGTGTCGTAGTGCCGTTGGCACCTGCAGCGCAGGATGCCGAAGCGAAACAATTTATTACGCCGACGAACGGCATGGCTCGCCTGTACATGATCCGCGATTTCGTCAGCGTGCACGAGCAGCGTATGACGCTCCTGGTGAATGGCCAAGCAGTTGCGGATATCGCTCCGTTCACTTATGCCGCCATCGATATCGCAGCGGGAAAATATCGCATTAATGCTCTCTCGACAAACAAGGCCGAGATAGCGCTCGATGTCAAAGCCGGAAAGTTGTACTTTCTGAAAGCTAATCTGCATTTAATGCTGAACACTGTCAGCGCCAATTTGATGATGCTTGATGAGGCGGAAGGAAAGCGGGAAGTGAGTGAGTCGGACAGAGTTATTGCCTTACCGTTTGCACCATAACTGGTGTAGCACTTTGTGCCTCCGCAGTGATCACTGCGCCGTGTTAACTCGAAAAATGCAGCGCAAAAAAATCTGTCATTCGCTTGACACACCCCGAGCGTAAAGTGCATCTCCATTGGAGAACTGTGGTCGCGTTCGCGCAAAGCGAGGAGCGTGCAGCGATCAGCCCGCCAGTACGCATTTGCTTTCCCAATCACGCAATCCACCCGCACGAAAATCCAAGGATAAACATGTTGTCAAGGTTTGATATGAAATGGATCGTCCTGTGTTTCAGCGTCGCATTCGCCAGCAGCGCTTGCAATCGAAGTGCCTCTCAAGAGACGACTGACGTGCCGATGTTCAGCATGGTAAGCGGTCGTTATGTGGTCGCCGAAAAATCCGCGTTACGTAGTCACCTGCAAGTGCAAACAATCACCGACGCTCAACTGCCACGGACAGTTACTTTGCCGGCGGCGGTCGAGGCCGATCCGGCACGCATCGTCAATATCCTTGCGCCGTTGACCGGAAAAATTCTTTCCCTGAAAGTCAGCCTGGGCGACCGTGTTAAAGCTGGTCAGATCGTGGCGACGCTGGGTTCCGGCGATCTGGCTGCCGCCTGGTCCGATCAGGACAAAGCGCGCGATGCTTTTGCTTTGGCCAAACGTGCGGCAGAACGCGCCAGTGGTGTCAGGGAAGCGGGCGCTACTGCGGATAAAGATCTCGAAGCAGCAGAAAGCACCATGCACCAGGCACAAGCCGAATTGACGCGGACAGAATCGCGCTTGCGTGTGCTCGGCGGACGTCCCGGTGATCTGCAGCGTGAATTACATCTGACCGCGCCGGCTGCCGGTGTGGTGACGGCGCTCAATGTCGGTCAGGGTTCCAATGTCAACGACCTCACGGCCACCCTCATGACGATTGCCAATCTGGATGAAGTGTTCGTCACAGCGAATGCAGCGGAATCCGATGTGGAGGCTATCAGCGTAGGAAGTCCGGTCGACATTACCCTGACCGCGTATCCGGGGCGGATCATCAAAGGCGTGGTGGCTTCCGCCAATGCCCTCATCGAACCGGATACACGCCGCCAGAAAATACGCGTTCGTTTACGCAATACCGATGGCGCATTGAAACCGAATATGTTCGCCAGCGTCAGAGTCATCCTTCCCGGTAGTACTTATCTTTCGGTACCGCAATCGGCGTTGCTGATGAATAACGACACTATCACGGTACTGGTCGAAACCCCCGCCTGGACTTTCGAGCGACGCAAGGTGCAAACCGGCGACGAGGACGATAACAGTGTGCAGATTTTGTCGGGCCTAAAAGCAGGCGATCGGGTTGTGGTCAAGGGCGGAGTCTTGCTCAATGATTAACCGGATTCTCGCATTCTGTTTCCGCAACCGCATTGCCATCATTGCGCTAACTGTATTTCTCACCGCATTCGGTTATTACTCATGGACGCGGATCGCAGTAGAAGCCTATCCCGAGCTGGCCGACGTCGGTTGCCAGGTGACCACGCAGGTGCAAGGTCTTGCTGCGGAAGAAATCGAACAGCAAATTACTACCCCGTTGGAACGCGCCCTTAGCAGCACGCCGGGTCTGGTATCCATGCGCTCCTCCAGCACCTTTGGTTTGTCGCTGATTACGCTGGTGTTTCGCGATGGCGCTGAAGATTATTGGGAACGTCAACGTGTGATGGAGCGCATTGCCAGCGTTCCCATGCCTGCCGGTGTGACTCCAGGACTCGATCCTGTGAGCGGCCCCTCCGGTGAGATTTATCGCTACACGCTGGAATCTGAAACGAAGAATTTGCTTGAGCTATCTGAGATCCAGCGCTGGACCGTCATCCCGGCCCTGAACTCGATCCAGGGTGTAGCCAATGTCGATAATTTCGGCGGCTTTACTAAGGAATTTCAACTCGAACTCGATCCGGCGCAATTGCTGCGCTTCGGTATTGCCGTCAACGACGTCGTGACCGGCATCAATAATAATTCTGCGATAGCCGGCGGTGGTCGTGTTTCCCGTGGCGAGCAATCGTATATCGTGCGCGGAGTGGGACGCGTGTTGAGTCTGAAAGATATTGGCAATATCTTGATCGCTCAGCGCAATGGCATACCTATTCTGGTGCGCGATGTGGGTCGTATGCAATTCGGGCATCAGGTGCGGCAAGGCATTCTGGCCAAGAACAATAATCCCGATACGATCGAGGGCATCGTCGATCTTCTGAAATATGAAAATCCATCGCGTGTTCTCAAGCTGGTGCACAAGCGTGTCGACGAGTTGAATGCAACAATGGCACCGATGGGCGTGAAGATTGTCCCGTTTATCGACCGCGATGAACTGGTGCAGGCGACCGTGGATAAAGTCTCGCATACGGTTATCGAAGGCGTGGGGCTGGTGTGTATTGTCCTGATACTGTTTCTCGGCAGTCCGCGTGCGGCACTGATCGCAGCCATTACGATTCCTTTGTCGCTGGTGACGGCCTTCATCCTGATGCACTTCGCCAAAATGCCGGCGAATCTGTTTTCGCTGGGCGCGATCGACTTCGGCGTAATCGTCGATGGCGCGATTGTCATGATCGAAGCCATCCTTCGCTTGCGAGAAGAAAGACCGACGGAGCATCTGAGTTCCTCGCTCGTCATTTCAACGGCCAACCACGTCGCCAGGCCGATCTTTTTTGCCACCTGCATCATCATCACGGCCTACTTGCCACTGCTGGCGTTTGAACACGCCGAAGGAAAACTGTTTGCGCCTATGGCGTACACCGTGGGCTTTGCCTTGTTTGGTGCTTTGCTGTGCACGATTACGCTGGTGCCCGGACTGGCTTATATGGCGCTGCGCAAGCCGCGTCGCATTCCGCACAATCGGGTACTGACGGGTCTGCATAATTTATATCGCCAATCGTTGAGCGCATTGCTGCAACGCCTGCCGCTAGCCTATCTTTGCAGCGCCGTCACCCTCGCGGTCGTGATTTTCATGGGTATGACCGTAGGGCAAGAATTTTTGCCGGAACTTGACGAAGGTTCTCTCTGGCTGCAAGTGCAGATGCCGACCGGTCTCTCGCTCGACAAAGCCGCTGAAATGACTGCCGAATTGCGACGCACCGTGAATGCGTTTCCTGAAGTGTCGTATATCGTGACGCAAACCGGGCGCAATGATTCCGGCACCGATCCCTGGACTCCTTCGCATACTGAAGCATCGGTAGGATTGAAGCCCTATTCGCAATGGGCTAATGGTGAAACCAAGGCTGAGTTCGTGCGCAAACTGAATGCCAAATTCAAACAATTGCCCGGTATGGATATCGGCATCAGCCAGCCGATTGTCGATGGCGTCAACGATGCGGTCGGCGGCGCGCACAGCCCGCTGGTACTGCGCGTGTATGGCGACGATCTGCCGCAAATGCGTGAGTTGGCCGGCAAGATTGTCGATTTGCTGCGGCTGGTTCCGGGAACGGCGCAAGCGTCGATTTTCCAGGAGCCGCCGATTCCGCAAATTGTTGTGGAAACTAATCGTGAAGCCGCCGCCCGTTATGGCATCAATTCCAGCGACATCATGTCCTTGGTGCAAAATGCCGTCGGTGGCGCACCGGTAGGGCAAGTCTATAACGATGACCGTATCCATAATATTGCCTTGCACTTGCCGCATGCCGTTGCTTCCGATCCTAAGCAGTTAGGCAATCTGGTTCTGACGTCTTCTTCGGGCGCGCAAATTCCCTTGAAGCTGGTGGCCAATATCAGACTTCAAATGGGGGAGAGCACCATCTCCCATGAACACAGCAAGCGACAACTGACGATACGCATTGACAACCGTGACCGGGCGCTGTCGGAATATTTGAAGGATGCCCAGGGTCGGATTGAAAAAGAATTGCAATTCGATCACAGCCACTTCAGTCTGGAATGGGCGGGGCAGTTTGAAAATGCACAGCGTGCCGAATCCCGTCTGATATTCGTGATGTTGCTGGTCGTTGCGGTAATGGCGGTGCTGCTTTACACGCAGTTTAAAACGCTGCGCCATGCCTTGCTCATTCTCGGTGTGGTGCCATTGGCGATGCTGGGTGGATTGATTGCACTCCATGTTCGAGGAGAAACGCTCAATATCGCGACCTCGGTCGGCTTCATTGCCTTGTTTGGTGTGGCTGTGCAGAACGGCATCATCATGGTGTCCAATATTAATCGGGTGCGGATCAATAACACCAATCTGGCAGAAGCTGTAATGGCCGGTGCTGCGGAGCGTTTCCGGCCCGTACTTCTGACGGCGACGGTGGCGTCTGTCGGGATGTTGCCGGCGGCGCTGGCCACGGGAGTGGGGACTGATGTGCAACGCGGGCTGGCAACGGTTGTCGTTGGCGGTTTGCC
The DNA here is from genome assembly GCF_034313965.1 of Herbaspirillum sp. RTI4. NCBI lineage: Bacteria > Pseudomonadati > Pseudomonadota > Betaproteobacteria > Burkholderiales > Oxalobacteraceae > Herbaspirillum > Herbaspirillum sp. RTI4. Next base: position 2,506,026 of record NZ_JAVIWQ010000002.1, read on the forward strand.
GATTGCCACTCTGCTGACCTTGTTCATTTTACCTGCCCTGTATTTTGCGATAGAAAAACGTTTCGACAAGTCGGCGGGTAATAGAAGCAGTTCGGAACCGGAGCTCTTGCATAATGATTTATAAAAATACGCTCGGTCTGGCAGTGATGCTTGCTCTCGGCATGCTGGCCAGTGGCTGTGCTGTCGGCCCTGATTATAAGCAACCAAGCCTGTCGCCGGACGCTGCTTATCCTGCGCAGAAAACCGGCGCAGGACAGCAGACCATTGTGTCCGGCATGGACATTCCTGCTCAGTGGTGGGAGTTGTTCCAGTCGAAACAACTGGCTGCGTTCGTCAACGAAGTTCTGCTGAAAAATCCTACGCTCGATGCGGCTAAGGCAGCACTTCGCGTGGCACATGAAGCGAGTCGCGCTCAGGCCGGTGCTTATTATCCGACGCTTGCCATGGGTATTGAGCCCAGCCGTCAACGCATTGCCAACACACTGGCCAGTCCGGCGGCGTCCGGCGACAATCTTTATAACCTGACGACGGCACAGCTCAGTGTGTCGTTCACGCCCGATTTGTTCGGTGCCAATCGTCGCGCGGTGGAATCGCTGGTGGCGCAGGAAGAGGTGCAGCGCCATGAGTTGGAGGCGGCGCGCCTTTCGCTGGCAGCCAATGCTGTTTCTGCGGCGATTACCGAAGCTCAGTTGCGCGCGCAGATAGAGGCCGCCCAAAGTGTCTTGTCGATTCAAATCAATATTATTAAATCTTACGAACGACAAGTCGAATTGGGTCAGGCCTCGCAACTGGATATGGCGCTACAGCAATCGGTTCTTGCGCAGGCGGAGGCGGCGTTGCCACCTTTACAAAAACAATTTGATGCGAATCGTAATTTGCTGTCGGCACTGGTCGGCCGGACTCCCGGCGAGTCTTTGTCTTACCAATTCACGCTTGATGGCTTGATTCTTCCCGCCGAACTGCCCTTGTCTTTGCCTGCGCGTTTGCTTGAGCAACGTCCTGATGTGTTGATGGCCGAAGCGCAGTTACGGGCAGCGAATGCGCAAATCGGCGTTGCGGTAGCAGCACGTTTGCCGAATATCAATATCACGGCCAGCGGTGGCAATGCGGCAGTAAGAGCAGCGGATTTGTTTTCCGGCCCGACCACTTTTTGGAATCTGGCGGCATCGCTGACGCAACCCATTTTCGATGGCGGCACTTTGCGCCATAAACAAAAAGGGGCGGAAGCTGCCTACGATTTTTCTGCCGCGCAATATCGCAGCACAGTCATTGGCGCATTTCAAAATGTCGGCGATGCATTGCACGCGATTGAGTCCGATACCGCCGCATTGTTAGCGGCACAGCGGGCAGAACAGGCCGCTACTAAAACGACGCAGATCGCCAGACGTCAATGGCAATTAGGCGATATTAGCCGGCTGGCTTTATTCGCTGCTGAGCAGGCTACTGCGCAGTCCCGGTCGGCACTGGCGCAAGCGAAGGCCAGTCGTTTGAGTGATACGGCGGCCTTATTTCAGGCATTGGGTGGTGGTTGGTGGAATCGCCAGGAATCATTCGAACTTAATAATTAACTATAAAGCACCTTATGTTCCATCATAAAAAAAATATTCTGGCGAGTGTCGTGTTTGCGCATTTGTTCAGCTTGCCGCTCATAGCGCAAGCGCAGGAAGTCCTTGCTACCGCGTCGGAACTGCCGCCGATTCAGAATGAAGTCTGGAATGCAAAACTTCAGGGGACGTATATCTGGCAGAAGAAACCTTCTATCAATTCTCCATATGCCGGCACCAATAGCTTGCTGCCGCAATCCGAAACGGCTTACTCGTACACCTCGACGGCTTATTTTGGCTTGCGTTTGTGGCAAGGCGCTGAGTTATATTTCAATCCGGAAGCGACACAGTCAGTGGCGTTTTCTACTTTGCATGGTCTGGGTGGTTTGACTAACAGCGAACAGCAAAAGGGCGGTGGGGCAGTCGTCAAAACCTATGTGGCACGGATGTATCTGAAGCAGACGTTTGGCTTTGGTGGCGGGCAAGATGCTGTCGAATCGGGGCAAAACCAATTGGCCGGTATGGTCGATAAGCGGCGCCTGGTAATTACGGCCGGTAAATTGGCGGTGATCGATATTTTCGACAATAACGCCTATGCGCATGATGCGCGTACTCAGTTCACTAACTGGGCTTTCCTTACGCAAGGTGCATTCGATTATGCTGCCGACGAGAAGGGCTACACCGTCGGTATTGCTGCGGAATATTATTTTGACGAATGGGTATTTCGCGGCGGCCGTTTTGAAGTGCCTATCCTGTCGAATGGCCCGCAGCTCGATAGCAAACTGGCGACGCGGTATGGCGATCAGATTGAACTTGAGCACGCGCACACTCTGGCCGATCAGCCGGGAAAAATCCGTTTGCTGGCATTTCGCAACCGGGAAATCATGGGGAGTTTTACGGATGCTTTAGCCTATGCGCGCGCCAATGGCGGTACGCCGGATGTCGGTAATGTGCGTAAAGACAGTTTTAAAACCGGCTACGGACTTAATCTGGAACAGAGTTTGCGTTCTGATGTTGGTATGTTCGCCCGCGCCAGTTGGTCGGATGGAAAATCAGAAACTTACTCGTTTACTGAGATCGATAATTCGGTGTCGACCGGTATCGTCGTCAAGGGCGCACGCTGGGGCCGCGAGAGGGACTCTATTGGTCTGGCCGTTGCTCAGAACGGATTGAGTAAATCGCATCGGGATTATCTGGCGCAAGGTGGTTTGGGCGCATTCCTCGGTGATGGGCGACTCAATTACAAGTCGGAGAAAATTAGCGAGCTTTACTACAACGCCCGCGTGATTGACAGCACGTCTATGATGTTTGGATTTCAGCACATCGTTAATCCCGGATATAACGCCGACCGTGGGCCAGTGAACGTGATGACGGTGCGGGTGCATATCGAACTCTGATCAGCCGGGCAGAAATTCCTATTGGGGTCGGGCCGAAAAAACCGCTTTATTTGATGGGTTGTTTTTCAAGCTTGCGCGCCAGTGTGCGCCGGTGCATGCCCAGGCGACGGGCGGTTTCTGAGATGTTGAAATTGGTTTCCACCAGTACTTCGTGAATGCGCTCCCATTCGAGGGTCTTGATGGAGGTCGAGCGGTTGGTCAGTTCGACTTCGGCAACGCCGGCGATATGCCCAAATGCCGCTTCAATATCATCGGTGTTGGACGGCTTGGCCAGATACTGGCAGGCGCCGAGTTTGATCGCTTCGACTGCCGTAGTGATGCTGGCAAAGCCGGTCAGCACCACGATCAGCATCGAGGGATTGTGATTGTGCAGCATCTTCACGCATGCCAGACCGGAGGTGTTGTCGTTGAGTTTGAGATCGACCACCGCATAGCCTGGCGCATGCACCAGCAGTGTTTCCGCTTCTGCCATCGTCGCCGCAGAAAAAACGGTGTACCCGCGTCGCTCGAATGAACGCGCAAGGGTGCGCGAGAAAGCGGCATCATCTTCAATGATGAGAATACGTCGTTCAGTTGCCATCTTTGTTGCTGTCCTCTTTACCGTGCTCGTTACCGTCTTCCAGACTGATTGCGGCCAGCGGCAAGATGAGTTCAACCGACGCTCCGCCCTTGTCCTGATTACGCACCGACACGGTGCCTCCCAGTTTGCGCGCCACATTAACGACGAAGAACAGTCCTAATCCGCTGCCTGCCCGGCCCTTGCTCGAAACGTAGGGTTTGCCGAAATGTGCCAGTATCTCTGGGGTGAATCCCGGGCCGGTATCCGTAATTTTCAAGTGGATTGCGCCGGACTCCATCGTGACAGTCAGCGCAAGCCATTGGGGTGAGGCCTCCAGGGCATTGTCGAGTACATTGCAAATCATTTGCTTGAGCGCGGAATCGAAGACCACAGGAGCGTCCTGACCAATATGGTTTGCATAAATGAATGTACCAATCGCACGGGACGAGCGCCAATCGCTGGCAAGATCATTCAGGAAGGTATTGAGCGTCGTTCTTACCGACGATTCGCCACGCGCTTCTCCGGCTGACAGCAGAATGCCGCTGACGATGCTTTTGCATCGTTGCAATTGAAATTCCATGACGCCGAGCTCTTCCAGTAACTCGGGATGCGCGCGGAATTCGGGCATTCGTTTCCAGTCGCCCAAAATAACGGATAGGGTGGCCAGGGGAGTGCCGAGTTCATGCGCCGCGCCGGAAGCGAGCAGACCCATTCTGACGATGTGATCTTCTTCCGCCGCACGCTGGTTTAGTTCGACTAATTGCGTATCGCGTGCGCGCAGGTTGCGGCCAATGCGGGTAATAAAAATCACCAGCAAACCGGCATTGAGGACGAAGCAGATGACCATACCAAGAATAAACAGGCCGGACAATTCATGGTTATGGTCGGCGGGCAGTATCAGTGGCCGGGCAAACAACGCCAGTCCGGTCAGGCAGATGCTGGTGATGACGACGATGATCCAGGTGGACCATGCTTCCAGCAATACCGCGCTCAGGATCACTTGCAGCAAATAAAGAAAAACGAAGGGATTCGCCGTGCCGCCGCTCAGATACAGCTGTGCGGTGAGACTGCCGACATCAACAAGCAAGGCGAAAAATAATTCCCGGTTGCTGACGATTTGCGTTTCATGCCAGCGCAAATGGCTGGCGATATTGAAGGCGATGAGGCAGGCCAGAAAAGCCAGCATTGGCGGCATCGGGAGTTCAATGCCGAAGACCAGGGTCACAACAGAAATGGTGGTGATTTGCCCGACCACGGCCATCCAGCGAAGCTGGATCAGATGCATCATGTTCTTGTGGCCGGCGGCGAATTCAAAATCCGCTGCTACTGCACCTTTGTCATTGATTTTTGGGCCGCGTACCGGCATCTCGGTTTTATTAATGGTATTCAGTGGTTCCACTCTTTCAACTTGGCTGGTCGTCACCCCGCGACACATTTTTTCCCTTGCGGCTGACGTGCCAGCAAGCGCCGGCAAGCATAAGCGCAAGGACGTACCAAGTTATAGCATAAACAAAATGATTGTTGGCGAAGGCGATGATTGTGAGACCGCCCACCGGATAGTCTGGCGAGTCGGTGTCAGATTGGCTCTCGCCAGAGGGCTTGCTTGCGTCGGCATCAATAAAATAAGGTGCCACATTGTTCAGATTTTGTGCTGTGGCAATGGCTTGTACGTCGCGGGAATACCAGCGGCCGGAAGAGGGCGCGTTGCTGCGCAGAAAACCTCCATGCGGTTCGCTCATGCGGAGTAAACCACTCACCACCGTGATGTTGAAATCCTGTACCGATTTGCTGGAATTCGGGGTGACTTGAGCAGCCGTTGCAGCAGAAATGAAGCCGCGATTAATCAGCACGACGTTGCCGTCAGTTGTTTGCAGAGGGCTTATTAGCCAAAAGCCACTGCCAAGTCTGGTGACTGCCTGAACCTCCACGCTACGGTCGAGCAAAAAGCGACCTGTTACACGAACGTGTCGGTATTCATCGGATTGCGCGGTGATTGTTGGCCAGAGTCGCTGGCCGGGAGCATCAACCGCGGGAGCGCGTACTCTTTGTTCTACCCGTTCAATGAGATTGAGCTTCCACTGCAAACGAAAGAGCTGCCAGGTACCCAAAGCAAACAAGCAGGCAGTGATGAGCAAGATAGAAAAAAACAGCGCTAATTGCAAGGCTGTCCGCGGGGGAGGTGCGCCATTGGGCGCATCCCCGCGGCCGGTGCCAAGCGGCACCGGGTTCATGGCATGTTGCGCATTTCGCGTATGGAATCAGGCATGATGCCTGGCATCATATTGTGGTTCAGGTGATACATCACCCACAGCGAGCCGCTCATCATAATCACAACGATCAAGACTGTGAACAGAAGGGCCAGCATCGACCAACCACCTTCAGATTTGCCGTTCATGTGCAGGAAATACACCATATGCACGATGACTTGGATTGCTGCCAGACCCAACACAACCAGTCCGGTGGTGCTGGACTTGTCGAATACCTTGCCCATGACCAGCCAGAATGGAATAGCAGTCAGGATGACGGCGAGCACAAATCCGGTAAGGTAGCTTTTGAAGCTGCCATGATCGGCATGCATGTGCTGATCATCGTGGCCGGCGTCATGCGCCGGATGTTCCTGGTGCGCGCTCATGGCAACACTCCCATCAGATAGACAAAGGTGAAGACGCCAATCCAGATCACGTCCAGAAAGTGCCAGAACATCGACAGGCACATCACACGACGACGATTTTCAGGCGTGATGCCATGGCGTTTGAGTTGGAATATCAACGTGACCAGCCACAGGATGCCGAAACTGACGTGCAAACCGTGCGTGCCGACCAGCGCAAAGAAGCCCGTCAGAAAGCCGCTGCGTTGTGGACCGTTACCTTCAGCAATGAGGTGGGTGAATTCCGACAGTTCGAAATAAATAAACAACGCACCGAGCAGACCGGTAATGATGAGCCAGAACATGGTGCCGCGCAGACGTTCGCGTTGCATTTCCAGCATCGAGAAGCCGTAAGTAATCGACGACAGCAGCAGCAGCGCGGTGTTTAGCGCGACGACGGGTAGTTCGAATATTTGCGCGCCCGATGGACCGCCTGCATAGTTGCGACCGAGTACCGAATAAGCGGCAAACAGACAGGCAAAGATCAGGCAATCGCTCATCAGATAAATCCAGAAACCGAGCAAGGTGCCGTTTTCAGGATGGTGCTCCTGCACGTAATAACGTGTGCTTGAGTCAGTGTCTACGACACCGTTGGGGGGAGAGATAATTTCAGACATGGCTGCCTAACAAGCGTGTGCGGTTGTCTTCCGTGCTGGTAACTTCGTCAGCAGGGATGTAGTAATCGCGTTTGTAATTAAAGGTATGAATGATGATTGCCGCCAGCATTACTACAAGGCTCACGCCAGCCAACAACCACATTTGCCAGACCAGACAGAAACCGCATGCCGCACTGAGTCCGGCGATGATGATGCCGGCAGGGGTGTTCTTTGGCATATGGATCGCTTTAAAGCCTTTCAGCGGTCTGGTGTAGCCGTGTTTTTTCATGTCGGTCCAGGCGTCGATGTCATGCACCTTTGGGGTGAATGCAAAGTTGTAAGCCGGTGGTGGCGATGAGGTTGACCATTCCAGCGTACGACCGCCCCATGGATCGCCGGTATGGTCGCGCAGTGATTCGCGACGACGATAGCTGACCACGATCTGGATGATGAACGAGGCAATACCCAGTGCAATCAACACCGCACCGAAAGCAGCGATCTGGAACCAGATTTGCAATGATGGGTCCTCAAAGTGGCTGAGGCGGCGTGTGACACCCATCAGGCCCAGCACGTACAGCGGCATGAAAGCCATGTAGAAGCCGATGATCCAAAACCAGAATGAACATTTGCCCCAGAACGCATCGAGCTTGTAACCGAAGGCTTTTGGATACCAGTAGTTGATACCGGCAAACATACCGAACACGACACCGCCGATGATCACGTTATGGAAATGCGCAATCAAGAACAGGCTGTTATGCAGCACGAAGTCGGCCGGTGGCACTGCCAGCAAAACGCCAGTCATGCCGCCGATGACGAAAGTAATCATGAAACCGACCGCCCACAACATCGGCACTTCATAGCGAATGCGACCGCGATACATGGTGAACAGCCAGTTGAATAATTTCGCTCCGGTCGGGATCGAGATAATCATCGTGGTAATGCCGAAGAACGAATTGACGCTGGCACCAGAGCCCATGGTGAAGAAATGGTGCAGCCAGACCAGGTAAGACAGGATGGTGATGACGATGCTGGCATAGACCATCGAGGTGTAGCCGAACAGCCGCTTGCTGCTGAAAGTGGATACGACTTCCGAAAAAACGCCGAAGGCTGGCAATATCAGAATGTAGACTTCAGGATGACCCCATATCCAGATCAGATTGACATACATCATGGCGCTGCCGCCCATGTCATTCGTGAAGAAGTTGGTGCCGAGATTACGGTCGAGCCCAAGCATGGCGAGTACTGCCGTGAGGACAGGGAACGCTGCGACGATCAGTACGTTGGTGCACAAGGCGGTCCAGGTAAAGATCGGCATTTTCATCATGGTCATGCCTGGCGCACGCATTTTGACAATGGTGGCGATCAGGTTGATACCGGACAGTAAGGTCCCGACGCCGGCAATCTGCAGCGACCAGATGTAATAGTCAACCCCCACATCCGGGCTGTACAAAATACCCGACAGTGGCGGGTAAGCCAGCCAGCCGGTGCGAGCGAATTCGCCGACGAACAGGGAGACCATTACCAGACCACCACCGAAGGTAGTCATCCAGAAGCTGAAATTATTCAGGAAAGGGAAGGCGACATCACGTGCGCCGATCTGGAGCGGCACGACGTAGTTCATCAGACCCGTCACCAATGGCATGGCCACGAAGAAGATCATGATCACGCCATGCGCGGTAAAGACCTGGTCATAGTGATGCGGCGGTAGGAAGCCGGCAGAGTCGCCGAAGGCCAGTGCTTGTTGCAGACGCATCATCAATGCGTCTGCGAAACCGCGCAGCAACATGATGATAGCCAGCACGATGTACATGATGCCGATGCGTTTATGGTCGATGCTGGTAAACCAGTCGCGCCACAAGATGCCCCACACCCGGTAATAAGTCAGTGCGGCAAAAACTGCCAGTCCTCCGAGAGCAGCGAAGGCAAACGTCATCACTAATATCGGTTCGTGGATGGGAATGGCATCCCAGTTGAGCCGTCCGAAGATCAGCTTGGTTAAATCAATGTGGTCTAGCATGTGATACTTTCCGAGAAAAACGCGGGTAGGGCCAGTCGTAGCAAAAATCTTTAGAAAAAGCTGCCGGCAAGGCTTTGATGCAGGTAAAAATTTTTACTGTTCACTCAGGCTCCTTATTGCCTCTATCAATGTAGTAAGCGCTGAGGAGCCAGTCGTATCAGCGCGTCAGGATAGCGCTGATTCCTGTTTCCCGTTTTACCGGGGAAAATTCTGGTTTGTTCATCGCAATTTGCGAAGGGCTTTTACATACGCCGCCCAGAGCATCCATCGCCATCATTTCGTCCATGCACATCTTGCCGGACTCGACACAGCGGTTGAGGATCGCATGGTAAAGGCTGGCGTCAACCGAGCTGTAGCGGCGTGCCTGATCGCGAATGCTTGGTTTTTCAAGTTGCAGATAATCGTCGCGGTTCAGCTTGGTTTTGCCAGACTTGGTGGCTTGCACCCACTGATCAAAGTCGTCGGAACTCATGCCTTTGAATTTGAAGCGCATGTCTGAAAACCCGGCACCGCTGTAGTTGGCAGAAAATCCGTCAAATACGCCGGGCTTGTTGATGACCGCATTCAGTTCGGTTTGCATGCCAGGCATGGCGTAAATCTGTCCGGCAAGCGCAGGGATGTAGAACGAATTCATCACCGAAGAAGCCGTAATTTTGAAATGGATAGGCATATTTATCGGGGCGGCCAGTTCGTTGACTGTGGCGATGCCCAGATCGGGATAAATAAAGAGCCATTTCCAGTCGAGCGCGACCACTTCGACATTGAGCGTCTTGGTTTCGGACGTGATCGGAAGCGTTGCATCCAGTCGCGACAGTTTGCGGTAAGGATCGAGGGTATGGGTGTTGATCCAGGTCAGCAGGCCAAGAGCGATGATAATGAGCAGCGGTGCGCCCCAGATAATCAGTTCCAGCTTGGTGGAGTGATCCCATTCCGGTTCATAGACCGCCGCGGTGTTGTTGTGGCGGTAGCGCCAGGCAAATAATATCGTCAGTGCAAGCACCGGGACGATAATTAACAGCATCAGTGCTGTAGAGATGATGATGAGATTAGACTGCTGGGCGGCGATATCTCCTGACGGATTCATCACCACCATATTGCACCCGGTCAACAAAATAGCTGGGGTGAGCGCCAATACGCGGCGAGCGTTCAGGGTAGACATGCAGGGAAGTCCATTAATAAAGGGGAAACCATGCTAATGTACATGAAGGGTCTTGCAATGACGATTGGACGTTTTGTCCTACCTCTTTGTGTATCGCTGTATAAGTATCAGCGTGCAGGTATTGCTGTGCTGGTATCACTGGAAGGGCAGCAAAGCAGATGTTGGGTGTTCGGCAGAGACAAGTAATTATTAAATAAATAATCAAAACGATAGAGAGGCAGTCATTATGTCCACCATCCGTAGTCACAACGGCGAAATTCCCGGTAATTATTCTAACGCAAGCAGCAGCGCGGATCATGCGTCCATCGCTCCGGGCGAAATCGCGATTGGCGTCGTCATTGGTCGCGCGTCCGAGTATTTTGACTTTTTCGTCTATGCGATCGCCTCGGTGCTGGTGTTTCCCTCCGTATTCTTCCCTTTCGAGTCGAAGCTGGAGGGTACCTTATATGCATTCGTCATTTTTTCCTTCGCCTTTTTGGCCCGGCCTTTCGGCACGGTCATTTTCATGGCCATCCAGCGTCGTTTCGACCGTGAAACCAAACTGACGATGGCGCTGCTGCTGCTCGGCATTTCCACCGCTGGCATGGCATTTTTGCCGACCTACCTGGATTTAGGCTTCACTTCTATCGTATTTTTGTCTTTGCTGCGCATAGGGCAGGGCATTGCGCTCGGCGGGGCATGGGATGGATTGCCTTCCTTGTTGGCGCTCAATGCCCCGCAAAATAAACGCGGCTGGTATGCGATGCTGGGACAGTTGGGTGCGCCGGTCGGATTCATGATTGCCGCAGGCCTGTTCGCCTACCTGTTAGCCGATCTGACAACGGAAGACTTCCTCGATTGGGGATGGCGCTATCCGTTTTATGTTGCCTTTGCTATCAACGTCGTGGCCTTGTTTGCCCGTTTGCGTCTGGTCTCAACCAAGGAATATGCGCGCCTGCTGGATGAGCGTGAGCTGGACAAGACGGACGTCATTGAAATGGCGGGGTCGCAAGGCCGTAACGTGATCATCGGCGCCCTGGCTGCCTTAGCCAGTTATGCCTTGTTTCATCTGGTGACGGTATTCCCGCTTTCGTGGATTAGCCTGTACTCGATGCGTTCCATCAGTGATTTTCTGGTGATCCAGATGTTTGGTGCCGGTCTGATGGCATTGGGGGTGATTGCATCGGGTCTGATTGCTGATCGTTTCGGCCGTCGCACCACGCTGGGATTTCTGGCGGCGATGATTGCCGTCCTCAGCGGCTTTGTCCCGACCTTAATCAACGGTGGTGATGCAGGACAAGACATTTTCATCCTGGTCGGTTTCGCTCTGCTCGGTTTGTCGTACGGACAAGCTGCGGGCGCCGTGACCGCCAACTTCCCGGCGAAATACCGCTATACCGGCGCAGCTCTGACTTCCGATCTGTCATGGCTGGTGGGTGCGGGTTTCGCCCCGCTGGTGGCATTGGGACTTTCAGCGCACTTCGGTCTGGCCTACGTCAGCTTGTATCTGCTGTCGGGAGCCGCCTGCTCTCTGGCCGCATTGAGCCTCAATCGCGCGCTGGAAGTTCAGAACTAAGTAAGAGAACTAAGTAAGCTCCGACGCAGCATGCAAAACGGCGCAATTTCAGGATAGGCAACACCCCCCTGAAATTGCGCCGCGTTGCAGATGAATCCGCAAGTCTCTCAGTCCTTAGTCCTTAGTCCTTAGTCCTTAGTCCTTAGTCCTTAGTCCTCAGTACGCTTACTCCAACGTCAATTTCCTTAACTTACGCCGCTTAATGCGCGGCTGCGGCTGCTTCCGCGCTGGCCTTGCTTGCACGGGCAGGCTTGGTGATCCAGATCAGTGGAATGATCGCGAGGAAAATGATGGACGAGGCCCAGAAAATATCATTCAGACCCAACATCGCCGCCTGGGCATTGAGCGTCCGCTCAATGAGTCCCAGCGTTTGTCCCTGATCCAGATTGAGCGCCTGACTGGTGCCCCTGATGGTTTCTTGCAGCCACGGACTATAGACAGTGGCGTGCTCGGTCAGTTGGGCGTGATGGACGATGGTGCGATGATCCCACATCGTGGTGGCGACCGAGGTGCCGACCGCGCCGCAAAATACCCGCGCAAAATTCGACAGACCGGCTGCAGCGGGAATTTTATCCGGCGGCAAACCCGACAGGATAACCGCCGTCAATGGCACGAAGAACAAGGACATCGGGATGCCTTGCAGCAAGGTGGGATAAATCAGTGTCCAGCGGTCGACATCCAGGTTGTAACCTGAGCGCATGAAAAATACGAGGGCAAACCCGACAAAGGCAACCGTCGCCATCTTGCGTGGATCAATGACGGGCAAATATTTGCCGACGAACGGCATCATGATTACGGCAAAAATACCGATCGGTGCCGTGACCAAACCCGAATCGATAGAACGATAGCCGAGGTATTGCTGCATCCATTGCGGCAACAGCACCAGTCCGCCGAAAAATACTCCGTAGGCAATGGAAATGGCCAGCGTTCCACCAGCAAAATTGCGTCGTTTGAACAGTCGTAAGTCAACTACAGGGTGAGCGTTGTTCAATTCCCACACCACGAAATAGCAAAAACTGACAGCCGCAATCAAGCCCAGCGCCACAATCACCGGGGAGGCAAACCAGTCCAGATCCTTGCCCTTGTCCAGCATGATTTGCAGCGTCGCCACCCACGTCACCAGCAACGCCAGACCGACTTTGTCGATAGGCAGCTTATGCGTCGGGGTTTCCCGCGTGCGGTAAATGCTCCAGGTAATGCCGGCAGCAAGCAAACCGACCGGGATGTTGATGTAGAAAATCCAGGGCCAACTGTAATTGGTGGTGATCCAGCCGCCCAGCGCCGGGCCAGCCACTGGCGCGACCACCGCCGTCATGCTCCAGAGCGCGAGCGCAAAAGTGGCTTTGGTTTTGGGATAGGAGCCGAGCAAAATCGATTGCGACAGCGGCACCATCGGCCCGGCGACCAGCCCCTGCATCACCCGCGCCGCCAGCAATATCGGCAGGGTAGGTGCCAGACCGCACAGCCAGGAGGCGACGATGAACAGCAAAATCGACGTGACGAACAAGCGCACCTGACCGATACGCTGAGTCAGCCAGCCGGTCAGCGGAATCGATATGGCATTGGCCGCCGCGAAGGAGGTGATGACCCAGGTTCCTTCATCGATCGACACACCCAGATTGCCGGAGATGGTGGGGATGGCGACGTTGGCGATGGATGTGTCGAGCACGTTCATGAACACGGCCAGAGAAACCGCAATCGTGGCCAGCACCAGGGTGCCGCCTTTTAATGGCGGCGGCGGAGCAAACGGAGGACTAGTCGCCATGATTAACTTGGTATCGGTCAGGTATTGGGCGTCGTGAGGACGGCCCGGGGTGATTTGGCCGGAACAGGGACGCTGTTGGCACCACTGTTGTCGCTGATGATGCGGGCGACGATGTTGTCGGATTCTTTGCCGAGCTGCTCGTAGACGGAGGTCTGATAGCCGGTGTTGGCAGCGCCGGTCAATGCTTTGCCATCGCCGTGGATATCGACCGTAGCCGTAGTGGACAAGCCAATCCGCAGAGGATGGGCGCGCACTTCATCCGGGTTCAGAGCGATACGGACCGGTACGCGTTGCACGATCTTGATCCAGTTGCCGGTCGCATTTTGCGCAGGCAGCAGCGAGAAAGCGCCGCCGGTACCAGCGGAAAATCCAGAGACAGTGCCATGGAATACGACGTCGGAACCGTAAGCATCCGCGATCACCTCAACCGGCTGACCAATGCGGATGTGCTTCAACTGAGGTTCTTTGAAATTGGCATCAATCCAGACTTGTTCCAGCGGCACGATGGCCATCAGCGGGCTGCCTGCGGCGATACGCTGGCCGACTTGTACCGAGCGCTTGGAAACATAGCCGGGAATCGGTGCGATCACCGTGCTGCGGGCGTAGGTCAGATACGCGTTGCGGACCTGCGCGGCGGCTTGACGCACTGCGGGGTGATTGACGACACTGGTGCGGTCGGTCAGCGCCCGGTTGGCAGCCAGGCTGGCGCGGGTTTGCTCCAGCATCGCTGTCGCGCTCTTGAAGCTGTCCATGGCGTGGGAAACGTCTTCTTGCGCCACAGCACCCGAAGCGACACCCGCCTGACGGCGGCGCAAATCTTCTTTCGCCCGTTCCAGATTGGACTGGCTGGCAGTCACAGCGGCTTCCAGCGTGTCATTGTTGAGGAACATTTGGCGTGTCTGCCGCACGGCTTGCGCCAGCGCAGCTTCGGCTTGCGCCAGGCCCACATTGGCATCGGTGGCATCGAGCGTAATGAGCTGCTGGCCGGCTTTCACCATTTGCGTGTCGTCTGCCTTGATGGCAGTGACCGTTCCGCTAATCTGCGAGGAAATCTGCACGACATTACCGCCGACATAGGCATCGTCGGTATCTTCAAAATAACGCGAATGCAAAAACCAGTACAGGAACAAGATCAGCGCAATGGCCAGCACGATCAGTGTGACCAGGATTAATTGAAACTTGCGGCGGCCATTGCTGCCGCGTTCGGGCGAAGAATTATCACTCATGTATTGCTCCGGGATTTCTATTGATTTTGAATTGCCAGGAAAGGTGCTTCATGCTGCCACCCCTGGCGTATTGATGATGTGTAGATCGCTTGATTTTTATGGATGCTGACTTTTTATTCCGGCCCTGATGGCTGTGCGGCAAGCGCCAGACCACTTTGCTGCGCATCGAAACCGCCGCCCAAGGCTTTAATCAAGCCTATTTGCAGGGCGCGGCTGTTGGCTTGCAGCGCGGCCATTAACTGTTGCTGCGCCAGAAACGCAGTTTCGGCATTGAGTACCGCCAGTTTCGACACCAGTCCGATCCGGAAACGCTGCTGCGCAGATTGCCAGACACTTTCTGCGGCATTGATTGCTTCGCGCCGGATCGGCAATTGCCTTTGTATCGAATGAATCGCTGCAATCTGGTGCGCCACGTCGGCAAAAGCATCATTGAGCGTCTGGTTGTAGTTGGCTACGGATAGTTCGTAAGTCGCATATTCGCCTTTTAGATTGGCGCGCAATGCGCCGCCTTCAAACAAGGGCAAGCTAATGGCGGGGCCAAGATTAATGCTGCGACTGGCTGCAGTGAATGGATTTCTGCTGAGAAGGCTGTCGAAACCGTAGCTGGCCGATAAATTAATATCGGGATAAAACTTGGCTTTGGCTACGGAGATGCCGCTTTGGGCCGCTTCCACTTGCCAGCGTGCCGCGACGATGTCGGGACGACGTCCCAGCAGGTTCAGGGGCAATTGCTCCGGCAAGTTTGCGCTGATGAACTCATTGAGATGCGGAGTGGCGATTTGCAGGCCCCGGTCAGGCCCCTTGCCGAGCAAGGCACCGAGTTGCTGCCGGGTCAAGACGATCTGACCTTCGTTTTCTACCAGCTGCGCACGGGCATCGGCTTCGGTACCGCGCGACTGATTGCGTTCGCTCTGAGGATCGAGACCCGTTGTCACTCGATCTTTCGTGATCGATTGCAACTGGCTGCGCTGGGTGACGATATTGGTCAGAATCGTTTGCTGCGTGTAAAGCGCCGCCAGCTGGTTATAGACGGAGGCGACGGTAGCGGCAATGGTCAGACGCACTTCCTGGCCACTGGCTTGGGCGGCTTTTTCACGCGACAGTGCCTGATCCAGCGCGCTGCGGTTTTTGCCCCATAAATCCAGTTCGTAACCGACATGCACCAAGGCCACTTTGTCGTTGTACCAGCCACCGCCGTAAGGAGGCGGGTAGATCGACGATTCGGAAAAGCGGTTGCGTATCACCGACGCCTGCGCATCGACGGTCGGTAGCAGCGGTGCGCCCTTGCTTTCTGCCAACGCGCCGGCAGCGGCGATACGCGCCTGTGCTTGTTGCAGGCTAGGGTTGTTGGCAAGGGCTTCTTCTATCAGTGCGCTGAGTTGCGGGTCGCCGAAGCGGCCAGCCCAATCGATGCGCGGCCATTCGCCTTTTTCACTTGCCAGACTTTGCTCGGTAGCAAAGTCGCTTGTTTTGGCAATCTGCTTGTCGCTGTGAATGCCATTGAAACTGGCGCAACCGGCGAGGCCAAGTGTGCTGGCTGCCATGCAGGCAAGCAGGCTTCGCTTGAGTGTCAATGTGTTGAGCGATGTAGGGGAAAGAATGTCTGAAGTGCGGCAGGCGAAGAGCGTCATGTCATTTATTGGTTGGTAAATCCATCGTGGTGCTGCAGGGTGATTTGAATTATACTTGGGAATACGAATAATTGCTCACCTTGCATTATTTCTTCAATTTTCACAGAAACCCACCCATGAAACCGCAGTCTCCGCAGTCCCGCAAGGAACCCCAGCAAGCCCGCTCCAGAGCCATGGTCGATACGATTCTCGATGCAACCGCCCGGGTTCTTATTGCCCGTGGTTATGCCAAAACAAATACCAATCTGGTGGCGGCCGAGGCTGGCATCAGTGTCGGTTCTCTGTATCAATATTTTTCCAACAAGGATGCTTTAATTTTTGCTCTTCGTGAGCGTCACCTGAATGGCATGTTGGAAATTTTCAGAAAAATTGCCCGTTGCGGAACGATCAGCGATACGCTCAGCAGCGATCTGAATGTGCTGATCGGGGCAATGGTCGCAACCCATCTTGTGCAACCCGAGTTGCATCGTATTTTTAACGAAGAAGTGCCCGCCAAAAATTTCCCTGTCGACGACAAAGTGCGCCGTCTGATATTCGAGGAAATCAAGGCCTTGCTGGAAAAGCACCGCAAAGTTCTGACCGTGCCGGATATCGATCTGGCGGCATTCATCCTGATCAAAATATTCCGTGTGTTGGTGACGTCCGTCGTCCGTAGCACACAGGAGGGGATCGACCCCAAGCAGCTTCAATCGGAAATATTGCCGGTCATCATCGGTTATTTGTGCGCCGTGCGCGAAGCATGAACGGCATTGTGTAGCCACGCTTGTTATTAGTACGATTTTTTACCGCTAGTCGCAGGGGAAATAGTGTAAATTCCCGGTTGATATTGCCTATTTTTAAAAATAATTTTAGTGATAACGAGCAATATTCACCTGCTTCTGGTTGGATATCCCGATATGAGATCGCAATTTCTCAGGCGCTGGACGCTGATTTCCCTGCTGTTGACGGCACTGCTCTGGAGTTCGTCGGCAGTTTGTCTGGCCAATAGCATTACCGTACATGTGCTGGACGCAACCGGCCGGCCGGTACCCAATGCGGTGGTTTATGTAGAAGCGGCCTCGGGACAAACGCTGCCGAAGCCGCTCAAACAAGCTGAAATCGAACAGCGTGAATTGCATTTTCAGCCGCTGGTGACCGTCGTGCAAACAGGAACCTCGATTCTGTTCCCCAACAACGATAAAGTGCGCCATCACGTCTATTCGTTTTCCCCGGCCAAACCATTTGAGCTAAAACTTTATTCCGGCGTACCGGGCAATGCCATCTTGTTCGACAAGCCAGGCACCGTCGTCGTGGGTTGCAATATCCATGACTCGATGGTGGCCTATATTCACATCGTCAACACCCCGTATTTTTCCAAAACCGATGCCGCTGGAATGGCCCGGTTGCCCGAACTCGTCAGCGGTAAATATCGCCTGAAAGCCTGGTATTTCACCATGCAAGGCGACACTGTCCCTGAGCAGTCGCTCGACTACCAGGGCGGCGATACCAGCGCCAACGTCAAACTGAGCGTCAAAGTATCCCTTTAATAAAACGATAAAACGGAAGGTTTTGCTCTGTGCGTAGTCTACAAAGTCGCATTGTCGCGCTGTTCACACTCCTGATACTGCTAGTCCAACTGGCCGGTTTTTTTGTTATCCGCTCTGCGATTGAAGCAAACGCACGTACTTCGATTCAGGAAAATCTGATCGTGGGCGAAAAAGTGTTCATGCGTCTGCTGGACCAGAACGCGCAAAAACTGACACTGGGTGCGCGTCTGCTGGCCGCTGATTTCGGCTTCCGTCAGGCCATCGCTTCGGATGACAGAGAGACGATACAGTCGGTGTTGACCAATCACGGCGCACGTATCGGCGCATCGCTGGCCATGCTGATCGGTACGGATCAGAAAATTAAGGCCTCGACCCTGAATGCCTCCATGCCCGATCTGGAGAGCAGCAGTCTGGAGCTGGTCGAAAAGGCCGGGGAGGGCAGCATCACCTCCGATTTCGCCGTAGTTGATCAGCGCATTTATCAATTGGTAGCCGTGCCGGTCAAAGCCCCTCTCACTATTGCCTGGGTCGTGATGGGCTTCCCCATCGATAACAGCCTGATTTCCGACATGAAGGCATTGTCATCGCTTCAGGTGACGCTGCTGGTGCGGGACGCTGACAAAAACTGGGTGCCGGACGTCTCGACCATGTCGGCCGAAGCGGAAAGCATGCTGGCAAAGCATCTGCAAGACAAGTCAAACGCCGCCTTCATGCGAGAACTGGAGATTGACGGCAACCAGTACAGCGCCCGCAGGCTGACGCTGATCCAGACACCCAAGCACAGTGCCGTCGTCGTCTTGCAGCGCTCCATCAGTGAAGCCATCGCCCCTTACCGGCTCCTGCAATTCAACTTGCTGATGCTGACGATTGCCGGTGTGATCGTTGCCGTGATCGCCAGCATGCTGACCGCCAAACACCTGACCAGTCCTCTGCGCGCACTGGCTGACACGGCCAAGCGTCTTGGCGAGGGCGATTATCTGGCGAAAATTGCGGTCAAACGCGAGGGTGAAATCGGCAAACTGGCCGATTCGTTTGAGCACATGCGCGACGGCATTGCGCAACGGGAACTGGAAATCCGCCGACTGGCTTATTGGGATGCGCTGACCGGCTTGCCGAACCGCACGCAGTTCGCCAATCTGCTGCAAAGCGCGATCGACAAAGCCAAAGAGACCGGGCAGCAGTGTTACGTCCTGATGCTGGATCTGGACCGCTTCCAGCACGTCAACGATACGCTCGGCCATACGCTGGGCGATTTGCTGCTGCAACAACTGGGCGCGCGCATCCGGGAACAACTGGTGCGCGACACTTATCATGTGGCGCGCCTCGGCGGCGATGAATTCGCCGTCCTGTTGCCCGATACTGAACTGGCAGGTGCGCGCATTCAGGCCCTGCGCATACTGGAGTCGCTTGAATTGCCTTTGTCGCTGGAAGACCACAAGGTCGATCTTGGCGCGGGCATCGGTATCGCCGGTTACCCGGAACATGGGGCCGATACCGACACCTTGCTCAGTCATGCGGAAATGGCGATGTACAACGCCAAACGTGCCGGCACCGGCGTGGTGGTCTACGAAACCGCGCTTAACCGCAGCAGTCAGGAAAGCTTGTCCTTGCTGTCGGAATTGCGGCGCGCGCTCGATCGTGATGAATTCCAACTCTACCTGCAACCTAAAGTGGCCTTGGCCAGTGGCAAGGTCGTCGGCGCGGAAGCGCTGATACGCTGGTTGCATCCGACCAAGGGTTTGCTGCCGCCCGACAGCTTCATTCCTTTCGCTGAAACCACCGGTTTCATCCGACAAATGACGGTGCAAATTTTCAACCGCACCGCCGCCATTTGCGCTCAATTGACCGGGCAGGGGATTGTGTTGAAATATTCCGTCAACTTGTCGGCGCGCGATTTGCACGATCAGGAGTTGCCGGTCATTCTGGGCAATATTCTTCAGGAACATGGCGTGTCGGCGAGCGCGTTTTGTCTGGAAATTACCGAGAGTTCCATCATGGACGATCCGGCGCACGCCCAACTGACGCTGGAGCGTTTGCACAACATGGGTCTGGATTTGTCGATTGATGATTTCGGTACTGGGTATTCCTCGCTGGCCTATCTCAAGCGGCTGCCGGACGATGAATTGAAAATCGACAAATCCTTTGTACTGAATATGGAGCAGGACGCCGACGATGCAAAAATCGTCAAATCGACTTTCGACCTTGGCCATAACCTTGGCTTGCGGGTGGTTGCCGAGGGCATAGAAAGCGAAGCGGTCTGGCATTTGCTGTCGGCCATGGGATGCGATCAGGCGCAGGGGTATTTCATCAGCAAACCGATGCCTGCCGCCGCGTTTCAGGGCTGGTTGGCCGGCTGGCAGGCGCCCGGTGGATCGGCTATTTCAGTAAAAGGGACTGCGTGAGCAGGGCGTACTAATGATGACTCAGACCGCTTACTTCAAAAAAATGCGCATGCGATGTGATGGACCGAACAAGGGACAAGTGAAGGTCAGTCGTCAGGGGGGCGTTGTTTTGGCGCTGGCGCTGGGACTGGCCTGGCGAACCGCCGCTGCCGAGTCTTTCCCTGTGCCGGACATGGGCCGACTGGCGGCTACTGCCGGTGTCAGTCAGGTCGAAGGTGCTGCTGGCGGCGGGCTGACGCCGTGGGCGGTGATTGCCGGTTACGGCACGCGCGACAGCTACGGTGGGGCGGCGCACATCACCTATTTGCCGACGCAGGATTACGCCTTGACCTCGTACGGCGTCGCCGTCGGGATTGCCGACCGGGTCGAGTTTTCGCTCAACAAGCAAATATTCACCGGCAGTCAGGCACCGCTCAATCATTTGCGACTGGAGCAGGATATTGTCGGCGTCAAAGTCAGGTTGAGCGGCAACCTGGTTTACGATCAGGACACCTGGGTGCCGCAAATCGCTGTCGGGGCCATGTTCAAACACAATAACGGTGTCGGCGGTTTAAGCGGCGTGAATAACGTCACCCAGCTTGGCGCAGCCAGCGACCACGGCATTGATTACTACCTGAGCGCCACCAAACTGTTCATGGAACAAAGCATCCTGCTTAACGGCACTCTGCGCGCCACCAAGGCAAACCAGATGGGTTTGATGGGTTTTGGCGGCGATCTGCATAACCGCTATCAATTGATGGCGGAGGGGTCGGCCGCCTATCTAATTTCGCGCCAACTGCTGGCCGGTGTCGAATACAGGATGAAGCCGCGCAATCTCGCCATCGATCAGGAAAAGGACAATTACGATGTTTTTGTTTCCTATTTCCCCATCAAAAATGTCTCGGTGACACTCGCTTACGTGGCGCTGGGCGACATCACTATTTACAATACCCGCCGGCAAAACGGCGCCTATTTGTCCTTGCAGGCTGGCTTTTAAGTTGCGATCAGGAATCTGATGAGAAAATTTTCCTTCCTTCCTCTGGCGATGCTGATGCTGATGCTTTTGCTAACGCTATCGTCGGCGCGAGCCGAGACTACTGAAACCCTTTACGACAGCCTTGGCGGGCAAGCCGTGATCAACAATATCGTTGACGGTTTTTTGAAGATCGCGCTGGACGATCCGCGTATCAAGGAAACATTTTCTGAGAGTGAAATGAAACGCTTGCGGGCCATGCTGGCAGAGCATCTGTGCAAGGTGGTCGACGGCCCCTGTGTCTATACCGGCGATCCAATGAAGGAAGTGCATCAGGGCCTGGGCATCAATCAGGCCCGTTTTAATGCCATGACCGAAGATTTCCAGACCGCCATGGTGCAGCTCAGTATTCCTGCGCCTATCCAATACCGCGTGCTGGCCAGACTTGCTCCTATGCAAAGAGATATCATCAGTCGGTGAGCGCAGGGCATGCAAGCGGCGTATGCTTTGGACGAGGCAGGCATTCAGGTTTTGGGATTTGCTGCCGATAATTCGAATGTACCCACTCTTGGTACTTACTTCCGGTACCCACTTCTCATATAAGGATCTAGCATGGACATCACCTCGGCTATTGAAAAAATTGCAACGAAAATGGCGTCGGATAAAAATACCGATTCGATTGATATGAAGATGCTGAAAAAAGCGATGGACATTCAGGCAAACACCGGCGCGCAACTGATTAGCGCATTGCCGCCCGTGCCTGCCAATCCGAATATCGGCCGCAACATCAATACGACAGCCTGAGCTGAGTATTGCGCGTCAACGGTGTCGGGCGACATGGTCTTACCCCAAGGTATTGCTCCATCGTCTTATCCTCGTGTGGCCGGAAACGATCGCCCTGCGCCGTATTTCTCCTGAGTTGAATTGAATTGAACAATCGCTGCACCCCGCCGTTGCCCTTGCGTGATGGCGTTTCACCTTCGTATTTATGGTTGCCTGAAGGTGACTGGCCGGATATGGCGACTTTCCTGGTGTCGCATTTCCCGGGAGTCTCTGCCGCTGAATGGGCGGCGCGCATGCGCGCCGGCGAAGTCGTCGATCAGCATGGCAATCCCTTTCACGCGCATAGTCCCTACCGTCGCGGCGACTGCGTGTATTACTACCGCACGCTGGACGACGAAGAATCCATCCCGGTCACCGAGCGCATCCTGTTTCAGGATGAACATCTGCTGGTGGCCGACAAACCCCATTTTCTGCCCGTCATCCCGTCCGGTCGTTTTTTGCAGCAAACTTTGCTGGTGCGGCTGAAAAAAAGCACGGGACTGGAGCATCTATCGCCGCTGCACCGCATCGATCGCGAAACTGCCGGTCTCGTCCTTTTTTCGACGGATCCGTCTACCCGGGGTCTGTATCAATCGATGTTCCAAAAAAAGACCATGCAAAAAACCTACGAGGCGATTGCAGCGTCGTTGCGCGATACCGTTTTCCCGATTACGCATTGCAGTCGGATGATAGAAGGGGAGCCGTTTTTCCGCATGCAGGAAGTGCCTGGCACGCCTAATTCTGAAACCCGCATTGATTGTATTGAGAAGCGCGGCGAACTGAGTTTGTATCGTCTCAATCCAGTCACCGGCAAGCGGCATCAGCTACGCGTGCATCTGGCGGGACTCGGCATGCCTATCCTGAATGATCAGTTTTATCCGCATCCGGTGCCGGTGGGTCATCAGGATGACTTTACAAAACCGCTCAAACTTTTGGCGAAGGCAATTTCTTTCACCGATCCTTTAAGCGGACTGGAGCGGTACTTTGAGAGCCGTCTTAGCCTGGACGATGCGGTTTAGTCTGACGAAAGTTGTTTGATTTTTCGTTGGCACTATCCGATTGAAACCGCAGTTCCCGGCCCCTCAGCATCCCTTGCCAGTACAAGGCCGGCAAAATGCGCTCCTTTAACAGCCATGCCAGTCGCGCAGGATGGGGGCCGTTGATGAGCCAGTCAGGAAAATTCGGCATGACTTTTCCGCCATAGAGAAATTCTGCGAGAGCCATCTTGCCGCTCTCCACTGTCAGCGGACTCGCCCCATCCCCGCTGTAATGACTTTCCCCTTCGGCCATGCCCAGTCCGGCCAATACATTATGCACAACCACCGGCGCCTGCAACCGGGCGGCGGCTGCCGTTTTCGCATGGGGTGCATGGATGACATCGCCGAGCGCGTAAATATTGCTGAAGCGGCTATGACGCAGGGAAGTCGGATCGACGCTCACCCAGCCCGAGGCATCGGACAGCGGGCTGGCGTGAATAAAATCTGGAGGAGCCTGCGGCGGAACGACGTGGAGCATATCGAATTTTTTTTGAATGATTTCTTTCGATTGCTCTTCGTTTTTACGAGAAAAAGTAGCGACCTTCGACCCGCCATCGACCGCAATCAGTTGATGGTTGAATTGAAGACGAATACCGTCGGCTTCGACATACTCCATGAGCGCCGGCACATAGGCCGCTCCGCCAAAAAAAACTGCTCCGGCGTTACAAAAATCAATATCCGTTTTTGACAGGTCCCCAGTTTTTTGCCAATAATCGGCCGACAAATACATCTCTTTTTGCGCTGCCCCTGCGGTTCTTACCGGTAGGGGCGGCTGAGTGAAAAGGGCATGCCCGCCCCGCATTTTTTGCACCAGTTCCCAGGTTTGCGGTGCCAGCTCAAACGTATAGCTTGAGGTAACGCCATTTCTCCCCAGCGTATCGGACAGTCCTTCTATCGCATCCCAATCGGGCTTCAGACGGGGGCAGATCACCAGTTGCCGGTAGTGGAGGGCGTCGCCGTCTTCGAGGATTACCGCATTGCGCTCCGGTTCGAATGCAATGATGCACTTCTCTATCCATCGAACCCCAGTGGGAATTTTATTCGCCGTCGTGTGCGTGGTGCTTTCCGACAAAAATTCACCGTTGCCGACCAGCGTCCAGCCCGGTTGGCAACGCCCTTCAGAGGGCTCGATGAGGACGATACTGAGCCCCTGCTTGCGTTTCAAAAGACCGATTGCCGTCATGATTCCCGCCGTACCGGCACCGACGATCACCACATCGTGCAGAGTTTCTTTCACCGCAGACGGGGCCGCTTCGGTGGGGACAATGCCATGCGATACGGAGGGGGCATCTGGTGTAGAACCAGATGCCGGCAAGGGACTGTCGGCGGCTGTTTTTTTCAAGGCCTTGACCAGGTCCCACAGAATATTGGCGCGTGCGCCTGTGCGGCAAAACGCCAGGACAGGCTTGGGCAATTTGCCGACCAGATCGTCGAATTGCATGAGCAGCATGTCGGTAATCTGATCTGCCGTCACCGGGAAATAAAGTGCTTCCATTCCCAGTGCCCGGGCTTCTTGTTCGAGGGTACTAAACAGCGGTTGCTCCGCTGTTTCCCCATCCGGCCGACAACAGACCAGGGAGCGGTAGCCAGCCGCATGAATAGACGCGATGTCGCTTGGAAATAGTTGGGCGGAAACTGAATAGGTGTTGGTCAATGGTCGAATGAGCATCTGGCAGTTCCCCCTGTGTTTGTAAAACAATGACACAGAGCAGGGTAGTGCGCGATATCAATCAAACAGCATTAATAGGTATTTTTAAATAGTGCACACCGTTTTTTTCAGGGGCAGGAAAATGCCCGGCGCGCATGTTAACTTGCACAGAAGGAAGAATTAATGCGGGCATCTCCAATGTGCCGTCCCGCTCGTTACGCATGGCAACGAAGGCCTCTTCGGTGATGCCGTTTTTCACATGGATATTGTGTTCGCGTTCTTGCGCGACAGTGCTGACGAACTGCACTTCACGCCCTCCCGGCTGGTAGTCATGGCACATGAATAATCGGGTCTCGCCGGGCAGGCTGAGGACTTTATTGATCGATTGAAATAACTCCTGCGCATTGCCGCCAGGGAAATCGCAACGGGCGGTGCCGTAATCGGGCATGAACAGGGTATCGCCGACAAATGCAGCGGGGCCGGCGCCGTCGTCAAAAACATAGGTCATACAGGCCGGTGTATGACCCGGCGTATGCAAGGTTTTTATACGGATATTGCCGATGGAAAATTGCGCGCCATCCGAAAACAGTTCATCGAACTGACTGCCGTCAGTGGCGAAATCTTCGCTCACGTTGAACAGTTGACCGAATACGTTTTGCACCATCGTAATCTGGCTGCCAATACCGAGCCGGCCACCCAGTTTCTGCTGAAGGTAAGGTGCTGCGGATAAATGATCAGCATGCACATGCGTTTCGAGTATCCATTGCACATGGCCTTCCAGCGCCTGTACGCGGGCAATCAAGCGGTCGGCGCTGGCGGTGCTGGTGCGGCCGGAAGCGGGATCGTAATCCAGCACGGTGTCGATCAGCGCGCAATCGCGCGTCGCCACGTCCATGACGATGTAGCTGATTGTGCTGGTAGTCGGGTCGAACAAACCCTCGATATGCATCGGCAATATGGCTGGCATGGCGGCATTCCTTTCCTTATTCGGACTTACGCAAAAAGGCGCTGGCGTTGTTGCATTGCCTTGCCGTGCATTTTGTACTGTCTGCGGCAACACGCCCTGGCCAGCGGCTTTTTGCGTAAGTCCTGCGTATATAAACGGCCCCTGAGTGATTGTAATTTTTTATAAAGGTTCATCGTCCTTTACATTTCCTTTGCATGTCCTTTGCATGTCCTTTATCGACCTGCTTGTTTGCAGGAGAAAAGGGGACACACCGGATATTTTTATGCGGTCTCTTGCAAGGTCTTCAGCGCGGCAAGGGCATCCAGCCACCAGGCCAGCGCAGGTCCGGCCGGGCGATCCGGGCGATAAACGCATTGCATCGGCAAGGAAAGCCCCTGTGGCGAGTGGGCAAAGGTAGTCAGTTCACACAAGCGTCCTTGCGCCAGATCGTCCGCCACCACATGGCGCGGCATATAGCCCCAACCGATACCGGCGCGCAGCAGCGCATGCTTGGTACCCAGGTCGCTCATGCGCCAGGACAGCCGTGAGTGTACCGAGAACTCCAGATTGGCGGTCAATTCGCTACGGTCGCTCAGGACGAGCTGTGTTTGTTGCGACAACAATCGCTCGGAAATGCGGCCGGGCACGGCCGCCAGCGCATGGCCCGGCGCAGCGACCGCCACCAGCAGCACATCCGGCAGCACGATGCGCAACAGACTGGCCGGGATAATGGGCAGCGAGCCCAGTACGCCTAGCATGGCGCGACCATCCATCACCCGTTCCGCGACCGCGCCCAGCGCTTCAATTTCCAGCCGCAAGGTGACCGCCGGAAAATCGTGACTGAAGCGACGCAATAAATCGACCAGCACATTGGTAGGGAAAAAAACGTCCAGCGCCAGCGTAACCTCCAATTCCTGCCCGAGGCTGTAGGCGGCGGCGCGCGCTTGCAGGGCATCGGCCTGATCCAGTACCTGTCGCGCGTCGCGCAGCAGGGCGATACCTGCCGGTGTGAGCTGTGGCCGGTAGCCGCTGCGATCGAACAGAGCAACGCCGAGTTGCTGTTCCAGCGTGGCAATGGCGTAACTGACGGCAGACTGGGCGCGGCCCACCACGCGTGCCGCCGCCAGGAAACTACCGGAATCGACCACCTGCGCGAATACCCTTAACTGATCCAGCGAAAGACGTTCTATGTTCATGCGGAGCAAGCCTTGTCAAAGACAAACAATATCTAATAAATGGATACTAATAATCTTAACATTAACTGTTTTATTGAATGTTGCGACAAGGTATTCTCGCCTCACTGACCAAAATGCTGCTTTAGCTCCGCGGTACGGTGAGATGAGCGGGGCGCCTCAGGGCAACTCGCAGTAACGAGCAGTAACACGCAGTAACAAGCCGACGTACATCAATTCGTTCAAACCACCGCTTCAATTTTCATAGGAATTTCATCATGACCATTACTTCCCCCGTCTTTCGTATCGGCCGCGCCTTGTTGGGCCTTCTGTTTTTAGTCGCCGGTATCGGCAAGATCACGGGATTCGCCGGTACCGTCGGTTATATGGGCTTTCTGGGTTTCCCTATGCCGGAACTGGTCACTATCGTGACAATCGTGGTGGAAGTCGGCGGCGCTCTGGCCTTGATTACCGGTAAATTTGCACGTCCGGCGGCACTGGTCGTGGCCTTGTTCACGGTCGGCGCTACTTTGGCCGCACACCGCTTCTGGCAAGCCGATCCGGCTGCCGCACAAGCACAGATGACCAACTTCCTGAAAAACCTGTCCATCATCGGCGGTTTGCTGATGGTGTGGGCAGTCAAGCCAGAAAATAAATAAGCAATCCTGATCAAGATACAGACCGCGCCGGGCTTGTCCCGGCGTTGTTATTTCAAAGCCTGTTAAGGTGGTACTTCATGTTGTCCAGCGAAGGAGAGAGTTATGCCCCACAGCCATAGCAGGCAAGTCGAACAATTGATTACCGGCGTTCCGGTTCAGGATGGGGCAGGTGTGCGCATGATGCGGATTCTGACGCCCAACCTGCAACGCCGTCTCGATCCCTTCCTGATGCTCGACGCCTTCCATTCCGATACGCCGGACGACTATCTGGCCGGTTTCCCCAATCACCCGCATCGCGGTTTTGAAACCGTCACCTACATGCTGGCCGGGCGGATGCGCCATCGCGACAATGCCGGTAATGAGGGGCTGCTGGAGCCGGGCGGGATGCAATGGATGACCGCTGGTCGTGGCATCGTCCATTCGGAATTACCGGAACAGGAAGACGGGCTGATGAGCGGCTTTCAGTTGTGGGTCAATCTGGCGGCGGCGGACAAAATGATTACGCCGGCTTATCGCGATCTGCCGGCGGCAGAGATTCCTGAGGTGACGCCGCTTGCTGGTGTCGCCGTCCGTGTTCTGGCGGGTAGCGCATTCGGTGTTGCGGGCGCAGTGCAAAAAGCCACAACGGAACCCTTGTACCTGGATGTGCGAATGGCGGCCGGGACGGCGCAAGTATTTGATATTCCAGACTCCCACAATGCCTTTTTATTTGTGATTCAGGGCGAACTGGCCATCGGGGCGGAGCGTCTTGCTGTCGGCGCGCGCAACATGGCGATTCTGAGTAATGCCGAGCCGGGCGCAGGAGTGGCGGTGCAGGCACTGGCAACGGAGACGCACTTTTTACTGATTGCCGGGCGGCCTTTGCTGGAGCCGATTGTGCAGTGGGGGCCGTTTGTGATGAATAGTCGCGAGCAGGTCGAACAGGCGATGGAAGATTTCCACGCTGGCCGTTTTGGACCGGAGGTCGTATGAACAGCATCCTGCATCTGATTCACCCGCAGCAGCGCGATATCGGCTTCCCGGTGCGGCGCTTGCTACCGGCAGCGGAGGCGCGTTCGGTCGGCCCCTTCGTTTTCTTCGATCACATGGGGCCGGCGCATTTTTTGGCGGATACCCGTGCCGGCGACGTCCGGCCGCATCCACATATCGGTCTGGCAACCGTCACCTACCTGTTTAGCGGCGCGATGATGCATCGCGACAGTCTCGGTAGCGTGCAGCGCATCGCTCCGGGCGATATCAACTGGATGAGCGCGGGACGCGGCATCGTCCATTCGGAGCGGGTGCCTGAAGATATCCGTCGGCAGGGTAGCGCGGTGCAGGGTTTGCAGATGTGGGTGGCGTTGCCGCAGGAAGCGGAGGAGAGCGAGCCTGCTTTCTTGCATTATCCGGCGGCGGCTTTGCCACGGGTGGAGTTGCCCGGGGTGCTGCTGCATGTCCTGGCAGGACAAATAGCGGGGGCGATATCGCCCGTCCAGTCGTACAGCAGAACGCTATACGTGTACGGAGAACTGAGTGACGATACCAGCCTGCCGCTGGCTGCCGATTATCCCGAACAAGCGGTGTATGTCCTTGAGGGTGAAGTTGCCATTGACGGCGAGTCCATTACGCCGGGGACCCTGGCAATTCTGAAACCGGGCCAGGCCGTTATCCTTCACGCCCGCGGAGATAGCCGCTTCATGCTGCTCGGCGGCGACGCGCTGGATGGGCCGCGTTATCTGTGGTGGAATTTTGTCGCCAGCTCGAAAGAAAAGATCGAGGCAGCAAAAATGGCGTGGGAGCGGCAAGATCCGCTGATATTCGCGCCGGTACCGGGCGATGCGGAGGAATTTATTCCTTTGCCGGCTTAGATTTGTTGACGGATGCGGCACAATTTCCGGGGTTTCAGCATCGTTTGAGCGTCTTTCCCGGAAATGCGCCGCTGGCCACACGCATTCGTAAGTCATTAATCCAGCGCAGAAGCCGGGCCGAAAAACTCAAAATGGCTTTGCTGGGCCGGTACGCCGATCTCGCCAAGGTAGCGCTTGATGGCTTTCATGAACGGTTTCGGTCCGACAAAATAGGCGTCGACGTCGCGGTCTTGCGGCAAGCAGCTAATGAGTAACTCCTTGTTGAGATGACCGACGGCATCGGGTTTGGCATAGCCTCCCTTGACCTCGCCGTAGCAAAAGAACAGCTGCAACTGCGGATGCCTTTTTGCCAGCTCCTTGAGGTGGTCGCGGAAAGCATGTACGCCGCCATGCCGTGCTGAATGAATGAAATACAACGGGCGCTTGGTCGGCAATGCGGCTTCCAGCATCGCCATCATGGGAGTAATCCCGACCCCGCCACTGACCAGTACCAGCGGTTTGGTTCCCGCCGTCAGCGTAAAGTCGCCGGCGGGAGGGAACATCTCCAGCGTCCCCTGTTCATGGATGGCGTCGTGCAGATAGTTCGATACCTTCCCGTCCGGCTCACGCTTGACGCTGATGCGGTACTGCTTGCCATTCATCGCCATGGAGAGGGAATAGGTGCGGCGCATTTCCTCGCCGTTGATCACGACCCGCATACCGATGAATTGCCCCGGTTCAAAATCGGCCAATCCCTGTCCATCCGCAGGTTGCAGATAAAAAGAGGTGATTTCATCGCTTTCCCGCTGTTTGCGGACGACGGTAAACTTTCTGCCGCCGCGCCATCCACCGGGAGCGGTGGCTTTGTCATCATAGATTTTCTTTTCCGCGCCGATCAGGATGTCTGCCAATTGCTGATACGCCTCGCCCCACGCGCCGAGCACTTGCTCGGTGGCGATTTCGGCACCCAGCACTTCCCGGATTGAACGCAACAGGCAATCCCCCACCATCGGGTAATGTTCCGGCAAAATTTGCAATGCCACGTGTTTGTTGATGATGGTGGAAACCAGCCCCCCGAGTTGTTCCAGCTGATCGATATGGCGGGCGTACATCAGAATGCCGTTGGCCAGTGCGCGCGGTTGTTCACCGGTGGCCTGGTGTGCCTTGTTAAAGAGCGGCAGCACTTCCGGGTAATCCTTCATCAACATGCGATAAAAATGCGTAGTCAAGGCTTCGCCGCCGCTTTCCAGCAAAGGCACTGTAGATTTAACGATGCTGCGTTGGGTGTCGGTTAGCATAATGAGAGCGCCTGTATAGTGGGTTTTGAAGCGAAAGGGGCGCGTTTTAATGGCTTTCCCCTATACCTTCTTATTCATAAAACATGCCAGCACACGATTTCTTTATAATCAATGGCTTATGAATTAACAAAGTCAATTCGACCTGAGTTATTTCGACTACAATCATGTTCTTATGACTCCAAAAAACTTGCTTCTTGCATTGATCCCTTTAGTGGCTGATTTGTCGCGGGAGCTGGACGATCACGAGCGCTATCGCCGTTTGCTCGATGCCATGCGCGCCTTGTTTCCCTGTGATGCTGCGGCGCTGCTGCGACTTGACGGAGATACGCTGGTACCGCTCGCGGTGGACGGTCTGAGCCTCGATACCTTGGGGCGTCGCTTCAAAGTGAGCGAACATCCGCGCTTTGCCGCGCTGTTAGCGAGCGAGACGCCGACCCGTTTCCCGACTCACTCACCACTTCCCGATCCCTACGACGGTCTGGTGCAGGAGCACACCGGCAA
This sequence comes from Herbaspirillum sp. RTI4, assembly GCF_034313965.1. Lineage (NCBI taxonomy): Bacteria > Pseudomonadati > Pseudomonadota > Betaproteobacteria > Burkholderiales > Oxalobacteraceae > Herbaspirillum > Herbaspirillum sp. RTI4. Next base: position 2,536,911 of record NZ_JAVIWQ010000002.1, read on the forward strand.
ACTCAAGGTGCATGACTGCATGGGGTGTCAGATTTCCATCAATGGCCGTCAATGGGGGGTGTTGACTCTCGATGCCGTGGCGGCCGATCGCTTCAGCACCACCGACATGGTCTCCTTGCACGCCTTTGCCAGTCTGGCGGCAGCGACGGTCAATGCTGCCGAACGAATCGATATCCTGGCGCAAACCGGCGAACAGGAACGTCAGCGCGCCGAAGCCTATCGTCTGGCGGCCAATCAAAACAGACGGCAACTGATAGGCCAAAGCGTGGGGCATCTGCGTCTGCTGGACGAAATCAAATCAATCGCCAGCAGCGACATGACCGTACTGATTACCGGCGAAACCGGCGTCGGCAAGGAGCTGGTGGCCGGCGCGATTCACGCCTGGTCGCCTCGGGCGCACAAGCCGCTCATCAGCGTCAATTGCGCGGCGCTGCCGGAAATGCTGGTGGAAAGCGAGCTGTTCGGCCATGTGCGAGGTGCATTTTCAGGCGCAGTGAGCGAGCGGCGCGGCAAATTTGAACTGGCACACGGCGGCACTTTATTTCTCGATGAGGTCGGCGAGTTGTCTTTGTCGGTGCAGGCCAAGTTATTGCGCGTGCTGCAGAGCGGACAGTTGCAGCGGGTGGGGTCGGATCAGGAACATACGGTGGACGTGCGGGTGATTGCAGCGACTAACCAGCATCTCGAAGATTTGGTTCGGCAGGGGCGTTATCGCGCCGATTTTTATCATCGGCTCAATGCCTATCCCTTGTGGGTGCCACCGCTGCGCAGCAGGGGACATGACGTACTCCTGATTAGCGGCTTTTTCCTGGAAGAGAACCGTTCGCGCCTTGGTTTGCTCGGTTTGCGTCTGAGTAGCAATGCGCAAGCGGCCTTGTTGGCCTACTCATGGCCCGGCAATATCCGCGAACTGGAACACTTGATCGGACGTACGGCATTGAAAGCCCTCGCCAGTCAGGCGCCGCGGCCACGCATTCTGACATTGACTGCCGAGGATTTCGGATTGCATGACATCCTCCCGACACCCGATTCAGGCGCGAACGGATTCAGAGCGCAGGAATCTGCCGTGACCTTGACGCCCGGCGAGGGCTTGCGGGAGGCGGTTACTGCCTATGAGCGGCAGCTGGTTGGCGACAGCCTGACCCGGAACCGCAATAATCTGGCGGCGGCGGCGCGCGAATTGGGGATTGATCGCGCCAACCTCAGCCGCATGAGCAAGCGGCTGGGATTGAAATAAGCCAGGCTGCGCCCCAGCCAAGCTACCGCACCATTCTCTTAAAGAGCAACCGCCGTCATAAGTTGATGTGCCTCCGCCACCAGCCCGAAGGAATGCAGGCGCGCCTGATGATCGAAAATCTGCGCCGTAATCATTAACTCATCGGCACCGGTTTCTGCGACGAAGGCCTCCAGTCCTTCCTGCACGGTTTCCAGGTCGCCGACCACCGAACAGGCCAGCGTTTGCTCGATGTGTCGCCGTTCACCCTCATTCCAGAGCGCATCGATATTGTCTACCGGCGGCTGCAACAAGCCGCGCTCCCCTCGTATCATGCCGAGAAATTGCTGCTGTAATGAGGTGAACAAGCGCCGGGCTTCCTGGTCGGTCCCTGCGGCGAAGACGCTCACACCCAGCATCACATGCGATTTTGCCAGCGCGGCCGACGGTTTGAAGCGCGAGCGGTAGATCTCAATTGCCTGATGCATCATGCCGGGCGCGAAGTGCGAGGCGAAAGCGAAGGGCAAACCCAGTTCCGCCGCCAGTTGCGCGCTGTACAGACTGGAGCCGAGCAGCCACAGAGGCACGCCCAGTCCGGCACCCGGCACCGCGCGCACAGCCTGATACGGCTGCGCCGGCGCAAAGTAGGCTTGCAATTCCTGCACATCTTGCGGGAAAGTGTCTGCGCTGTCCTGCAAATGGCGGCGCAGGGCGCGGGTAGTGTGCTGGTCGGAACCGGGCGCGCGTCCCAGACCGAGGTCAATTCGTCCCGGATACAGCGATTCCAGCGTGCCGAATTGTTCGGCGATGACGAGCGGAGCGTGGTTGGGCAGCATGATGCCGCCCGCGCCGACGCGAATGGTCGAGGTATTCGCCGCGACATGCGAAATGACGAGTGAGGTGGCGGCGCTGGCAATGCCGACCATATTGTGATGCTCGGCCAGCCAGTAGCGTTGGTAGCCCAAGCGTTCGGCATGTTGCGCCAGTTCCTTGGTGTTGTGGAAGGCCTGCGCAGCGTTGCCGCCTTGAGGAATAGGGGAAAGATCGAGTACGGAAAACGGAATCATTAGGCATCCTTCTTGCAGAAAAGCGGGGGGCGTGTCACCCCCGTAAGTGCTTTAACTTAACATCGTTTAGCAAAATCAACCTGTGGAGGCCCTGTTTCGGGCCATCATCCTCCCGAAAACGGTCACGTGGGCAGCGGCGAGGGCCGTAATTTTGCTACACTTAGGGGTTGCAAAGCCGCGCGTGCCCCTTGTGTCCCATTTGTGTGCCATTTGTGTGCCATTTGGGTGCCATATTTCAGCGACATTGCGCCTGCGGCGGAGCTTAATCCGATGGACTACTTGCCCACTACATGATCAGAAAAAACCCCAGCGGTCACTTGCCCGAAATCCATGAAAGCGCCTATGTCGATCAGACGGCCATCATCTGCGGCAAAGTTATTATTCGTGAAAACGTTTTCGTCGGCCCTTATGCGGTGATCCGCGCCGATGAAGTGGATGAGGAAGGCAATATGGACCCGATCATTATCGGTGCCAATTCCAACATCCAGGACGGCGTGGTCATCCACTCCAAAGCCGGCGGCGCAGTCAACATTGGCGAACATACGTCGATTGCACATCGCTCCATCGTGCATGGCCCTTGCACTGTTGGCGACCGGGTTTTCATCGGTTTCAACAGCGTGCTGTTCAATTGCACCATCGGTGATGGTTGCGTGGTTCGCTACAATTCAGTGGTGGATGGTTGCAAGTTGCCGCCCGATTTTTACGTGCCGTCGACTATCCGTATCGGGCCCGGTACCGATCTGGACCAAATTCCTCGCGTCAGCGTGCAGGCATCGGAGTTCTCCGAAAGCGTGGCGCGCACCAATATCGAACTGGTCAAGGGCTACAAGCGCTTGCAAAACGAGTTCTGATCTCTTTAGGCCCTAATACAGCGGCTGCCGACACCAAGGCAGCCGCCGTCAAGTAATTGCAGATTGGCCAGATTTCCTGTCTTGCCGTTGGCAAGACAGGCTGTTCGGGCCTTGTCCGCAAAACGCTAATGAATCTCTGAAGAGTCGCAGCGACCGATCAGGATGCGCGTTGCCGTACGCAACTAAGGCGGCAACTAAGGCGGTCACTAAGGTGGCAACTCAGGAGGGACTACCTTCCTGAGATCAACCCTGCGCAGCCGCTGAATCAGCAGATTCTTACCATTTCATTTGTCGTTCGTCATGCAGGAGCACGCCATGGGCGGTATCGAAAGTTTTGCCACGCTACCAATGTGGATAGGATTCATTGTTTTTTTGCTGGGCATGCTGGCGCTGGACGTCTGGGTGCTCGGCGGCGGCCATGCGCACAAGGTGTCGACGCGCGAAGCGGTGGGCTGGTGCTTGGTGTGGGTGACGCTGGCGCTGCTGTTCTGTCTGTTGCAATGGTGGTATCTGGATGGCAGCCTCGGCCGGGCAGTGGCGAATGAAAAATCACTGGAATTCTTGTCGGGCTATGTGATTGAGAAATCCTTGTCAGTCGATAATATTTTTGTTTTCCTGATGATTTTCGGTTACTTCGGCGTCCCGCCGCAATTGCAGCGTCGCATCTTGCTGTTCGGCGTGTTGGGCGCGATCGTATTGCGTGCCGGCATGATTTTGCTGGGTGCCTGGCTGATTTCGCACTTTAGCTGGATCATGTACCTTTTCGGTGCTTTTCTGGTGTTTACCGGTATCAAGATGCTGGTGGTCAGCGAGCAAGACGCCGACCTGGGCAACAACCCGGTCCTGGGCTGGCTGCGGCGGCATTTAAAAGTCAGCAAGGATTACGACGGCGAGCGGTTTTTCACAGTACAGAACGGTATTCGTCATGCGACCCCGCTGTTGCTGGTGCTAGTTCTTATTGAGATCACCGATCTGATCTTCGCCGTTGACAGCATCCCCGCCATTTTCGCGATCACCACCGATCCCTTCATCGTGTTTACGTCCAATATGTTCGCCATTATGGGCTTACGCGCGCTGTATTTCTTGCTGGCCGACATTGCCGACCGTTTCCATTTCCTCAAATACGGCCTGGCCTTGGTTTTAGTGTTTGTTGGCGGCAAGATGTTGGCTGCTTACTGGTACCATGTCTCGACGCTATGGTCCCTGGGCATCGTCGCCGGCATTCTGCTGATATCGGTGGTAGCCAGCATCGTTTCCACGCGAAGCAAATCGGATCGCTCGGACTCATAGCCGGAATTGTCCGTACTCAGGGGGCGTCCGGTATGCCCCCTGGCTGCCAGCAACCAGATTTAGCGATGGAGTTGTGGATGATAAAAGCGATAACGGTCGATCAGGTGCGCGTCGGGATGTATCTCCACGAAATTCGCGGATCATGGATCAATAATCCGTTTTGGCGAAGCGCGTTTCTGCTTGAGGACGCCGCCGATATCGAGATCTTGCGCAAGAGCAAAATCAGCGAGATTCTGATCGATCTCGACAAGGGTCTGGATGTTGCCGACGACGAGGAGCAAAGCCCCCCTCAGAAAACAGATGTCACCGAACCGGCTGCGGCCAAGTCGCCCGCCAAACCCCAGAAAAAACTGAGCGCGGCAGATGAGCGCGCCAATGCCGGAAAAATTATCGACTCCTCACGGATTGCCGTTACCTCGATGTTTAATGAGGCACGCATGGGCAAAGCCGTCGATGCGGTCGGAATGCGACCGCTGGTCGAAGAAATCACCGCTTCGATTTCACGCAATTCCGGCGCCCTGATCGGACTGGCGCGCCTCAAGACAACCGACGATTACACCTATATGCACTCGGTTGCCGTCTGTGCGCTCATGATCGCGCTGGCGCAGCAAATGGGCTTAAACGATGAGGAAACGCGCCAGGCAGGGATGGCGGGCCTATTGCATGACATAGGCAAGATGGGCGTGCCGCAGGATTTGCTGCAATTTGCCGGCAGCCTCAACCAAAACGAATTCCAGAAAATCAAACAGCATCCGGTTGTAGGCCATGCCATATTGCAAAAGATGGAGGGCGTCGATGCAGTAACACTGGATGTCTGCCTGCATCATCATGAACGTATGGATGGAACCGGCTATCCGCACCATTTGCTCGACGAGCAGATTTCCCTGTTTGCCCGGATGGGTGCTGTGTGCGATGTGTATGACGCCATTACCTCGAATCGTCCCTACAAGCTGGGGTGGGGGCCGGGCATTTCGCTGCGCAAAATGTCTGAGTGGAAAGGGCATTTCGACCAGAAGGTGTTTCAGAACTTTATCAAGACCGTGGGCATATTCCCTATCGGCTCGCTTGTTTTGCTGGAGTCGGGGCGTCTCGCCGTGGTGACCGACTCGCATGAGTCCTCGTTGCTGACCCCGATTGTAAAAGTGTTTTTTTCGACTAAATCGATGGCGCGGATTACTGAAGAAACGATTGACCTGTCCAAGTCTTATGCAAAAGACAAGATCATTTCGCATGAAGACCCGGGGAAATGGGACATTAAAAATTTCAACGAAATATGGGTTTGAACCTAGGGGTTTGAACCTAGGGGTTTGATCCTAGGGGTATCCGCCTGGGGATGGATTGCCGGAGAGGCAAAAAAAAACCCACGAGGCCGAAGCTTCGTGGGTAAATCCAATTCTTTTAAAGGAAACTGGAGGAGACAAGGCAGACTTTACCGTCGCGCGTCCTACAGTGCCAATTTATTTCCCGGATAACAGATATGCGGAAATGCTATTTCTGCACGCCAATATCCTCTGCGCCTACAGCATTGCTGCGATCACTTACCGCCGCGAGGGAAAAACGGCATGAAAACAAAGAGAAACGCGCTTGACTTCGAGCGCGCTCAAACTAATACACTTAATCCATGACAACTTCCCTGACGATTCAACAAGCTGCCGCAGCAACCGGACTGACCGTGCATACCTTGCGTTATTACGAGCGCATCGGTCTGATTGATCCGATTCCACGCCAGGACAATAGCCATCGTCTTTACCGTCAAGAGGACATGGTGTGGATAGAATTTTTGCTGAAGCTGCGCTCGACCGGCTTACCGATCCGGCAAATGCAGCGCTATGCCGAATTGCGCAGATTGGGAAATCAACGGGAAAGTGTGTCGGAACGCAAAGCGCTGCTCGAACAGCACACGCTTTCACTGGAAGCCACGCTCGCCGATTTGCAAAGCACGCTGGTCGTCATGCACAAGAAAATTGCCATGTACGGCGAGCTTGAAAGCACACTCGCACCGAGCATTGCCCCTCTCACTCTGGATAAGGACTATGCACATGAACGCAAACATCAGCACCCGCCGCTTAGGTAACGGCCCCACGGTTTCCGCCATTGGTCTTGGCTGCATGGGCATGAGCGATTTTTATGCCAACCGCGACGACACCGAATCCATCGCCACCATTCACCGCGCCCTCGAACTGGGCATCAACTTCCTCGATACCGCCGACATGTACGGCCCCTACATCAACGAAGAATTAATTGCCAAAGCGATCAAGGGAAAACGCGACCAGGTTTTTATCGCCACGAAATTCGGCATTGTGCGCGACACCAGCAATCCGACCGCGCGCGGCATCAACGGCACTCCGGACTACATCCGCAGCTCGGTCGAAGGTAGTCTGAAACGCCTGGGCATAGAAACCATTGACCTCTATTACCAGCACCGTATCGACCCGAAAACACCGATTGAAGATTCGATGGGCGCGCTGGCGGATCTGGTCAAGGCCGGCAAAATCCGTTACATCGGCTTGTCCGAAGCCTCGGCCGAAACGCTGGAACGCGCCCACAAAGTGCATCCGGTCACGGCGCTGCAAACCGAATACTCGCTCTGGACGCGCGATCCCGAGCAAAACATCCTGGCAACCTGCCGCAAGCTAGGCATCGGTTTCGTGCCGTATAGCCCGCTGGGACGCGGATTTCTCACCGGTGCCATCACTTCGCCGGAGCAATTCGCCAAAGACGACTACCGCCGTCATTCCCCGCGCTTTCAGGGCGAGAACTTCAGCAAGAATCTGCTGCTGGTCGAAAAAGTCAAAGAACTGGCCGCTAAAAACGGCTGCACACCGGGACAACTGGCGCTGGCCTGGGTACTGGCACAAGGCAATGACATCGTGCCTATTCCCGGTACCAAACGCCGTAGCTATCTGGAAGAAAATATCGGCGCGCTCAATTTATCGCTGAGCAAAGCGCAACTGGCGGAGCTGGAAGCCATCTTCCCGATGGGCGCAGCCACCGGCGGCCGTTACACAGATGAAGGCATGAAAACCGTCAATAACTAAGAATAATTAAGCAGGACTAAGACGGCTCGGAGGACTCCCGCAAGGGAGGGCGCGTCAGCAACGCTTGCCAAGGCAATTCGATGCGCTTGAGTGGCTGGTCCGCGCCAACAGCCTGGTCGCTGCATACGCAGACAGACAGGAGCGGGTGAGGGGGTATCGTGCAATGCCACGCTGCCCCCGCTGCCTGCGCTAGTAAAAACTCCCCCTTTTCATCGATGATCGCTTGCCGCAAGCCCGTACCGTGCAGCTTGAAGCGCGCCTCTTTCGCCGTCCATAAACGATAAAATTCCCCCGCTCTGGCAGCTGCCGTTTGCTGCATCAGCCAGGCATGCTCCTGCGGCGCGAATGCCGACCGGCTGATCGCCTCGATATCGCGCCCGGCGCGCGGCATTTCTATATCGAGTCCAACGGTAGTGGTCGCGCTGACCACGCACGCTACCCAAGCCTGACTATGCGCAAGACTAAAGTGGGGCGCAGTACATCCAAGAGGAAGGCTAAGGGCAGGTGCTTGTCCGGCTTGCTCGATTACCGTGATGGATGCCGGATCAATGTTTTCGAGCGCGGCAATGGCGTGCCGCAGCAGCAATCGCCCCAGCAGAAATTCCTGCGCACGTCGGGGACGGACGAAAGAGGCCAGGCGTTGTTGTTCGCTCACGCCCAGCAAGACAGCTTGCTGCGGCCATTGTCCGGCGGGAATTGCATTGCCATCGACCAGCCATAAAGTGGCGCAGGGCGCAGGGTTTTGGCTCACAGGAGGACTCAATTTCGGCTTATTTTTAGCGCAATTGCCACTCAAGCGCCGCGCATTTACGGATGCCGCTTGAAAATCAGCGAAGTGTTAATCCCGCCAAACGCAAAATTATTCGACATCACGTATTCGCAGTCGATGCGCCGGCCTTCGCCGACGATGTAATCGAGTTGTCCGCAGAGCGGATCAACCGTAGTTAAATTCAGATTCGGCGCAAACCAGTTGTTGCGCATCATCTCAATGCTCATCCAGGCTTCCAGCGCCCCGCACGCGCCTAGGGTGTGTCCCATATAGCTTTTGAGCGAGCTGACCGGCGTTGCCGCACCGAAAATCTGCGCGGTCGCTTGCGATTCCGCCACATCGCCATGTTGGGTGCCAGTGCCGTGCGCATTGACGTAGCCGATGGCCGAGGCCGGCAAACCCGCATCCTCCAGCGCCAGCCCGATGGCGATTTTCATGGTGTCGACGTTGGGATTCGTAATGTGGCGGCCATCGCTGTTGGTGCCGAAACCGACCAGTTCCGCATAGATTCTGGCACCGCGCGCCTGCGCATGTTCCAGCTCTTCCAGTATCAGACTGCCTGCCCCTTCGCCCAGCACCAGACCGTCGCGCTGCGCATCGAAAGGGCGGGGCGTCAGTTGCGGCGTGTCGTTGACGGTGCTGGTGGCATACAAGGTATCGAACACCGCCGCTTCGCTGGCGCATAACTCATCGGAACCCCCGGCAATCATGATCCGCTGACGGCCGCTGCGTATCGTTTCATAGGCATAGCCCAGACCCTGACTGCCCGAGGTGCAGGCGCTGGAGGTGGTAATGATGCGACCGGTAATGCCAAAAAACACCCCCATATTGACCGGCGCGGTATGCGCCATCATTTTCAGATAGGTATTGGCATTAATGTTGCGCGTGCTTTTTTCGGCAAACATCATGCTGAAATCGGCAATCGCGTCGGGCGTGCCGGCAGAAGAACCGTAAGCAATTCCGACATGACCGCTTTGCAGCAGCGGATCGTCCAGCAAACCGGCATCGGCCAGCGCCAACTCGCTGGCGCGGGTCGCCATCACGGCGACTCTGCCCATGCTGCGCATGGATTTGCGGTTATAGCGGTCGGACAAAGCGAATGCCGCCGCCGGTGCGCCCAGCCGCGTATGCAAGCCATCGTAGGCATCCCATTCGTCCATGCGCACTACGGCATTGCGGTAGCTGTGGAGTTTCTCCTGCACCGCCGCCCAGTCATTGCCGATAGGGCTGATACCAGCCATGCCGGTCACGACGACGCGACGTTCCTGAGCGAGCCTCATGCAAGACCTCCGTTGACCGAAATCACCTGCCGCGTGATGTAGGCCGCGTCTTCGCTCATCAGAAAGGCAACGGCGGCAGCCACTTCCTCCGGTTTGCCGATGCGCCGCAGCGGCACCATTTTCAGCATTTCTTCCAGCGGCGCATCCTGCGTCATGTCAGTATCGATTAAACCCGGCGCAACGCAATTGACCGTAATCTGCCGCTTCGCCAGTTCCAGCGCCAAGGCCTTGGTCGCACCGATAATGCCGGCCTTGGCGGCGCTGTAATTGACTTGCCCGCGATTGCCCACCAGTCCCGACACCGAGGCCAGCGTGACGATACGGCCCGGCTGACGGCGATGCACCATCGGCATCGTCAGCGGATGCAGGACATTGTAAAAACCATCCAGATTGGTTCTCAGCACGCTGTCCCAGTCTTCCCCCGGCATCGCCGGAAAGGCATGGTCACGCGCAATTCCGGCGTTGCAGACAATGCCGTAATAGCAGCCGTGCTGTTCCACATCCTGCAAGAGAATAGCGGCGGCGGCGGCCCGGTCCGACACATCGAATTGCACGATTCTGACCGCACGCCCCAGCGCCCTGATCTCCTGTGCCACGGCGTCGGCAGCGTCGCGCTGAAGATGGCAATGCAGCACGATGTCGTAGCCGTCACGCGCCAGCCGCAAGGCAATCGCCTTGCCTATGCCTCGGCTGGAACCGGTAACCAGTACCGTTTCAGCGGGTGTGTTGTCTGCTGCGCTAGTCATTCCGCATTTCCTTTGAGAAATTGTTCCGCATCATCCGGCTGAAAGACGGTCAAGATCGCCTGAGCCAGTACTTGCTGTGTTTGTTTGTCCGACACCGTGCAATCGAAAGAACCCAGCCCATTTTCCGCTTTCAGCAGCCGGCTGGCACGCACTTGCAGGGTACGGCCGGGTGCAAAAAAAGAGCAATGCGCTACGTAACGGCGGGTTCCCAGCAGGAAGCCTATCCTGATCGCTTCGCCTTGCCGCCGCGCATGGTAACCCGCCTGGGCAGCGATAGTTTGCGCCATGTATTCGATACCGATCCAGGCCCCCACGCCCTGCGCGCCATAAAACATCACGGACGGATGGATATCCACCTCCGCGCACAGAGTTTTTTCGTCGGCCTCTACGATGCGATCGAGCAAGGACATGGCGCCGCTATGCGGTACGACCAAGTGAACATCCGGCATTTCCACGTCAGCTTCTCCCGAAAATCAGTACAGCGTTACTTCCGCCAAAAGCAAAGGAATTACTCAGCACCCAGCGCGGCGGATGGCCCAGCCTGAATCCGGGCGCCACCACTTGCAAGGCTGGCAAAGCGGAATCGGCCACCCCATCCCACAGGTGCGGCGGCAAGCGGCCTTCGGCGTTGTCGTCCTGCATCGTCAGCCAGCACAGCCCGGCTTCTACCGCGCTGGCCGCGCCGAGAGCATGGCCGGTCAGCGGCTTGGTGGAACTGACGGGAAGATGTTCGCCGAACAGGCCATGGATCACCTTCGACTCCATGGCGTCATTTTGCGGCGTAGCCGTGCCATGCAGATTGATGTACTCAATATCCCCGGCGCTAATGTCCGCCCGCGACAGCGCCTGCGCAATCGCCAATCGCGCACCGCCGCCTTCAGGATCGGGGGATGAGATATGGTAGGCATCAGACGACTCGCCCCAACCACGCAAAGCCACGGTTGCCGGTTGGCTGCTCATCAGAAACAGCGCTGCGCCTTCGCCGATATTGATGCCATTCCGATGCGCGCTCAGGGGATTGCAGCGGCTTTCACTGAGCGATTGCAGCGCGTCAAAACCGCCGACAGTAAAGCGGCACAGGGAATCGACCCCGCCGCTGATGACCGCGTCGCACAGCCCCATGCGGATCAGACGCGCCGCACTAGCCATGGCTTTGGCGCTGGATGCGCAGGCGCTGGAATGCACGTAAGCGGGGCCGCTCACTCCCAGCGTTTGCGCCAGTGCTTGCGCTACCGATCCCAGTTCTTGCTGGGCGTAATCGAATTCGGGCGGGAAGACTCCCTGTTGCAGATGGTGGCTGAATGCCGCCTCACCCTCGGCGATGCCGGAGGTGCTGGTGCCGACGATCACGCCTATCCTGTCCGCGCCGAAGCGTGCGATAGCGGCATCGACCTCGTGACGAATCTGCGCCAGCGCTGCCAATGCCAGCCGGTTATTCCGGCTTTGCTGGCCCAAGGGCAAGTGCGCCACCGACGGCAAGGCGGCATCGTCTTGCGCAATACGTCCCAGAGACAGGGTTTTGCCCGGCGAATAGTGACTGGTCGCGACCACGCCGCTGTCAGCGGCAAACAAGCGGCGATGGATTTCCGTGTGGGTCTGTCCCAGCGGACACACCATGCCGAGGGCATTCAGATAGATCATCATGGCGTAGTCATGGTGCAGTGGCGACCGACTCAATGGTCAGCCGATAACGATAGCGGTAATTGGTCAGCATGACCGTCCCGCCCCAGGCTTTGTGGTCGGGATAGTCGATCTGAAGAATCTCTTCGCCCTTTAGACGCACAATACGGCGACCGTTCTGTTCTTCCAGCGTCCAGCCGTCAGGCAAGGCGGCACGGATGGCGGCGGCGGGCCATAAAGTCAGTTGAATGTCTTCCAGCACATCTTCGCCCTTGATCTGCTGCGGCAGCATGACATGACGCCAGGTCGTTAATTCTTTCCCGTCGTAATGCAGCGTCAGCACGCGCCTGCCAGCGGCCAGTCCGACCAGATCGAGGCGCTGAGTATCGATTTCCAGCGCGGTATCGAGTTCATTGGTGCGACCGTCGCGCTCCACCGAAAGGTGCTGTTGCAGACTGAGTGTTTCACCCAGCGCAGCGGGTGAGAGTTGCAAACCTATTCTTGCCGAGGGGCGACCGGGCTGCTGATCCGGTTGCGGCGTCGTGCAGGCGGCAAGCAGCCAGCAAACACTGCCTATGCTTGCTGCGCGTCGCAGTGCCTGCATCACTCTGAATTTCATTGTTCCGAATTTCATTGTTCCGAATTTCATCGTCCCTGAGTTCATGCGCATAGCTGCTCCAATGTCGCCAGCCGCCGCTTGCTTTCGCTGACGTAGGGATTGCTGCGGTCCCAGGCATAGCCGGCCAGAATCGATGAAATCATGCGACGGATCTGCGGTTCTTGCTGCTCGTGGAAAATCACGTCCTGAAAACCGCCGGCGTACCAGGAATCGACAAAGGTGCGGAAGGTATCGACTCCTTGTTTCAAGGGGACGGCGTAGTCGGCTTCCCAATCGGTTGCAATTCCGGCGAATTGACGCTCCAGCACGGCCGCTGCCAGTTGCGCCGATTTCATGGCAATCGTCATGCCCGACGAAAAAATCGGATCGAGAAATTCGCCGGCGTTGCCAAGCAAGGCATAGCCATCGCCCCACAGGGATTTGACGTTGGCGGCATAGCCCTGAATCTGCCGCGCCGGGGTGTCCCAGCTAGCGTGTTGCAGCAAGTCGCGCAGGGCGGGGTCTTCGCCGACCAGCTCGCGCAGACGTTCGGTCTCCGTACCGGGCGTGACGGCCAGGAAACTGCTTTCCGCCACCACGCCAATCGAACAGCGCCCGTTGGCAAACGGGATCAGCCAGTACCAGACGTCACGGTGCTGTGGATGCACTGTGATGCGGATTTTGTTGCGGTCGAAGCTGCCGCTGGGAATGCCGTCAGCAATATGGGTGAAAATCGCGCCGCGTACAGGAAATCCGGACGGCGTTTCCAGTTGCAAGAGTCGCGGCAGTACCCGGCCAAAGCCGCTGGCGTCGAGCAGAAAGCGCGACTCAACCGCATAGTCATGCCCCTCGGGATGGCGTACCGTGGTGCGCTGGCGCTGCGCCGACAAGTCCACCGCCGTGACGGTGTGCCGATAGCGCACGACCGCGCCCTGACGTTCCGCCTGCTGCGCCAGCAGCTGGTCGAAATCGGCGCGCTGCACCTGATAAGTCGTACCCCATCCGGCGCAATGTTTGTCGCGGAAATCGAAATCGGTATAGCGATTGCCCTGCACAAAAGCCGCCCCGTTCTTGAATTGGAAACCGGCTTCCACCACGGTTTGCAGCATCCCGGCCTGCTCCAAAAACTCCATGCTCTGCGGCAACAGGCTTTCGCCTATGCTGAAGCGGGGGAACTGTTCGCGTTCCAGCACCAGAACCTGCCGACCCTGCTGACGCAAGAGCGCCGCAGCGACCGCACCCGCCGGACCGGCACCGATGATGAGCACATCGCATTGTTCAATGGGGGACATGATGTTGATCCTTATTTTCTGGAGTAAGCAAAGGAAGAGAAAAGCAGGGCGCAAGACCCCAAATGGCCGCCATGCCCAGCAGCATGGTCAAACCGAAGGCATGCAAGGGGGGACTGCCGCTCAGCGCCAGCAAGCCGAAGGAAAACAGCGCGCTCAGTGCCGATAGCCCCACGGTCAGCCAGGCAAAGCGACGTTGCCGGTCCGCCGGTTCCTGCAAGAAAATGCCGTAATCGACACCCAGTCCCAGAATCAGCAGGCAGGCCAGCACATGGAAGAGTTGCAGCGGTATGCCGCACCAGCCAAACAGCGCGATCACACCCAGACTGGCCAGCGCCGGCGGTGCAATCACACGCCAGGCGGCGCGGCGATAGCGCAGCAATAGCAGCAGATAAATGGCAAGGTAGGCCCCCACAATGCCCCAGCTCATGGTCTGGCGGTAATACGACAGCACTGAGGAAATTTCCGATGCCTTGTCCATCCACAGTACCGACGAGCCAGTTTGCGCAGAGGGCGTTAATAGTGTTAATGGGGGCGATTGCGCCAGTTGCGCCAGTCGCGGCAGGTTGCGATAGTCGTTCAGGCCGCGCAACGCAACGATGCTGGCGTATCCCTTGGACGTTTTGCCCAGCCACAGATGCCGCCACGGTTCACCGGCAGGCGATTTAAGGAAATCGTCGGGCGTGAGTAAAGACGTCTGCTGTAGCAAATGTTGTCGTAGTTTCTCTGCCCAGGCTGGCTCTTCGCCTATGGCTTTTGCGACGGCCGTCAGCGGCCCGCCAGTCGCCAGCAGCGTGCGCTCGACCAGTGCGCGGTTGGCTTTTTGCACACCGCTCGAAGGCACCCAGTTGGAGATCGCCTGATAGCCGCTGATGATGTGCTCGTCAATCAAGGGCGCGAGTTGCTGTTTCAGTAATTCTTCCTGCGCCAGCACGGCGTCGGCGGAAGCGGCCTGCACCAGATAAAACTGCACCGGCGTCGGCGCATCGAGCAATTTTCCCAGTTTGAGCTGGTCGGCCAGCAGGACTTTGTTCGGTGTCTGCAAGGCGCGGATATCGTCGCTCACGGTCAGGCGGCTCAGGCCAGCGATGGCCAGCGCGACCAGTAAGACGGCGGCGGCCATCGTTTTCCAGTGCCAGCGCAGCACCGGCCAGTGACGCAGGCTGAGGCTGTAGCGGTCGGCCAGCGCGGTAGTCTGAAAGGAATCGGCCCGCACCAGCCACGGCAACCAGCACACCGTGGTCAGCCACGCAAACACCAGCCCTGCGCTGGAAAAGACCGCCATTTGCTGGATGCCGGGAAAGGGCGTCAGCGCCAGTCCAAAATAACCGATCAGCGCCGCCGCCAGCATCAGCCCCAGGCCAGGCACAAGCTGTCGCATCAGGCGCGGCGAACTCAGCGTGGCGGGCGTGCCGAGACGGGCGCAGAGGAAGTAAATGCTGTAGTCCTGCGCGATGCCGATCAGACTGGCACCGAATACCAGCGTGAGCAAATGGATTTTTCCGAACACCAGCCAGCTCACCGACAGCGCACCGAGGCAGCCGACCAGCAGCGACAAGGCAATCAGCGCAATCGGTTTGAGCGAGCGGAAACTACACCACATCATGAGCAGGATGCCGATCAGGGAACCGATGCCTATGGTCGACATTTCATGGCTGGCCTGACGACTGGCGGCCGCGGCATGCAGCAAAATGCCGGCCTGTACGATTTCGACGTCGGGAGCGGATTGGCGTGCCGCTTTTGCGGCGTCGGCCAGCACCGGCAGCACGGTGTCTTGCGCGGCCATGGAAAAGGCGGCTTGCTGCACCGTCATCAACACCACGGCATACGAACGGCCCTTGCTTTCTACAAAGAGCTTGCCGTCACGCGGGCGCACCGGTGTTTCCTGCGCTCTCTCCTGCACCCAGCCGCTGAACAGACCGAAGGGATCATCTTGCCAGGAGCCGAGTTTGGGACCGGAAAACGCGCCGTACAGACCACTCAAGGCCGTTTCCACCCATTGCGACGGCGGGGCGGTTTGCAATGCGCTGCGCTGCGCCGGGGTCAGCAGCCTGAGCCGGGCCGGCGTGAAAGTTTTGAGCCAGTCGTTCTGCACCTGCTGGCCAATGTCGCCCGGGGATTGCAATACCGCCGGATGCTGCCGGATCACGGCGTCATAGGCATCGGCGGCGCGGGCGGCTTGCGGCCAGTCGTCGGCACCGATCAGCACCACCATGCGTTGCTGGGCGGCATCCACCATCTGACGGAAAGCTTGCTGCAAGACCGGGTCCTGTTGTCCCGATGGCAGCAATGCCAGGATGTTGGTGTCGGGGCCGTTGCGCTGGCCTAGCCAGAGAGAGGCGTTATGCCCCAGCAGCAGGCTGACGACCAGCAGCCAGAGCAGCGGCAGGCCGCGCAGTTTCTTATGGAGTTTATTACGCAGTTTATTACGTAGTTTATTAATCAAATGCACGTTTTTCTTCCGCGTTCATGGCACCGGCTCCGCTGTTGATGGCGGAAAAGAGGATGTCGGTGCTATCGCCGCCGACTTCGCGCAAGCTCACTTTATTGACGTAGGCCGCACCTTCCAGCGTCACATCGCCCAGCGCTTTGGCCAACGCCGGTTGACGCGCCTTGAGGGCGACCGACCAGTGGCCGTTCTTGATCGCACCATCGAGTTCAAACAGCTTGTCCAGTTGCGCCAGATCGCCCGCCAACAGCGAAAACAGGACTTCATTGATCATCTTGACCACCGGTTCCTGTGTCGCTTCGAGTCGCATTGCGACCCGCTCACCCTGCTTTTGCACGATTTCGTCGCGGGTCAGGCGCAGGGTATTGGGAAACGGCAGCAAGGTGCGCCACAGCACGCCTTTGCCGGCGACGACGCAAAACCGTCCGCTCGACAGCAGCGGTTTTTTAATCCCGGTCAGCAGTTTGCTTTGTTCAAAGTGGCCGCACAGGATGTCCGGTTTGGCCAGTGCGGCCTGAATTTGCGCCACCGGTGCTGCCGCCCAGGAGGCAGAGGAGATGGCAAGGGAGAAGGCAGTCATCAGTAAAATCACGGTGGCAAGCAGGCGGCGTGGCTGATTCATCGGTATAGCTCCCAGGCTTGTGTGCGGATGTGGTGGAGTAGCTGTAGCAGATCGGGCTGCAGCATGCGGTCTTCGATAATGGCGGGGATGGTCTCGCTCAGGCTGCTTTGCATGGCGGCCAGATGACCATTCGGCAAATCGGCCAGCGTGTGCGCGCCGGTGTCGGGGTGCATTTCAGCCCGTAGCCAGACTCCCTGTCGCACAGCGATCAGCAACGCGGCCACGACTTGCTCGGTCAGTTCCAGGATGCGCAGGCAGTCGCGTGCGGCGATGGTACCCATGCTGACTTTGTCCTGATTGTGGCATTCGGTGGAGCGCGAAAACACCGAGGCGGGCATGGTCAGCTTGAGCGCTTCGGCGGTCCATGCCGAGACGCTGATTTGCAGCGCCTTGAGACCATGATTGATGGCGGCGCGTGGCCCTGTTGCGCCGGACAGATTGGCCGGCAAGCCGTTGTTGTAGCGGCTATCGACCAGCAAGGCCATCTGGCGGTCGAGTAGGTCGGCGATATTGGCGACGGCGTTTTTCATGCTGTCCATCGCAAAGGCGATATGGCCGCCGTAGAAATGTCCACCATGCAGCACGCGCTCGTTATCGGCGTCGATGATGGGATTGTCGTTGGCGCTATTCAATTCATTTTCAATCGAGTTACGCATCCACGGCAGGGCGTCGGCCAGTACGCCGATTACATGCGGCGCACAGCGAATCGAATAGCGGTCTTGCAGACGTTTTTCGTTGCGCAGCGGCTGATCGCAGGGCAAGTCGGTTTGCAGCCAGGCGGCGATTTGCTGCAAGCCGGGGTGAGGCTTAACCGAAAACAGGGTGGCGTCGAAGTGGTGGGCGTTACCGTCGAGCGCGAACGAGGCCATGGCGGTAATGCGGGTGGCGATACGGGTCAGGTAGTCGGCGCGCCGGTAGGCGAGGCAGGCCAGCGCGGTCATGACGGCGGTGCCGTTCATGATCGCCAGACCTTCTTTGGGACGCAGCCGCAGCGGCGTCAATCCTGCTGCTGGCAAGGCTTGCGCGGCGGCAACGGTGGTGCCGCCGTCGCCCCACACCTGACGTTCGCCGCACAAGACGGCGGCCACATAGGACAGCGGCGTCAGGTCGCCGCTGGCACCGACCGATCCCTCGCAGGGAATGACCGGCAGCAGATCGTGTTGCAGCAGCGCGGCCAGTTGTTGCAGCAGACCGACACTGACGCCGGAATAGCCTTTTGACAGCGAGACCAGTCTGACCGCCAGGATCGCCCGCGTCTGTTGGGGCGTGAACGGCGTTCCTAGTCCGCAGCCGTGATAGGTGTAGAGATGATGGGGTAGTTCGGCCACCAGTTCCGGCGGTACGGTGACGGTGCAGGAATCGCCATAACCGGTAGTGACGCCATAGACCACGCCGTCTTCGCGCAATAAGCGGTCGAGGAAATCGGCACCGCGCTGAATATGCGCCCGGAATGGGGCAGCGTCGGACAACGCGGCGGACGCATCGCGCAGGGCGAGGTCGGCGATATCTTCAATTGTCAGCGGATGGCGGTCGAAAGTGACGCAGCGTGCGGAGGGAGACAGTTCAGTGAGGGGCATGGTGGTCACCGGTATCGGGTAAAACCCAGAAATCGTAAAAATTGAACCATTGCAGCGGGGTGCGCAGGCAGTGGTGCGTCAGTCGTGCGGCGTAGTCGGCCACCATTACATCCAGTAGCAATGTGCGATTTTTGCGCGGTAGCAGGAGCTGCTCGCAGAAGAGTTCGAAGTGAAACTCGGCGCCGGTCGGCAGGCGCTGGGAAAACATCAGGTAGACCGGGCATTCCAGCACGCTGGCCAGCACGTAAGGGCCGACCGGAAACGGTGCGCGTTTGCCCAGGAAATCGGCGAAGGCCACACGCGGCCCGGGTGAGACCGGAATGCGGTCGCCGGCAATGACGACGAATTCGCCACGGGACACTTTTTCCTTTAATTGCAGCGCGGTAAAGGGCGTGATTTCCGTGACTTGCATCAGGTTGAGCTGGCTGTCGGGGTCCAGACTGGCCAGCAGGCGGTTGAAGGCTTGCGCATGTTTGGTATGCACCAGTACCGTCATTTTCAGCCCCGGGCATAGTCGGGCGGCGAGGCGGCATAATTCCAGATTGCCCAAATGGGCGCAGATCAGCAGCCCGCCGCGTTGCTGCGCGATGTTGTCCAGGATCGCTTCCTGCCCGATATAGCGGATATCGTCGAGCTTGAGTTGCCCGCCCCATAGCAGCATCTTGTCGAGCAGGCTTTCGGCGAAGGCGGCGAAGTGGCGCAGGACGCCGGGCAAGCCGGTGGCTACCGGCGCATCCGGCGCAAACGCATGCAGCTGATCGAGATAGGTTTTCGATGCCTTGCGTGCGGCCGGATTGGTGAGCATGTACCACCCCAGCACCGGATACAGCAGCACCCGGAACGGCCATTTTCCACCGTAGCGATAAATAAGGAACAGCAGCCGCATGCCGGCGACGAAAGTCACTTCGTCGATTTGCGCCCAGTGCCTGGTTCGGGGCTTCATGGCGCGCCTTTGGTGCGTGAGAGGGTGCGGATCAATAATTGGGGAAAGCGTCGCAGCATGCCGAAAAACAGACGGCTGTGCATGCAGGTAATGAGCACGTTGTCGCGCACCATCCGAAAATGCGAGACGCCATCGGTGGGGTAAACCACGCGGGTGGGCAGGTTGATGACCTCCAGACCGTCCCAATACAGCCGGACCAGCACATCGGTATCGAAATCCATGTGCCGGCCGATGCGGTGTTGCTCTGCCAGTCGCATGAACGCCGGTAAAGGGTAGAGACGGAAACCGCACATGGAATCGCGGATGGCGAACGAGAGGGTGTTGATCCAGACCCAGACATGGGTCAGGTAGCGTGCATAAAAACGCAGCCCGGGTACGCTGTCGTCGTATTGCGGACAGCCGGCGATGACGGCTTGCGGATGCGCCGTCGCTGCGGCGATAAAACGCGGAATATCGGTGCTGGCGTGCTGGCCGTCGGCGTCGATTTGCAGTGCATGGCTATAGCCACTGGCAGCGGCATGCCGCATACCGCTCACGACGGCGGCGCCTTTGCCCTGATTGTGCGGATGGCGCAATAGAGTGACTTTATCCGGCGCGGCGCGGACGATCCGATCCAGCGTGCGCGCGCAGAGGACGCTGCTGCCGTCGTCGACCAGAATGCAAGGCAAGCCTTGCGCGAGGACGGCGTTGACCACAGCGTCGATTGCCTCTTCATGGTCGTAGACGGGAATGACGGCGCACAGATTCATGATGAGGCTCCAAAGGAAATACGACCGCTGGAATGTGGGGCGTCACCGGTGTAAAAACGGAAGCTCAGTACGGATTTGAGGGGGTCGTAGTCCAGTTGCAGCATGACGGTGTCGCCGGGACGGATCACGCGCTGGAATTTGAGCGCCTGCATGCCGGTGAACAGCGGGGGCATAGCGAAATGGTGCTGTGCATAGAGAATCGCCCACTCGACCTGCGCTACGCCCGGCAGCACAGGGGCATTCTGAAAATGGCCGTCGAAGTAATGCAGGTCGGCGGCAATGCTCAGTTGCATGAGGAGATGCTGCGCCTCTTGCTTGAGTACGATGTAATGTGGCTCGGTGGGACGGGCAGGCGGATCGAGCAGGGCCAGCAAGGCGGCATGGGAAATTTTCCCCTGGGTGTTGACGGGCAGGGCGTCGGGATAGCGCCAGCGGCGCGGCAGGGCGACCGGTTCCACGGTGTCGGCCAGTACGTCGCGCAGGCTTTGGTTGAGAGCGATTTTCCCCTTGGCGGCGAGGATGTGCCGACCTTCCTCACTGAGGACAATGAAGGCGGCAATGCGTTGCCGCGTTCCCGGGCCTTCGCTGACCAGTGTGTGCGCCTGAAGCACCAGTGGCGAGCTGCACAGGCGCTGTTCTATGACGTCGAGGGAGATGCGTTTTTCTTCCAGTTTGACGATGCGGTCGCTGCGGCCTTGCAGGAAAAATCGGCCCTTGTCCGCTGGCGTTGCGCTATCGGCCATCTTCAGCCATGCAAGGTCGGGTAAATGGGGGGAGCTAATTTCCAGCGTGCCTGAGTTTGCCGGGTCGGTATCGGTACCGGTATCGGTGTTGGGGTCGGATTGCTTGCTGTCGTCCACGATACGGAAGCACACGCCCGGCATCGCTTGCCAGCTTTCATCGACTACGGGGACGCCTGCGCGCTGACGCCAGGCAATGCCGCCGGTTTCGGAGCTGCCGTAAATTTCTATCGGCACGCATCCGAAACGCTGGGCGCTGGTCTGTGCGCTTGCCAGCGACAGCGGGCCGCCGGAGGAAAACACGGCGCGCAGGTGGGTGTTGTCGAAGGCGACGGGACTATCGGGGAAGCGTTTCAGTTGCGCCGGGCTGGCCACCAGCAGGCAATTGCGGCGCGACAAGGCAGCGGCCAGTTCCTCGGGAAAGAGAATCTGCTCGGCGTGCATGGCGCGTCCGGCGCTCAGCGGCCACAGCACTTTGAAGAGCAGTCCGTAGATGTGCTGATGCGAAACGGTGGCGATAACGTCGGCCGATCCGAGCTGATCGCCGAACAGATTTTCCAGCGAGGCCACTTCCGCCGCCAGTTGCGCTAATTTTTTGGGAATGGCGCGCGGGGTGCCGGTGCTGCCGGAGGTGTGTACTACCAGACCGATCAGATCGGGATCGAGCGCATTCAGCGATGGGGTGTCTGCTGGCAGTTCCTGTGACAACGGCAAGCTCAAGGGCGACCACGCAGCGTCAAAATCACCGAGGTAGGCGTCCACTTCCAGACTCAGGGCGCGACAGGTGGCGGGCAGCATATCGCCGGGCAGGACGATGGTTTTGCCAGCCTGCCATGCGCCGAACAGGATGCCAGCGAAGGCCACGCTGTCATTACTATAGAGGGCAAACTTGCGGCCGGGATGTTGTTGCAAAAAGGCGTGCCAGGCCGCTACCTGTTGTTGGAATTGAAGGTGGCTGACCGCTTGCTGACCGCGCCAGGCAATGAGCTGTTCTGGCGGCCTGTCTGAAAAAGGTACGCGCAGCATGTCGATAACTTCAGACATGGTATTGCCGCCTGACCCGAATCCGTACCAGATATTCGCCGCAGAAAAGCGTGGCCATCAAGCCATAGGAAATGACGCCGGTGTACAGCGACCAGACGGCAGCCGACATCCACAGCGCGGTCGCCAGGGCAATGCTGCCGTTGATGATAAAAAAGACACACCAGATTTGCGTGACACGACGGGTGTAGGCCACCGCTTGTGGGGGTAAATCCGGTTCTTTCAGACGTGCCATGCGTTCGATAAAAGAGGGCGGATAGATGAGGCTATAGCCGAATAACGCGAGCATGGCTACGCTGACCGCTACCGGGTAGAGCTTGAGCGGCAGGGCGGCGTTGCCCCAGAAAATCAGCGCGGTCAGCGCCAGCAGGGCGATAGCCCACCAGCCGCGTCCTCGGACACTACGCATGGTCAGTAGACGCGCAGCGGCAACGGCGGCCAGCAGCAAGGCCATCCATCGCGGCTCGACATGGCCGTCTGCCAGCCAGATGAGCAAGGGATAGAGCAGGGTAAGGAGGAGGACCGGAAGGGTCCAGAGATCATGCTTTTTCATCGGCCTTCAGGGTTTCGATGACATTGACGATGTCCTGCACGGTGCGCACGCTGCGAAAAACTTCCGGCTGCAGGCGCTTTCCGGTCGACTGGCTCAGTTTCACGACAATATCGACCGCATCGATGCTGTCGATGTCGAGATCGGCATATAAATTCGATTCCAGCTGGATATTGGTTTTGTCGATTTCAAACATGTCGTGCAGCATGTCCACAATCCAGAGGTACAGCTGGTCGCGGTTCATGTCGTGGACATTGAGTAACGTTGTCATGCGGGGGCCTTTGCTGGTTGTTGGTTGCCGTTGATGAGGGTTGCCAGCGTCTGCACGGAAGCGAAATGCCGGCGGGTATCTTCCGAATTCGCGGAAAAGGCAATGCCGTAGCGCTTTTGCAAGGCAACGCCGAGTTCCAGCGCGTCGATGGAGTCGAGCCCGAGGCCGGGACCCGATCCGAACAGGGGCGCGGCGCTATTGATGTCGGCTGGGTTCAGGTCTTCCAGCTGGAGTACGGCGATGATGACGCGCTTGATTTCTTCTTCAAGTTGTTGCATGGACTTGGCTTTCTTGGATGAAATAGGTTTGCAAATAATCGCTCAGGTGTCTTGCCGCCATGGCGGGATTGGCCTGTTGCGACACGATAGGGTGTGTCTCTATATCCGCTTGAATCTGGATATCGAAGCAAGCGACTGTGGCTGGCACCTGCCACCACTTCCCGCCCTTGCTCAACGTGGCCGGTGTGCAGCGGATGATGGCCGGCGTGACATCGAAGCCGCCGCGCACCGCCAGATTGGCCGCGCCGCGTTTGAAGCGGATCTGACCATCGGTGGGCGTGCGCGAGCCCTCCGGAAAGATGATCAGGTTGCCGCCAGCTTGCAAAATCGCCATGCAGTCGGCCATGAGTTCAGGACCGTGGTTATTGCGCAGGTAACCCGCTGTGCGCAAAGGGCCGCGCATGAAGGGGTTATTCCACAGGGAATTGTTAATAATGCAATTGGTCTGTCCGGCAAAGGCCATTAAAAATACGGTGTCAATCAGAGTTGGATGATTGGCAATAATGAGCAAACCGCGCCTTTGCAAGCGCTCCAGTCCGCTGATCCGGTAGCGGATGACGCCTAAGAAGCGCATCACATTAATAAAAATGCGGAAAGACAGGCCGATGCTCTCCCTTGCCAGTTCAGCGCGTCGTTGCGGGTCTCTTACCGTTAAATCCATTAGGGGGCAAATGCCCACTCTCCATAGCAATCCGCCCAAGCCGAAGGCGACAAAACTCAGGCCGGTGCCGACGATGCGCCAGCTTTGGTCGATAGTTCTGCGGCAGCCTTCAAGCATGATGGCTCCAGCGCCACATTTTCCCGTTGCCCCTACGCTCCAGAGACGGTTCCCGACGCAAACGGAAACGCAGAATTTGTAATCCGGCCGCTTCCACGGGGAGATCGTCCGCGCGCTCATCTGCGTAGTCATCTGCGCGTTCATCTACGTTACCGGCGGCATTCTTGTCCTGCGCCCTCCAGGTCAAGCGGATACAGTCCGATTGCGCCGGTTGTAGCAGCCAGGCCCAGGCAAATGCCTGACCGCCGCCGTGATAGGCAGAAAACACCTCGGGCAGCTTACTGTCGAAGGCGACTAGCAGCACTTGCGGCGCACCGTCAGCCAGCAAGCCACAGGCGTCAATGACAGCGTGTTCAATGGTGTCCGGTCCGGCAGCGATGGCAATATTGTTGCCGTGATCGTTGCGGGCAATCGACAGCAGGCCTGCGCTGGCATTGTGTACCGACAAACTGAATGCAGCCGGCGACATCGGTACGTTGCCCGCCAGTTCCTGCAACAAGTCGACTGCCCGTGCGCATTCTCCATCGCGCGAGGCAAATACCACCGGAATACTGGCTTGCACACCCAGACACGCCGAGGCAACTTTCAGCGCCATTTTTCCGGCGGCGCTGGCGCGTCGACGCACATTGGCGGGCAAGGCGCTGAGGTCAGGCTCTCGTCGCTCGGCGGAAGTCGGATTGCCGTCGGCCCAGGCCAGCCAGTCTGCTTCTGTTTCAAGGCCGGGCGCCCAGGACGTCTGTGACGCTATGGAAAAACTGACACCGTTAGAAGGCATGTTTTTTAATTTCACTGTCAAGATTAACTTCTGTCATCACGGCAGTTTTGCAATGCGCTACAACGATAAATAAATATTTCAAAATTAATAAAATAAATTTGATATAAATCAGTTTGATTATCGCGCATTTATTTAACCGAAATAATTAAATGCATAAATAAAGGTATTTATTGGTATTAGTCCATATTATAAAATAATAATTTTCAGCATTAAAATTGCCAATAATAAATTTTTGTTGTCATTTATTTATATTCAAATACATTTGAATTAAAAAAATATTTTCAATGCAATATTGCCATTCAATAATGCGCTGCAGACGCCTTGACAACGATGCCGCGCATACGGCAGGGGGCGCATGCAGTTGGCCGGTTTTCAGACCTTTCGCGCTCGGCTTGCAGGCTCGCCAGCGTCCTTTCGGCTGCTGTGGTGCTGTTTAGGCGGGTCAGTTCTTTATGGCTTGCTTCCAGTTCATAGTAACTAATCAGCGCATTTTCGGAGAAATGAACGTGTTTTTCCGACTTCACAGGGCGCGATAATCCGGCATTTATTCGTAATGCCTCGTTGAACGAGTTTGCGTTCTGAGAAGCACGCTGAAAACGGTTCTGTAAAGTTCGCCCCATTGTGCCGAAAAGTGCAGGTTCTTGCGGCGCAGGCAAGACCGGTTGCCGGCGGCCCGCACTGCCAGACTGCGTCAGTGCCTCGGAGGTAGCGGGGATCAGGCCGGTGCGCGTTATTTTGTCCTGAATCTTGGCCTGAATCTCGCGCTGAATTTCGGCCTGAATTTCAGCCTGAATTTCAGCCTGATAGGCCCGTTCGATCGAATAGCAATAAAACGGCGCTGACTGGGTTGGCATGGCATCAACAACCGGCGCGGCCGTCCTCCCTCTTGCGAGGCTGATAAGAGAAAACATTTGATTTCCTCCTTGTCATGTAAATGGGTCTCACATAGTAATGGAACTACAAGATGAAGCACCGGATTGTCAGATAATTAATATTTTCATGGGAAAAGGACCCAAAAAATGACGTTTCTGAGATAAAAATCAGGGGAAAACGACTTGAGCGCCCTTATTGCCGCGCCAAGCCGCCCAGCGAAGGTGCTTTCGATTGGGGTCTGTTGACGTTTCATTGACGAGATGCGCCTTGCCATCACACTTTCTGGGAAAACTCTCCGGGAACGGCTACGGGCGTCGCCTGCCGTTGTTGCAGCTCCTTGCCGTAGCCCCGCGACGACGCGTCGCTGGGCCTAGGCAGTCACCGCCTGCCGCGCGTTCGCACTCGTCAATGAAACGTCAACAGACCCTAGTATCCGCAAGCGAATAACAATACTATTTGTCATGAAAAAAGACCTTGCATCGCCTCTCAATACCCCGGAATCGCGACCCGCATCGGTCAGTTTTTGGACTGCCTTCGCTTTTTGGCTGAAATTAGGCTTCATCAGTTTTGGCGGCCCTGCCGGGCAGATAGCTCTCATGCATCAGGAGCTGGTGGAAAACCGACGCTGGATTTCAGAGCGCCGCTTCCTGCATGCACTGAACTATTGCATGGTCTTGCCTGGCCCCGAGGCGCAACAACTCGCTACCTACATAGGGTGGCTGATGCATCGTACCTGGGGCGGTATTGCCGCTGGGGCGCTGTTTGTGTTGCCTTCCTTGCTGATCCTGATCGGATTGTCCTGGCTCTATATTGCGTTTGGCCATATGGCGCTGGTTGCCGGTCTGTTTTATGGCATCAAGCCGGCCGTGACCGCCATCGTGCTGCAAGCGGCGCATCGTATTGGTTCACGCGCACTCAGGAATAAGGCCTTGTGGGCTATTGCCGGAGCTTCTTTCCTTGCGATTTTTGCCCTTGACCTGCCATTTCCATTGATCGTGCTGGCGGCGGCGCTCGTCGGTTATGTTGGCGGCCGGATCAAGCCAGCGCTGTTTGAACTCGGTGGCGGTCATGGCAAGTCTGCCGCTTCGTATGGCCCGGCGCTGATCGACGACAAGACGCCCACCCCCGAACATGCCCGTTTCAGCTGGCGCGGACTGTGTCGGATATCGCTTGTCGGCGCACTGCTGTGGGCGATTCCTATGGGCTTGCTGTCCATCGTCTGCGGCTGGAAGCACGCTTTGACGCAAATGGGCTGGTTTTTTACCAAAGCCGCTTTGCTGACCTTCGGCGGGGCATATGCCGTCTTGCCTTATGTTTTTCAGGGCGCAGTCGGGTATTACGGATGGCTGACTCCGGCGCAGATGATGGACGGACTGGCGCTGGGCGAGACGACGCCGGGGCCGCTGATCATGGTGGTGGCGTTCGTTGGTTTTGTCGGCGGCTATGTTAAAGCGCTGTTCGGCCCGGATAGCCTGTTCCTGGCCGGTGCTGTTGCTGCCATCGTAGTGACGTGGTTTACTTTTTTGCCTTCGTTCCTGTTTATTCTGGCCGGGGGACCATTGATAGAGTCAACGCACAACGTGCGTAGTTTCACTGCGCCGCTCACGGCAATCACCGCTGCCGTGGTGGGCGTGATCGTGAATCTGGCCTTCTTTTTTGGCTATCACGTCCTCTGGCCGCAAGGTTTTGCCGGCAGGTTTGATGTGTTGTCCGCCCTGATTGCGCTGGGAGCGGGCGTTGCTTTATTCCGCTTCAAACGCCATGTGATTCATGTCATTGCCGGGTGCGCCGTGATCGGCTTGCTCTTGAAAATGCTGGTGCTGTAAAGGCAGGCAGTCGATACAGGCTCTCAATGCCGATGCTGGTGGTGGGCATCTGGAAAATGGGAGTGAACGTGCGTCAAATGACTGTGCCTGTGCGGGTGACTGTGACTGAGGGTAACATCGGTGGCATCGGTGGCATCGGTGGCATCGCCGCCAGCGGCATGCGCATGCTGATGGTGAAGATCATTATGGACATGCTCATGGTCGTGTTCCAGAGCCTCATGGTCGTGCGCGTGGCCGTGTTGTTCTGTCAGATGCAGCCAGATTCCCAGTGCCATGCAGGTACCGGCAACTCCCAGCGTCAGCGTGATCGGTTCGCCCATGGCGAGCGCCAATAGCGCACCAATAAACGGGGCGACAGAAAAATAGGCGCTGGTACGGGCCGTCCCCAGATGGCGCAAGCCCAGCACAAACAGCGTCAAACTGACGCCATAGGCGAAAAATCCGACCAGCATGGCGGCACCCACCAGCGTCAGCGGCGGTAAGCTGGCACCTGCGATGAAGGCGAGCAGCAGATTGACGGTACCGGCAACCAGTCCTTTGGCGGCGGCAATCCAGGTGGCGTCGGTCAGAGAAACTTTGCGCGTCAGATTGTTATCGATGCCCCAGGCCAGGCACGCGCCGAGCACCGCCAGCGCAGGCCATACTCCCTCAAGTCGGGCCTCGCCGGACCAGCTCAGGATGACTGCGCCAACGACGATGGCGATCATTCCCAATGCAATCCGGCGATCGAAATTTTCCTTGAAGACGAACCAGGCCAGTAGCGCCGTGAATACCCCTTCAGCGTTGAGCAGCAGCGAGGCACCCGATGCCGACATTCCGTTGAGACCCAGCATCAACAAGACCGGCCCGATGATGCCTCCGGCCAGAATCGCGCCGGCAAACCAGGGCGCTTCATTGGACGGCAGTTTCACCGCAGGGGCGTGGCTGAGATAGCGGTAGAGACTCAGCCCCAGACCGGAACCCAGATATAACAGGCCGGCCAGCAGCCAGGGATTCACTGCATGAAGTAGTAATTTGGCCAGCGGCGTACCCGCTCCGAACAAGAGCGCGGCACCTAGCGCTGCCGGTATGCCTTCGCGGCGCAGGCCAGTAAGCAGTTTCATTTAATCATTTCCCTTATTTTCAGGACTGACGCAAAAGGCCGCTGGGATTGTTGAATCGCCTTGCTGTGCTACTCGCACTGTTTGCGGCAATGCGTCTGGCTAGCGGTTTTTGATGAGGGAATTTTCGAAAACTGCGCAATTACATCGGGATAGTAGCGGTATTTTGCTATGAATCTGGCGTTTTTGATTTATCGCAAGCTATGCCGACCCCCGATAGATCATATTCAGCACACTATATTGCGATTTATGCGTTGGTTCAGACAGAGCAACCACCATTGATTCCCCACCTCCGAGGATTTTTGATGTCTACCCATCGTGCGCACAACATGCCCAAACCTTATTTTGGCTGGCTGGTACGGCCAATGTTGCTGGCGGCTTTGCTCTTATGCATTCCTGCCTTTTATCTGGTGATGAGCGACCCACAATCGGCTTACCGCAGCCTGGGTTTCGCATCCTATGGATTGGCGGCAATATTGATTGGTGCCGAGTGGTTCATACGGCATCAGCATCCTACATTCAGAGGTAAAAATGAGCGGGTGCAATTGGATGCGCTTATTTTCTTCGGGGCATTGGTCAGCGCCTGGCCGACCAGTTTTTCCTGGCCGTTTATCGAATGGCTGCTGCGGCTGACATTTTGCGCCATCGTTTTTTTGCGGCTGGCCACCTTGCTGGGACGGTATGTTGCGCCACATCGTTTGCTGCAAATGGTGGCGATGGCCTTGTTTCTGCTTGCTATAGCAGGAGAGGGCTTCCTCTTGCTGGAGCCGAAAGTCCATACCTATGCCGATGGTGTGTGGCTGGCGTTTCTTACCTGCGCCACGCTAGGCTATGGCGACATTGTGCCAACGACGCCCGCATCCCGTATTTTTGCCGTTTTTATCGTGCTGCTGGGGTATGCCTTATTTTCAGTCGTGACCGCTAGCATTTCGGCCATTCTGGTGGGAGAGGATGAGAAAATCATTCGCAAAGAATTGCATGCCGATACCCGTATGTTGAGGGCGGAGATTGCAGCGCTACGCAAGGAATTGCGTAGCGCTGTCGGTAGCAAACCTGAGTTGCCGAATTAATTGAAGAAGTTTCTGAATAAGCTACTGCGCGACGCTTACCCTGAGACTCCTTAGTGTGAATTAAAACTTAGTGTGAATTAAAACTTAGTACGAATTAACTTAGTGCGACATCAGCACAGGAATCGTCATCGTGCGCAAGATGCTCAAAGTGACGCCGCCGAGCAATATTTCGCGGAAACGGGTGTGTCCGTAGCCACCCATGACCAGCAGGTCAGAACCTTTATCCGCCGCCAGCGAGAGCAAGGCATTGCCGATATCGAGATCGGTCTTTCTTTGTTCAACATCGATTTTGACGCCATGCCGCGCAAGGTATAAGCCGATATCGGCACCCGGTTGTTCGCCATGCACATCGAATTGCTTGGATGTATTAAACAAGGCGACGGTGACATTTTTAGCTTTTTTGAGGATGGGAAGGGCATTCGTTACGGCGCGAGTGGCTTCCATGCTGCCATCCCATGCAATCAGGACGTTGCTTCCGAGACGATCAAAATTACCGGCATAAGGCAGGGCGAGTACCGGGCGGGCGGAATTGAGCATGACGTATTCGGGCAAATCGGTGATGAGGTCATCAGTTCGCTCATCCGGATCGGTTTGACTGAGAATCACCAGGTCGCTATAGCGTGCTTGCAGTGACAGACCGCCACCGGCATCGTCATCGACCAGCCGACGCTCAAAGGAGTTAACGCCCATTTGCCGCGCAATCGCATCGAATTGATCGAGGGCCAGATTCGCCTGCGCGCGCAAGGAGGTAATCACCGATTCGATAAACACCACGCCGTCCTGATAGAGGTAGCGCGACACGCCTGTCATGGCCGAACCGATTAAATGGGCGTCTTCCGCAATAGCGATTTTGGCGGCAATTTTAATGCGGGCGGCGGCATGGCTGGATTGATCAACATGCACAAGCAGGGTTTTATAAGTCATGGAGTCACCTTTACGGTGTTGCATTGATGGGAGGCGCGGATGACCGCGTCGTTGCTGCATCTTCTGCCATATCCGGGAAAACCGGCTTGATCCATATCAAATGGCGAATGGCGAATGGCGATGCAATAGTTATGCGGAGAGACGACGAAGGTTTCCGTTCCCATGAAAGTACATGATCTGTTGACGCTGTAAATTCAAGGGGCGAGGGCTATGGAGCCTCTGATTGAACGACGGTCGTTCAGCTACTCTCAAACAACCGTTTATCCCACCAGTTTGACCAGTGCCATTAAGCTCATTTGGTCGTCACCGGACAAAAATCATCGCCGGCAGCCAGTAGCCGCAGCGCATTGAGGTCCAACAGTTGCACTTCGCGTTTGTCGACGTCGAGCAAACCCTGTTTTCTGAATTTTGAAATAAGACGGCTGATGCTTTCTATGGTCAGTCCCAGATAATTCCCAATGTCTTCGCGTGACATGCGTAACTGAAAGCTGGTTGCGGAATAGCCTCGGGCCATGTATCGCGATGACAAATTGACAAGAAACGTCGCAAATCTTTGTTCGGAACGCATGTTGCCGAGCAGCAGCATGGTGTTTTGTTCGCGCGTGATTTCCCGGCTCATGATGCGGTGAAAATGATGCAGCAGGGTAGGGATGTGGCCAAACAGATCCTGCAAGCGTGCGAACGGAATCTCGCAGACTTCGCTGTCTTCCAGCGCTACTGCGTCGCAATGATGGCGATCGGTGCTGATGGCATCCATTCCCAGCAGCTCGCCGGTCATCTGGAATCCGGTGATTTGCTGCTCACCGTTTTGATTAATCTGGAAAGTTTTGAAATTACCGAAGCGGATGGCAAACAGATGCGTGAACGTATCGTCCATCCGGTACAAATTTTCACCTCGGAGAACGCGTTTGCGCAAACCGATGATTTCATCGAGACGGCTGACATCAGCATCGCTGAGCCCCATGGGCAAGCACAATTGATGCAGGCTGCATCCCGAGCAATTCGTTTTCACCGTTGTTAAATTAACGACGGGCAAGGAAGCGAGAGCGCTCGTTGCCGTGATATGGTCAGGTTTGACGTTTGCAGAAGTGTTGGGCATAAGACGAATATACATCAAATGCGCTGTAAAACCCTTGATTAAGAGGCAATATCAGTATTGTGTGCGCATCGCGCCTCACTAAGTTCATGCTTATCAAGCTGCTATTGCATCGCTTTGCATTTCACTATTCGTCTTAAAAGGGGGCCTCTGTTTGAGTCCGACCATCTTGTCCGACGATTTTGTCCTATGCTTTCGTCCGATGTTTTTGTCCTACGATCTTGCGCCTTCATGTCGCACCGGCCGTCAGCAAAGTCTGCGCTTCCCTGGCAGCGATCCACTCTTCATTCGTCGGTTCGACCACGACCTTGACCGCACTATGCCCGTTCGAGATCAGCGCATCATGGCGCAGGTTGGCTTCCGCATCCAGCGCCACGCCCAGA
Organism: Herbaspirillum sp. RTI4; assembly: GCF_034313965.1. Lineage (NCBI taxonomy): Bacteria > Pseudomonadati > Pseudomonadota > Betaproteobacteria > Burkholderiales > Oxalobacteraceae > Herbaspirillum > Herbaspirillum sp. RTI4. The sequence goes on from NZ_JAVIWQ010000002.1 coordinate 2,568,717, forward strand.
AAGCCGAGGGACGCGCACACCCGCGACCGGATTTCCGCATTGTGTTCGCCAATGCCAGCGGTAAACACCAGCATATCGACACCACCCAACACAGCCACCAGCGCGCCTATCTCGCGCACAATGCGGCGCACATAGAGCGCCAGGGCATCCTGCACCTGGACATTGCCCTGCTCTTGCCGCAACAATTCACGCGGATCGGAAGAGACCCCGGAAAGACCCAGCAATCCCGAGTCGTGATACAGCATCTGGCCTAGCTGTTCCACCGTGAGTTTGTCCACCTCCAGCAGGTACAGCAGCACGCCCGGATCCAGCGCGCCGCAACGTGTCCCCATCATCAGTCCATCCAGCGCCGAAAAGCCCATAGTCGTGGCCACGCTGCGCAAATCCTGCATAGCGCACAGACTAGCGCCGCTGCCGAGATGCGCGACGATGGTGCGGCCACGCGCTGCTGTGCCATATTTTTCAGCCAGCGCAATCGACATGAACGCATAAGACAAACCGTGAAACCCATAGCGCCGCAAACCGCGCTCCCACGCCGCATGGGACAGGGGCAGCATTTGCTCGACACGCGGCAGCGTGTGGTGGAAAGCCGTATCGAAACAGGCAAACTGCGGCAACTCAGGATGCAATGCCAACAGCGCCTCAATCGCTTCCAGCGCAAATGGCTGATGCAAGGGGGCCAGAGGAATAAAGGTACGGAGATCGGCCAGCACGGCGGCATCGACCCGGATCGAGGCCCGGTATTTCGCACCGCAATGCACTACCCGGTGCGCCACGGCAACGATGCGGCGCTCGCCAAGTCGCGCCAGCACGCGCTGCCGGATGTGCTCCAGCGCCGCATGGTAGGGTTGGGCCGGATCGAGCGGCAAGGCTTCCGGCGCACAGTCCGTTTCACCGAAACTGGCCGACGCGCCGCCAATGCCATCGACCTTGCCGTTCCAGACCGGCTTGCGCAACAGCGGTTCGGCCGTATCGAACAGCGCGAATTTGATGCTGGACGATCCACAATTGAGCACCAGAATCAGCTCATTCATGGCTGGCTCCTGCACTACGATGCGCCAGCAGTACGGCAATAGCGCAAGAGGCAATCCGCGATTCGCGTGAATCGGCGCGACTGGTCAGGACAATCGGCACCGCCGCACCCAACACGATGCCGGCGCTGGCCGCGTCGCCCAGATATTCGAGCTGTTTGGCCAGCATATTGCCGCTTTCCAGATCGGGCACCACCAGGATGTCGGCCTGTCCTGCTACCTCGGAGACGATGCCCTTGATGCGCGCTGCCGCCGCCGAAACGGCATTGTCGAACGCCAGCGGACCGTCCAGAATGCCGCCGGTAATCTGCCCTCGATCAGCCATCTTGCACAGGGCGGCGGCATCGATGGTGGCCGGCATGCGCGGATTGACGGTTTCCACCGCCGCCAGAATCGCCACGCGTGGCTGCGCAACGCCGATGGCTTGCGCCAGATCGATCGCGTTGCGCACGATATCGGCTTTTTCTTCCAGCGTAGGGGCGATATTGATCGCGGCATCGGTAATGATGAAAGGGCGCGGATAGGCCGGTGTTTGCATCACGAAGCAATGACTGATGCGCCGACCGGTCCGCAAACCGGGAAGCGCAACCACTGCCGCCATCAGTTCATCCGTATGCAAACTGCCTTTCATGATGGCTGCCACCTGACCGGAAGCCGCCAGTTCTGCGCCGCGAGCGGCGGCGGCATGGCTATGCGGGACGTCTTCCACGCACAAACCGGCAATATCCAGATTGGCTTCCTGCGCGATTTTGAGCAATTTGGCTTGCGGCGCGATCAACACCGGTTCAATCAATCCGGCGACATGGGCGTCGATAGCCGCCGACAGGCTCAAGGCATCGCAGGGATGCACCACCGCCATGCGGATCGCCCCCATCGGGCGCACATGGTCGAGCAGACGCAGCAAGCCGCCCGCGCCAGCGCTGATCCTGACGTCGGGCAGGGTAGTGCGTGGCCGCTCGATTCGCTCGGTGGGCGCAATCACGCGGGCTTCGCCGCTAATGACCGTCACGTCGTCCTGATTGATGCAGGTGCAGGCCAGTGTGAGCTGCTGGCTTGTTTCGTCACGCGCAGTGACGGTCACGCGGATGCTCAGCGTATCGCCGATGCGCACCGGTTTGAGGAAGCTGAGCGTCTGGCTCAGATAAATCGTGCCTGGCCCCGGCAGATGATTGCCCAGCACGGCGGAAATCAGCGTGCCGCCCAGCATGCCATGGGCAATGACGCCGTGGAAACGGGTGGTGTTGGCATAATCAATGTCCAGATGCTGTGGATTCACATCCTCCGACAAGACGGCAAAGAGCTGAATGTCTTTGGCGTTGAGGGTACGTTCGATGGCCGCTGTTTCCCCTATGGCAATTTCGGAGAAAATGCGATTGCGCACGATGTTTAAATCCACGATGTCTGCCACGTTGCGACTCCCGTAAGTAGTGAGAATGAGGTGAACGGCGTGAATACGATGAATGATGTGATTACGCGCCTGCCAGCAATGGTACTGGCAGGCGCGCAAAAATGCTGGCAGAGAATCCAGATATCCCAGAGATTCCGGGGATAGAAGAAGAGTAATCGCTAAAAATAATTGCTAAAAGTAATTGTTTAGCGGGCTTTATTCAGCCGCGTTAAACCCTCGTCCTGATCAACCTGCGCACAAACCAGGTAATCACGATAGCAAACACCAGCAAGGCCAGCCACTGCGTCATATTCTCGAAGCCCGGCCCGACCAGCGCAAGAGGGTCATCACGACCGCTGGCACCGATGACCGCCGCCAGCACGACGCCCATGATGCTTTCGCCGACGATCAAGCCCGAGGTGATTAATACACCGCGCCGTTCTATGCGTGCAACCACCGCGTGGTCGCCAGCCGCCCTGCGCTTAGCCAGATAGCGCTGCAAGCCCCAGGCGAGCAAGGCACCCGCCACCAAAGCCATGCCGACCGTCGGCGGCAAGTAGATGCCCAGACCGACCGCCAGCGCCGGAAGTCGATAGCGACTTTGGCGACGCTCCAGCAGCACGTCGATGACGATCAGGATGACGCCGATCAGCATGCCGATCAGGATCATGTTCCAGTTCAGCGCATGGGTAAAAATGCCAGTGGCAATTGCTGTCATCAGCGTGGCTTGCGGTGCCGCCAACGCATGGCTGACATCCATCCCCTCGCGTGGCAAGGCCCCGACGAAGCCATAGGCGTTGTAGAGCAAATCAAGAATCGGCGAAATCACCGCCGCACCCACCACACAACCGATCAGCAAGGCAATTTGCTGGCGATACGGGGTGGCACCGACCAGTAAGCCGGTTTTGAGATCTTGCAGGTTATCGTTGGCGATAGCAGCCATGGCGATGATGGCGGTGGTGATAAAAATCGCCAAGGCAATCGGTACTCTGCTGGCACCGGGCGTGGCCAGCAATTCATCAATGCTGCCCGAGGCCAGCAGCAATAAGGATACCAACACCATGGCAATGATGCCGATGCCGGAAATCGGGCTGCTCGACGAACCGACCAGCCCCGCCATGTAGCCGCAAGCGGCCGCGACCAGAAATCCAAAAACGCAAGAAAACAGGATGCTGATCGCCACCAGGCCGAACAGCAAAGGCAGCGACAGTTTGGCGTCGATCAAAAACAGGGCGAAGACCAGTGTCAACACTGCGATCAAGACCACACCGATGATGACTATCGCGCGCACCGACAAGTCGCGTTCCGGCAACGGCCGCAGCGCACCGGCATACGCATCATGCCGGTTTCCGAGCAATTCGCGCACGCCGGAGAGCATAGGCTTGAACAGGGTAATCAGCGTCCATATGGCCGCTATGCCTATCGTGCCTGCGCCCATGAAACGCACCTGAGAACCCCATAAACTGGCGGCGTAGGCGGCGTTGGTGATGCCTGTCGGTGCTGGCGTGAGTACGCTCAGAATAGGTACAGCGAAGCCCCAGCAGATAATCACGCCGATCAGTACCGCCATGCCTGCCACGATGCCGATCAGATAGCCTGCCCCCAACAATGCCAGCGAAAAACCGAGCGGCAGACGGAAGATGGCGCTACCGGCGCTGACCCAGACATTGAGTCCTTCCGACAACAATCGAAAGCCGCCGCTAAGCAAAGCAACCACCGCTGACACCAGACTGCCGATACCGATATCTCTCATGCCCTGACGCATTTCGTCGCTGCCGGCATCGGCATTGCCGACGCGCAGTATCTCTGCGGCGGCCAGCCCTTCCGGATAGGGCAGGTCGCTATTGACCACCATCACGCGCCGCAACGGAATCGTAAACAGAACGCCCAGCATGCCGCCGGCCGCGCAGATACCGAAAGTTTGCCAGTAAGGAAAGCCTTGCCAGTGGCCGATCATGACTAATCCGGGCAGGATAAAAATCACCGATGACAAGGTGCCGGAGGCCGAGGCCTGCGTCTGCACCATATTGTTTTCCAGGATGTTGCCGGAGCCGAGCAAGCGCAGCACGGCCATCGAAATGACGGCGGCCGGAATGGCAGAGGAAAAGGTCAGGCCGACTTTCAGCCCCAGATAAACGTTTGATGCAGTAAAGAGAATGGTGATGAGTGCGCCGAGAATGATGCCGCGGAGTGTTAGTTCGGTCAGTTCGGGGATATTGCCTTGCGCGGGATGGGCGGGATGGGGCATGTAGGACGCTCGCTTTCTTTGCTTGTCTCCTGCTTATATGAATTATTGAGCGTTGGATGGAACAGACTGCCCCCTAAAACTACTCTAGTCAACAAAAGATTTCCTCGGGGAAATTATCCTGGGGCCTGTTTGGAGGGGCTGCTTAGGCAGGGGAAAGAACCAGGGTCTTTTTAGGAATGCAACAGGTACTGATAAAAGATCGCGCGTATCTGCTCTCGCACAGTTTTGATTCAGGTCAAACGGGACTGGCCCAAGCGGGATACGATGAGACCACTAATTTTTATTAATGGAGACGCTCTATGCTCAAGACTATTTTGCTGGCGACCGATGGTTCCGAACTGTCAAAAAAAGCATCGCAGGCGGCAATTGATTTTGCCCGAGGTTATGGCAGCACGATTATCGGATTGTCGGTAGTCGAGACCGTGCCGGTATTCGTCATGCCGGAGATGGGCACAGGGATGGACTGGGCGGCGATTGAGGAGCAGATTCAGGCGCAGTCGGACGCGACGCTCAAAGCGCTGACTGCCATGGCGCAAAAAGCCGGCGTGCCGTGCGAGGTGTATACGGTCAAGGGCCAGCATCCTTACGAAGAAATTCTTAAATACGCAGAACTCCACCATTGCGACACCATTTTCATGGCTTCGCACGGCAGAAAAGGTCTGGATAAATTCATTTTGGGCAGTGAAACCCAAAAAGTACTGACCCATAGCAAGGTCCCGGTACTCGTTTTCAAATGAAGCGTACGCATTTGCGCTGCGCGCACGCCAATTAACGAATGACTGGAACCGACTTAATGGAGCCGCAAATGAAAAACGACCACCAATTAAAACAGGACATCCTCGAGGAGCTTGCATGGGAACCGAGCGTCAATGAAGACCGTATCGGCGTGGAAGTGGACAAGGGCATCGTCACGCTGGTTGGCCGTCTGGACAGTTATGCAGAAAAATACGCGGCTGAACGCGCGGTTCAGCGCGTATCCGGCGTCAAGGGTCTGGCGGTAGAGCTTGACGTCAGACTTCCCGGCAGCAGCGTGCGCACGGATGCCGATATTGCCAAAACAGCGCAAGAAGGCCTGGAGTGGAACGCCTTTGTGCCAGAGGACAAAATTCGGGTGATGGTCGAAGACGGTTGGATCACGCTTAGCGGCGAGGTGGAACACGCCCACCAGAAAGAAGCCGCGGAAAGCACTTTGCGTCGCTTGATGGGAGTGGTTGGCATCAGCAATCAATTGACCGTTAAGCCTGTTACTGCGCCAGTGATTGCGCCAGAAAATGTGAAATTAAAAATCGAGGCAGCATTGCAGCGCCGGGCGCACGCCGATACAAAAGCGATTCAGGTCACGGTTGATGGCAGCAAAATTATCTTGAGCGGGATCGTTCCCAACCTCGCAGAACGTCGCGAAGCCTGCCGCGCAGCGGCTCGCGCCCCGGGAGTAGTGCAGGTGATCGACAAGATGACCGCTGTGTAATTAATGAATACGTTCAACGAATACGTTCAACGAATACGCTCAACGAATACGTGCTGCGACACCAAGGTGCCAGAGTGCCAAGGCACTGAAGCAGGGAAAAATCCTGGCGATTGATTTGGCAATACAGTAACTCGATCATGCCTACGTTTCACCATGCCAGGGGTGAGGTGTAGCGCACCTTGCCACCAGGCACAGGGCGGATGTGCCGCCCTTCAAAACTCCCCTCTCACCATCCCCTCCTGTTTAACTCAGATGGCCGATTGCGCTGTTTAAGCCGGGTTTCTCTTGCTGAGGGACTTTTTGTGGTTTGTATATTTAAAATCACATCTCACAAAAAAATGGCATACAATCATTTGACCCAATTAAATTAAATTAAATTGGTGAAATTAATTTAATTTAGTGAAATAATCGGATTTGCACGTTTTCTTAATAAATTTTGCGCCGATAGGGTTTTTAGAAATGAATCATTTCCTGCCACTTAGTTATCAAATAAAAAAACTTGCGGCGCATTTGACAAAAAAATTCCCTCAGACTTTCTCTCTCGACAAGCAGGATCAGGTTCTTATCGGCAATGAAAGCACCCCTGTGTTGCGGCATGGGACCGAGGTGTTGAACATGAATTTTAAAGAAGTGGATCACTTTACGGCCCAAACAGGTGCCGGCGCTACCATCTTCGTCCAGCGCGGCCAGGATTTCATTCGCGTTGCCACCTCAGTCAAAAAAGAAAATGGCGAGCGCGCAGTCGGAACCGTACTCGATCACACCCATGCCGCATATAAGGGGCTTCTGGCAGGAGAGAGCTACACAGGTTTTGCACAATTGTTCGGCCATCAATTCATGACGCGCTACGAACCGGTTCGCGATGCCAGCGGTCACGTTGTTGCCGTGTTGTATGTGGGAATCAATGTCAGCGAATCGTTTCATTTCGGTTTGAGCGCCAAAGTCAGCGCCGCCGCATTTTGCGTCGCGGCACCTATTTTTGCTCTGTATTACTGGGCAACCATCGCTTCGTTAGCCTCGCTGCCCAAGCTTCCAGCCGATGTCATGATGCAACAAGTCATGGCATTGCATCTGCGCAATGGGTCCATTGCCGCCGCTGCGCTGGTGTTGAGCATGGGACTGACCTATCTGATGCTGCAAAAAATGCTTTCCAGCCCGATCGCCCATCTGGCCGTAGCAGTACAAGAGCTGGCGAAAGGCGATCTCACCACCATGATTCACGTTGGCCGGCGCGATGAAATCGGGGAGCTGACCCAGGCGATTAACGGCGTCTCGCAAGGCCTGAGCGGTATTGTGGGTAACGTCCGTCGCCGCTCCGATCGCATCGGGGTTGCTTCCAACGAAATTGCGGTCGGCAACAACGATCTTTCTTCTCGCGCAGAATCCCAAGCGAGCGCACTGGAACAAATCAGTGCAACGATGGAAAACTTTACCGAAAATGTTAAAAATAACGCTTCGCACGCACGAGACGCCAGTGCGCTGGTTGGAGAAGCATCAGAACAAGCGGTCAAGGGTGGGGCGGTAGTAACGCTGGTGGTCAATACGATGGGAGCAATCCGGGATAGCTCAAACAAGGTCGCCGACATTATCAGCGTGATCGACAGCATTGCTTTTCAGACCAATATTCTGGCATTGAATGCCGCCGTCGAAGCGGCGCGCGCCGGACAAGAGGGCAGAGGCTTTGCGGTTGTCGCATCAGAAGTACGGCATTTGGCGCAACGCACTGCTACTGCCGCCCAGGAAGTTAAATTGCTGATTGCCGATTCGGTCAGCAATGTCGACAACGGCAGCCGTCTTGCCAATGAGGCCGGCAGCACCATGCAGATCATTGAAAAATCCATCGGCAACGTGGAAGTCATCATGCGCGATATCGCCATCGCCGGGACGGATCAAAGCAACGATATCAGTGAAGTATGTCGCGCTATAGGCGACATGGATCAGATCACCCAACAGAATGCGGCATTGGTCGAGCAAGCGGCAGCGGCAACGGACAGTCTTAAACAAGAGGCCGAGAGTCTGTCCGATAACGTCCGTATATTTAAATTGGCATAAGGCGGTAAGGAAGGGCATTTTCCTGATCTGAACATCGGCCAATTTAAATCGCTTGTAAAAAAGCATACGGGGTATCGCAGGCAAACGAAATCAGTCCGTGCGGATTTGTAAGCGTATTTGTAGCCGTTGTTAAGACGGCTACCTGAGCACTTTTAGATTGTCGTACTCAGGTAGGGTGAGGCTTTTACCCAGAGCCTGTGCCAGACCACCATTGCATCAGAGTTTTCCTATTAAGAAGATCTCACACAGCATCAAAACGAAAGTGGCTGCGATGACTATTTTGCCTATCCGAAGGGCCCATTCATTCGAAATGGATGCGCGCAAGGCGGTGCTGGAGTTTCACGCCGCAGTGTCACAGCCAGACATGCAATTAGTGATTTTTTTCTGTTCGACTAACTACGACCTGGATGTGCTGGCCGCTGAAATGCGCCGTCTTTTTGTCGGCGTTCAGGTCGTCGGCTGTACCGCCGCTGGCGAAATCGGACCGAGTGGCTACTTGAAGCACAGCCTGTCGGGAGCAAGTTTTCCGACAGCAATATGCAAAGTCGTCAGTGGGCGATTGGATGAGTTACAGGATTTTGATTTTTATAAAGGCCATGAATTTACCCAGGCGCTGATGCAAAAACTCCGGGGCAAGGTTGCCGATGCCGGGTTGAAAAATAGCTTCGCGCTGATGCTGATCGACGGTCTCTCCATTCGTGAAGAGCTGGTGGTGCATGCTTTCCAGCACGCGCTGGACAACATACCTCTGGTCGGAGGTTCGGCGGCGGACAATCAGGAATTTCTCTGCGCGCAGGTCTATGCGGACGGCAACTTCCATTCCGCAAGTGCCGCGCTGATCCTGATTAATACCTGCCTGCCATTCCGGGTATTTCAGTCGCAGGATTTTATTAGTGACCAGGAACAAATGGTGGTCACACAAGCCGATACCGCCCGTCGTATCGTCAGAGAAATCAACGGACGTCCCGCCGCACAGGAGTATGCAAGGCTGGCCGGCGTGAGTGTGGCGGATCTTCATTCCTACCATTTCGCCTCTTTGCCCGTCGTCGTGATGGTGGATGGCGTGGAGTATGTGCGCGGCATACAAAAAACGGAATCCGACGGCAGCCTCACCTTTTTGTGCGCCATTGAAGGGGGCTTGGTGTTGAGAATAGCGCATCGAGTCGATCTGGTAAGCAATCTGGAGCAGACGTTCAGCGCCATCAAGGCAGCCATAGGCAAGCCACAACTGGTTTTAGGCTTTGATTGCTTTCAGCGCCGTATGGAAATTGAGCAGATGGGAATAAAAGACACGGTCGGGAAAATTTTCCAGGACAACAATACGATCGGATTCAATAGTTACGGCGAACAAATCCACGGCATGCACGTCAACCAGAGCCTCACCGGAATCGCCATCGGCGTTGCTCGGACCGCGTTTGAAAACCAATAAGATGCCTGCTCCCATCGCCGCCGCTCTTGCCGGACTGGATCCGGCGATCCTGGCAGAATTTGCCCGGTTGAACAAAATTATCCACTCACTGATGGATCGTGCAGAACGCGTCGGCACGATGCAAAAATCCGACTTCGATCTATTCCAGAAAGCCGCCAGACTGGAAGATCAGATACGGCACCGGACGCAAGAGCTGGAACAGACCCTGGTGAAAAACAAAGAAATTTCGGAAGCCTTGCAAAAAAGTAGCGAACGCTTTCAACGTCTCACGAATTTATCCTCCGACTGGCATTGGGAGCAGGACGAACACTTTCGTTTTACGCTCGTCCAGTCTTCGGCGCAGATCAATGGCCGTGTTCATTCGCACGAGTACCTGGGGAAAACCCGTTGGGAACTGGATATCGGGATGGCTCCGTCAGAATGGAGCGAACACAAAGCCCAGATGGAAAGGCACGAGTCGTTTGCGGATCTGGAATACAAGCTGCAAGTCGAAAACAACCCGGACCAGTGGTTCAGCGTCAGCGGAGAACCGGTGTTCGATAGCACCGGACAATTTACTGGTTACTTCGGATCGGGCAAATACATCACCGAACGCAAAAAGGCAGAGCTGCTGCGCACAGGGCAGAGCAGAGTACTGGAAATGATCGCCACCAGCATGCCACTGGGATCAACACTGGAAAGCCTGATGCATCTGCTCGAGTCTCAACTCGATGGCATGATGGCATCCATCCTGTTGCTGGACGATGACGGACTGCATTTGCGGCACGGTGCCGGCCCCAGTTTGCCGCTGAAATACCTGCAGGCAATTGATGGTCTCGCCGTCGGCCCGAATTCAGGCGTGTGCGGCACCGCCATTTACCGTAACGAACGGGTGATTGTCAGTGATATTTTGGCAGACCCCTTGCTGGCGGACTACCGTGAACTGGCGATTGAACATGGATTGCGCAGCTGTTGTTCCACACCGATTACAACGCATCATGGCAAGCTGCTGGGTACCTTCGCCCTTTACTCGGCCGAGGTGCACACCCCGACCGCACAGGAAGAGCAACTGATTGATGTGGCCACGCGCATTGCCAGCATTGCTATCGTGCGCAGGAATAACGAAGCACGCATCAGCCATATGGCACATCACGATGCGCTGACCGGCTTGCCCAATCGTCTCCTCCTGGAGGACCGGCTCAAACAGGCAATGCTGCATGCCGATCGCTATGGTCGCAAGGTCGTCGTGGCGTTTATTGATTTGGATAAATTCAAATCCATCAATGACAGTCTCGGGCACAGCACGGGAGATGATCTTCTTAAAGTTATGGCGGACAGAATGCAGCGCTGCGTTCGCGCGACGGACACGGTAGTCCGTCTGGGCGGGGATGAATTTGTCATTATCCTGTTCGATCAGCCCGGCCAGAAGGCGGCCATTAGTCCATTGCTAACAAAAATAAGCGATGCCATTACGGCACCGATCCGTCTTGCGCAGCAATGGCTGGAAGTGACCTCCAGTATCGGCATTGCCGTTTATCCCGATGACGGCACCGATACCGGTACGCTCATCATGAATGCCGATATGGCGATGTACTCGGCAAAGGATCAGGGGCGCAATAATTGCCAGTTTTATACCCCCGATCTGAAAGCCAAGATGCATGCAAAACTGATGTTGGAAAATGCCAATCCAAAGGGTGAGCGGTAGTCTAAAGCTGCTCTCACCGACTCCCGGTTTGACCTGACCCTGGCGGCCTTGTCAGGCCAACCAAAGTTGTTCAGCGTGGCGTTTTATCTTGCCACCACTCTTTCCGCTCCCTCAATTCTTGTTGCTTCCTTGTGCCAGCAAGTGCCTCGTCTATTTCAATGCTGCAATGCCGTATATTTTCTATATACGAATAGAAATTGATCCACATCAAATGCTTGCAATAGGGTATTGTTATCATAAAGCAACACTTCTTTGAGGGATAAAGGCAATAAAAACAAAGCAATATGCACCACAGTTCGCTCATAAAACGCCATTTCGTCACACGTTCCCGCTGCGATTAGCAGCATGACCCCCAAGCACCATGACCTCCAAGCAGCATGACCCCCAACCCAAGGCAATCAGACCACTCAGTAGCCGGCCCCACGATTTTTTTACACTTTGCGTGATTGTTGCCCCTTCTGTGCCAGGGTCAATCAGGTCCTGGTGATGGCGGTCGAAAAATCGCGATCCACAGGATTTTCCCGCGACGTTTCTACGCTTTACCACCACGCGATTTTTGGCAGATGTTGTCTGGATTATCTGATGAAGCAACTGCGCGGCGCTTATTCAGCAATTCCTGATCTGCCACGGATGCCTTCTCATTGAAAAAAAATACGACAAGAAAGGTATGAACATGGATTGGTTACATGATCTATTCAAAACATCGCCGGAAATAGCTTTATTCCTCTCGCTGGGAATTGGTTACTACATCGGCAAAATCAAATTTGGCAAATTTCAGTTGGGCGGCGTGGCCGGCTCTTTGCTTGCCGCCGTCGTCATCAGTCAGGTCGGCGTGCATATCGATCCCGGCGTCAAGGCCGTGCTGTTTGCCTTGTTCATTTATGCCGTGGGCTATGAAAGCGGCCCACAATTCTTTAATTCGCTGGGCAAGCAATCGGTAAAAGAAATTATTCTGGCGGCCGTACTGGCGCTGACAGGTCTGGCCACAGTCGTCATTATGGCCAGGCTGTTCGGTCTGGATAAGGGGCTGGCTGCCGGTGTCGCTGCCGGTGGATTGACGCAGTCCGCCATTATCGGCACGGCCGGCGATGCCATCGCCAAGCTCGGTCTGGCTGCCGACGAAGTCAAGCGGCTGCAAGGAAACGTCGCTATCGGCTACGCGGTGACCTATGTATTCGGCTCATTCGGCGCCATTATCGTCTGCGTCAACATCTTGCCAAGACTGATGGGCCGCAGCATCCGCGAAGATGCCATCAAGGCCGAAGTCGCCATGCAGTCCGGCGTAAAAGTGCTGGCTCCGGGGCAGGAGGCTGCGGTGTCGGAACTGATAGGGCGGCTCTATGAAATCGTGCGCGGCGGCAACACCGTCAACGACATAGAAACTCTGGACCCGGCCACCACCGTGACCATTGAAAAAGTCAAACGCGCCGGACGGATTATTCCCGTCAACCCGGAACTGGTTCTTCAGCCGCTCGATATCGTTCTGGTAGTAGGACGGCACGATGCCATGCTCAGCATTTCCAAGCTGATGGGCAAAGAAGTCTATGCCGTTGAGGGCATGGAACTGACGATGCAGCATCGCGACATGGTGCTGACCAACAAACAGTTTCACAACAAGACGGTCAGCGCCATTCGGACCGAAACCGCCAACGGTGTCCGTCACGGCATATTCGTGACCCAGATCAGCCGCATGGGCCAGGTTTTGCCCATGTTGCCCGAAACCGTGGTGCAGCTGGGTGACGTGATCTCCATTTACGGTGCCGAGCAGGACGTGAAGCGGGTCGCCGATAGCGTCGGCTATGTGCTGATTCCTAGCGCCAAAACCGATTTCGTCTATCTGGGCGCCGGTTTGGTAGTGGGTTTGCTGGTCGGCTTGCTGACGGCGAAGATAGGCTCCATTCCACTGACCTTAGGCAGTGGCGGCGGGGCCTTGCTCTCCGGCTTGCTGTTCGGCTGGTATCGCTCCAAGCATCAGTCTTTCGGCGAAATGCCCAACCCTGCGGTGCAAATTCTGAAAGATCTCGGCCTCGCCGGATTTGTGGTTGTCGTGGGTTTGTCCTCTGGTTTGCAAGCGGTCGAGACCATCAAACAACAAGGCTTCACCATTTTCGGCGTCGGTATCGTCGTCACTATTTTGCCGATGATTCTGACCATGCTGATCGGTCGCTACATTTTGCGCTACGACAACACCGCAATTTTTGCCGGCGCTCTGAGCGGTTCCCGCAGTGCCAATCCGGCTTTCGGTGAAGTCCTTGGCAAAGCCGAGAATGCTATTCCTACCGTGCCGTTTGCCATTACCTATGCGCTGGCCAACGTCTTTCTTACCTTGCTGGGGCCGCTCATCGTGGCCTTGGTCTGAATAATTACTTGGTATTAAAAAGCAGCATCCCTGGTCCTGTTCCGACAGACCACCCATATTTATAGGAGTACCCGCAATGGACTTTAGTAACCCGGAAAAACTCGCGCTGTTAAGCCCCTTCGAATTGAAAGATGCGCTGATTGAAGTGGCGTCCCGACAAAGTGATCGCCTGATGCTCAACGCCGGTCGCGGCAATCCCAACTTCCTCGCCACGACTCCGCGCCACGGCTTTTTCCAATTCGGCTTGTTTGCCATGAGCGAAGCAGAGCGCTCGTACATGTACATGGAAGATATTGGCGGCTTTCCACAGCGCGACGGCATCGAAGCGCGTTTTGAAATTTTCGCCAAGGCGCATCCCGGTGTACCCGGTGTCGACTTCATCGAGGCAGCCGTATCGTATGTGCGGGACCAGCTCGGCCTGTCGGTCGGCGATTTTATTTATGAAATGTGCGAAGCCATCCTCGGCTGCAACTATCCGGTACCCGACAGGATGCTGCGTCTGAGCGAAAAAATTGTCGGCCAATACATTCATCAAGAAATGATCGGCACCCATCCTTTCGTCGGCAACTTCGATATGTATGCGGTTGAAGGCGGCACTGCCGCAATGACTTACATCTTCAACAGCCTGCGCGAAAACCACATTCTGGAAGCCGGCGATACCATTGCTCTCGGCATGCCGATTTTCACCCCCTACATCGAGATTCCTCTGCTCAACGATTACCAGTTGGTGGAATTGATGATCGATGCGCCAGCGGAGAACAACTGGCAATTCACCAAGAAGGAACTCGATAAACTGCTCGACCCCAAGGTCAAGGCTTTCTTCCTGGTCAATCCCAGCAACCCGCCCTCGGTCAAGATGAGCGACGAAGTACTGGCTTATCTCGCCGACGTCGTCAAACAACGCCCCGACCTGATCATTCTGACCGACGATGTCTACGGCACTTTCGCTGACAATTTCGTCTCCCTGTTTGCGATCTGCCCGCACAACACCATCCTGGTGTACTCGTTCTCCAAGTATTTCGGCGCGACCGGCTGGCGCATGGGCGTGGTTGCCACCCATGAAAACAATGTGATTGACGAAAAAATCGCCAATCTTCCCGAAGAAAAGCGCCTGCAACTGGACAAACGCTACAGCTCCATCACCACCGATCCGCGCGGGCTGAAGTTTATCGATCGCCTGGTGGCCGATAGCCGCACAGTCGCTCTTAACCATACGGCGGGCGTGTCCACGCCGGTTCAGGCGCAGATGACCTTGTTTTCTTTGTTCTCGTTGATGGATGAGGCCGAGGACTACAAAAAATCGATGAAACGCATCGTGTTGCGTCGTAAAGAGGCGCTGTACCGGGAGCTGGGATTGCCCATGCCGCATGATCCTAATTCGGTTCGTTACTACCATCTGCTGGATCTGGGGCCGATCGCTACGCAGATGTACGGTGCCGAATTTGCGACATGGATGCTCAAGCTGCTCAAGCCGAATGAAGCGCTGTTCCGTCTGGCCGAAGAAACCGGCGTAATCCTGCTGCCCGGTCGCGGCTTCGGCACGCAACACCAATCGGCGCGTGTTTCGCTGGCCAATTTGAACGAATACGACTACGCCAATATCGGCCGGTCTATCCGCAAAATGGCGGCAGAGTTTTACGCCCAGTTCCTGGCCGAAAAGAAAGCGTAAAAGGGCGCTTGTACTAGCGTTCTTGCACAGTAAAAGCTGAATAAAAGGCACACTGCAACAGCCCCGGCGGGTTGTCGCAGTGTGCCTTTTTGCATTAATGAAGTGGCAGGCACAGCGTAGCGCCTTGCGTTGCCGGAAGGCACTGAGCGATTCACGCCGTACAATTGCGCAACAACGGGCAGGGTCCCCATCGGACTCAGAAATCACCAACCTCACAAGCTCAATCAATCCATTGCGATTCTCGAAAATAGTTTTTTCAATGTTATTCTCACTCACTTGCCATTTCGATGAGTTTCGATAACAGGACTTACGCAAAAAGCTGCTGGCTAGGCGCATTGCCGCAGGCAGTCCAAATTAGCACGACAAGGCAATGCAACAACGCCAGCGGACTTTTGCGTAAGTCCTCAATAAAAAGGATACCCATGCGACCGTCCGGAACCATGACGGACCATGTTAATCGGCTACGCTCGCGTTTCGCCACAGGGTCAGAACCTTGAATTGCAGCGCGCAGCCCCTCGACAACTGGTCCTGGCCATCCCTATTGAGCGAGATTCAGTCTGGCGACGTCCATGTCTGGAGAGCCACTACCGCAAGCGAACAGTTTTCGCATTGTCATCATTTGCTTTCCGATGCCGAAGCAGAGCGGGCAAAGCGCTTTCTCACCGCGCAAAATCGCGATACCTATGTGCTGGCGCACGCCATGCTGCGTTCGCTGATCGGGCGCTATCTTGGCACAGGTGAGGCGCGCATCGATCTGGCTTATTCCATCTATCGGAAGCCCTTTCTTCCCGACAGCAAACTGGCATTCAATCTGACGCACTCCGCCGACGGTGTACTCATCGCCATCGGCTGGGACCGCGCCATCGGCATTGATCTGGAAGCGATTCAGACATTGAGCGACCAGGAAGAATTGATCAAGGTCGTGATGTCCGGGACGGAGAGGGCGATGCTTTCTGCTCTCGACAACCCTGAACGGGGTGCCGCTTTTTACCAGTTATGGACGCGCAAAGAGGCGCTGCTCAAAGCGACGGGCGCAGGTTTGCGGCATGACATGAGCAGCCTGACGCTGGATGCGCCTTTGGAGGATGCCGATGAAAAATTGAACGTAATGGACGCCCTTGCTTCCACCTGGACGCTGGTGGATTTGCAGCTGGGATCAAGGTGGAGGGGGGCGCTGGCAGCGGAAGGAAAAATAACCGCGTTGCGTCATTTTTCCTTCGCATGGTGATGATAATCAACGAGGCAAGCCAGCTCAGCGCAGCCGATAGTTCAATACGATAGTTCAATACAATGCGCGGCACCGCCACGAGATTGATTTGCGCCGCCGCTGAATCCGCCGCGTTTACGCCGCTATTGGCTGGCTCTGCAGCAACTGACGCAAAGTTGCGACGGTGTAGTCGATTTCTTCCATCGTCGTGTAGCGGCCAAGGGAAATGCGAATGGCGTTGCGCGCCAGCGCGTCCGACCGGCCCAGCGCCGACAGCACATAAGAGGGCGCGGCATTGGCCGAATTGCAGGCCGAACCGGCCGATACCGCAATATCGAGCAACTGCCCGGCGACCGAGACCTCGCCCACCAGATCGAAACTCAGATTCAGATTGTTTGGAATACGTTGTTCCGCCGAGCCATTCAGCAGCACGCCGGGCAATACCCGCAAGCCTTCCCACAAACGCTCGTGCAGCAGCCGGATACGCGCGCTTTCTTCCTCTTGCAACAGCGCCGCAAGCGCGAAGGCCTCACCCATGCCGACAATCTGGTGCGTCGCCAGCGTGCCTGAGCGCATACCGTTTTCATGACCGCCGCCGTCGATTTGCGCTTCCAGCGTCAAATCCGGATTGTGACGAACGAATAGCGCGCCTATGCCTTTTGGACCATAGACCTTATGCGCGCTGAAGGACATCAGATCCACTTTCAGACGGCGCAGGTCAATGGGAATTTTCCCGGCGGCTTGCACCGCATCGACGTGAAAAACAATACCGCGCCCGGCGCAAATTTCGCCCAGTTCGGCAATCGGCTGGATGACGCCGATTTCATTGTTGACCATCATCACCGAGGCGAGGAGGGTGTCAGGTCGCAAGGCCGCAGTGAATTGCGCGGTCGTAATCAGGCCGTCGGAGCCCGGTTGCAGGTAAGTGACCTCGAAACCGTCGCGCTCCAGCGTATGCATGGTGTCCAGTACCGCCTTATGTTCGGTGCTGACCGTGACCAGATGTTTGCCCCGGCCGCGCTCCCGCAAGACATGGGCCGCGCCCTTGAGCGCCAGATTATTCGATTCGGTAGCGCCTGAAGTCCAGACAATCTCTGCCGTCTGCGCCCCGACCAGCCCGGCAACTTGTTTGCGGGCTTTCTCTACCGCCGCCCGCGCTTCCCAGCCAAACGAGTGCGAACTACTGGCCGGATTACCGAATTTCTCGGTCAGATAAGCGCACATCTTGGCCGCCACCGACGGATCGACCGGCGTAGTGGCGGAATAGTCCAGATAGATGGGGAAGTGCAGCGCCGCCTTGTTGTCGGTGTCGGCATGGTTGGTAGCGATGGAGGTGTTACAGGCAGATGAAGCATTCATGGTGACGAATCCAAAAGACATTGACAACTTACTGTACGCTCAACTTGATATTTTAAAAACGAATGTAAATTGATTTTGTTATCTGATTTTTGCAATTAAAAAATACTGATCTGCTCGCCAATGTTCGTGAAATTAGGTATTTTCACTAAGCGACGCGGCTTTTATCGGTATTTTTCATATTAACTTATGCGAAATGATTATACGTAATTGGAATAAATATACGCCTATAATTCAAAAATCGTATAAATCTTAAGTGCATGGACTCAAGTGTATGGACTCAAACCAACTGGAAGCTTTTTCGGCCGTCATGACGATAGGCAGCGTCACCGGAGCCGGGCGTAGCCTGGGCCGGTCGCAGCCGGCGATCAGCAAAGCGATCCAGGAGTTGGAAAGCGAACTGGGTTACGCCCTGTTCGACCGTAACGGCCCGCGCGTGACGCCGACCGACAGGGCCTTCCTGCTTTACGAAGAAGTCGAGCGCTCGCTGGTTGGCTTGAAAACTATCCTCGAACGCGCCCACGAGATCGGCCGTGACGAAATGCAGCCGCTACATTTAATGGCGACTCCTGCACTGGCCACCACCATCGCCCCGGCCGCACTGAAACTCCTGGAACAGCACGGCTTGCCGGAACGCATCCATCTGCGCAGTGCTTCGGCCGAACAGATAGTGCATGCGGTGCTGCATCGTACGGTCAGTCTCGGTCTGACCAGTTTGCCGGTGGCGCATCGCGGCCTCGATCTGCACTGGATAGGGCAGGCCCCTTGCGTGGTGGTGCTGCGCGCCGACAGTCCGCTGGCGCAAGCCGAGGTGGTGACGGTCGAAGCCTTGCGCGATCAGCGCATCATCACCATGTCCAATCGCTACCGGCTGCGCCAGCGCATCGACATGGCGCTCGCGCAGGACAAACCGCTGCCGGTAGCCATTGAAACCAATACCTCCCTCAACGCCATCATGGCCGCGCACGCCGGACTGGGCGTAGCGCTGGTGGAGCCGATGACGGCGCTGGGCATGCCCATAGAAGGACTGGTGGTGCGCCCGCTGGAGGTCAATATTCCCTTCTATTTTGGCGTGGTCACCCCCTACGGCAAACCGGTGGACGGCGTGACACAGGCCCTCATTGCCGCAGTCGAAACCGCCGCCAGAAACATCCTGCATGGCTTCGTCAAGCGCGGCCCTGATGAACACGATAATTTGCTATAGGCGTACATGCGCGTATCCATGCGTCTAAGTGCCTCAGCAGGCGCGCCTGACCTGGCTCTGCCAGCCACACACCCTCCACCTTGAACGAAGCGATAGCGATGCCAAACAAGTTGAATTCTCCTTCGGCCAAAGCCGGACTCGATGCACTGGAAGCCCGCCTGCGACAAGATCTGGCGTGGCTGGAATTGCCGGCCAAATCCTGGGTGCCGCCAATGACGGTGGACGGTCAGGCCGTGCTGGAAGTCGCCATCATCGGTGGCGGGCAGGCGGGCATGGCGGCAGCGGTATCGCTGATTCATCTCGGCATCAATGCCGTCATTTTCGATCAGTCGCCGGAAGGTTTCGAAGGCCCTTGGGCCACCACGGCGCGTATGGAAACCCTGCGCTCGCCGAAAAAACTCACTGGCCCGGCCTTGGGTTTTTCCACGCTGACCTTCCGCGCCTGGCACGAAGCGCAATTCGGGCTGGAGGGCTGGGAAGCGCTGGACAAAATTCCACGCCTGCAATGGATGGATTACCTGCGCTGGTATCGCCGCGTCATGTCGCTCGATATCCGCAACGCGCATCGCGTCGAAAGCATTGTGCCGCGTGCCGACGGCGTGGTCGCCTTGCATCTGTCTGCGCCGGAAGGCAAATCGATAGTGCTGGCGCGTCGGGTCGTGCTGGCGACCGGCCGCGACGGTCTGGGCGGCGCGTATCTGCCGCCATTGGTGGAGGACCTTCCGTCTGAAAAGTGGGCGCATTCCTCCGACGACATGGACTACCGCCAGCTGGCCGGCAAGCGCGTCGGCGTGATCGGCGCGGGCGCGTCCTCAATGGACAGCGCCGCTACTGCGTTGGAGGCGGGTGCTGCGCGTGTCGATTTGCTGATCCGTCGCGCCGATCTGCCGCGCATCAACAAGGGTAAGGGCGCTGGAAGCCCGGGGTTGACCAACGGCCATCTGCATTTGCCGGATGACTGGAAATGGCGCATCCGCCACTACATCAATATCCAGCAGACGCCACCGCCCAGCGGCAGCGTGCAGCGGGTATCGAAGTTCCCTAATGTGCGTTTTATTTTCGGCGCGCCTATCGATGCGATCGATCTCCATGCCGAGGGCAACGAGGAGGGCTTGCGCGTGACAACGCCGCGCGGCGTGTTCGATTTCGATTTTCTGATTTTCTCCACCGGCTTCCGCATCGACTGGACGATACGTTCCGAGTTTGCCGTCATCGCCCCGCACATCCGCAACTGGAGTGATCGCTATACGCCGCCGCCGGGCGAAGAAGATGCCGAATTATCCGATTCACCCGATCTCGGTCCGGTATTCGAATTTCAGCCTAAACAGCCCGACAGCCTGCCGGGACTGGAGCGCGTCCATTGCTTCTGCTATCCGGCGGCACTGACGCACGGCAGCGTGTCCGGCGACATCCCCTCCATCACCGATGGCGCGCAACGTCTGGCGCAAGGCTTGGCTTCCTTACTGTATGGCGAGGACATCGCCGCGCATTACCGCACGATTCAGGCCTACGAAGAGCCTGAGCTGGTCGGCGACGAGTGGCTGCCATCTGCGCCGACGGAAGCGGAGCGCCGGTGAGCGCAGCCATTCTGCGTAGCGTATTGCAGGCGCTGGCGGTGCTGCTGCTGATGACGGTGATCGTCTTTTTCGGGCTGCACATGATAGGTAATCCTATCGATACCCTGATAGGGCAAGACGTCGATCAGATCGACCGCGTGCGCATCATCCATGAAATGGGCTTCGATCAGCCGATCTGGCGGCAGTACCTCAGTTTTCTCAACGGCGCGCTGCACGGCAATCTGGGCAACAGCTTTGTGTATAACGAGCCGGCCATCAAACTGATTTTTCAGCGCCTGCCGGCCACGCTGGAACTGGCCTTCGCCGCGCTGTTGCTGGCCGTGGTGGTCGGTATCCCGCTCGGTTTGCTGGCGGGATTATTTCCGGATCATCCGTTTTCGCGCATGGTGATGACAGTCAGCATTCTCGGTTTTTCTCTGCCGACCTTCTGGATAGGGCTGATGCTGATCATGGCCTTTAGCGTCTCGCTGGGCTGGTTGCCCTCAGGCGGGCGCGGCGAAACCGCCAGTTTGTTCGGCGCGCAGTGGTCGTTTCTGACGGCCGACGGTTTGCGCCATCTGATTCTGCCGGCGCTGAATTTATCGCTCTTCAAAATCTCATTGGTCATCCGGCTGACACGCGCCAATGTGAGCGAAGTGCTGCCCATGGATTTCGTCAAATTTGCCCGCGCCAAAGGGCTCACGCCCTTGCGCGTGGTGCTGATGTACGTCTTGCGCAATACCCTGATTCCGCTGGTGACCATCCTGGGACTGGAATTCGGTTCGACGATTGCCTTTGCGGTCGTCACCGAAAGCATTTTCGCCTGGCCCGGCGCGGGCAAACTGATCCTCGATAGCATCAACTCGCTGGATCGCCCCGTGATCGTCGCCTATATGATGGTGATTGTCTGCCTGTTCGTCACGATCAATCTGGTCGTCGATGTACTCTACAAACTACTGGACCCGCGTGTGCGGGTGGAGATCAAGGCATGACCCGGCCCACTCAGGAGATACCTCCGCCAGGCACTTCGGTGCATCAACCCATGATGCAGCAGCCTGTGACACGGAAACCCATGACCCAGCAGGAAGTCCGCGCCCGAATCGCCGAATTATCGGCCTACGAAGCGCCGCGCCGCGAATCGCCGTGGCGGCGCGTGGCCCGCAGTTTTCTGGCCTCCAGAAGCGCCCTGTTCGGACTCGCCATCGCGGTGCTGCTAATGGCGGCGGCCGTCGCCGCGCCCTGGCTGACGCCGCAAAATCCGTATGACCTGATGCAGCTGGATGTGCTCGATGCGCGCTTGCCGCCGGGCACCGTCAATGGCCTCGGCAGCTACACCTACTGGCTGGGATCGGACGGGCAGGGGCGCGATTTGTATTCGGCCATCCTGTATGGCTTGCGCATCAGCGTCGGCATCGGCGTCGGTTCGGCCTTGCTGGCCGGCGTGATCGGTACGCTGGTCGGTTTGCTGGCGGCTTATGTCGGCGGCAAGGTCGAAGCGCTGCTGATGCGCATGGCCGATCTGGTGCTGTCCTTCCCCTCCATTCTGGTATCGATGCTGATTCTGGCGTATCTGGGCAAGGGTATTTTCAATGTGATGGCAACATTGGTTGTGCTGGAATGGGCCTATTACGCCCGCACCGCGCGCGCTCAGGCGCTGGTCGAGCGGCAGAAAGAATATGTCGAAGCTGCCCGCGGACTGGGCGTGTCCGGCTGGAGCATCATGGTGCGTCACATTTTGCCGAATTGCCTGCCACCGCTGATCGTGATTGGCACGCTGCAAATCGCCCGCGCCATCACGCTGGAAGCCACGCTGAGTTTTCTCGGCCTGGGCGTGCCGATTACCGAGCCGTCGCTGGGACTGCTGATTGCCAACGGCTATCAATACATGCTCTCGGGTGAGTACTGGATCAGCTTCTATCCCGGCATTGCGTTGCTGGTCGTGATCGTGGCGATCAATCTGGTGGGCGACCGCCTGCGCGATGTAATGAATCCGAGGTGGCAAAAATGACTGTGCCGACACTGGAAGTGCGCAATCTGCGCACGCATTTCTTTACACCTGATGGCGTGTTGCCCGCGGTCGATGACGTCTCGTTGCGGCTGGAACGCGGCCGCATTTTGGGGCTGGTCGGGGAATCGGGCTCAGGCAAGACCGTGACCGGATTTTCCATTCTGGGTCTGCTGGATGCGCCGGGTCGCATTGTGGGCGGACAAATCCTGTTCCAGGGACGCGATCTGGTCAGCTTAAACAAACCGGCCTTGCGTCATTTGCAAGGCAATCGCATCGCCATGATTTTTCAGGACCCGATGATGGCGCTCAATCCCGTGCTGCGGGTTGAAGCGCAAATGATCGACGCCGTACTCGCGCACAGCCAGGTCAGCCGCCAGCAGGCGCGCGAACTGGCACGCGATACGCTGGGCATGATGGGTATTGCCAGTCCGCAAGAGCGGCTGCGGGCTTATCCGCATCAGCTTTCCGGCGGCATGCGGCAGCGGGTGGCGATTGCAATTGCCATGCTGCACAAACCGGATCTGATTATTGCCGACGAGCCAACCACGGCGCTGGATGTGACGATACAGGCGCAAATCCTGTCGGAAGTGCAGAAGCTGGCGCGCCAGCATGGCACGGCGCTGATCTGGATCAGTCACGATCTGTCGGTGGTGGCGGGGCTGGCAGATGATATTGCGGTGATGTATTCGGGCCGTATCGTCGAGCAGGGCAGCGTTGCCGAAGTGCTCGACCATCCCCTGCATCCTTACACGCAGGGCCTGATCGATAGTTTGCCGGGCAATAACCGGCGCGGCGAACGGCTGCGTCAGATTCCCGGCATTACGCCCAACCTGCTGCATCTGCCGCCGACTTGCGCCTTCGCGGCGCGTTGCGAGCGGGTCAGCGAGCGTTGCCTTGAAAGACCAGAAACCAGCGAACCGGTGCCGGGTCATCTGGTGCGCTGTTTTCATCCTGCCGTTCCGACTGGGACGGTCATTCCCATTGCCACACCTATTGCGGAGCCTCGTCATGGATAAATGCGTTCCGCTGGTGGAAGTCCGTCAGGTCGGCAAATTGTTTGGCGAGCGCAAGGCGCGTCCCTTCGAGCGTCAGTTGGTTGCACACGGCTGGATGCGTCCGGCCGCGGTGACACAGGCGCTTGAAGCGGTGGATTTGCATGTCATGCCGGGTGAGGTAGTGGGACTGGTCGGAGAATCGGGCTGCGGCAAATCGACACTGGGGCGCATCGTCAGCGGCTTGCTGCCGCCATCGTCGGGACAGGTTCTGGTCGATGGCGTCGATCGTAACAGCCTGAGCGCGCGGCAGGAACATGCGATGCGGCGCAAGGTGCAGATGATTTTTCAGAATCCCTACGCCAGTCTGAATCCGCGTTTGCGGGTCAATGAGATTGTCGGCGAGGCGGCGCTGATTCACGGCATGGTCGATAAGGCCGGCCTGGATGATTACGTCTGCGCGCAATTGCTGCGCGCCGGACTGGACCCGGAATTGCGCGATCGCTATCCGCATCAGTTCAGCGGCGGACAGCGGCAGCGTATCGGCATCGCCCGCGCGCTCGCCGTGCAGCCGCAGATGCTGGTGTGCGATGAGGCGGTGGCGGCGCTTGATGTGTCGATTCAGGCACAGATTCTGAATCTGTTTTCCGACCTGCGCGAGCAACTGGGCTTGACCTATCTGTTCATCAGCCATGATCTCGGCGTGGTCGAGCATGTCTCAGACCGCGTGGTCATCATGTATCTGGGACGGATCGTCGAAAGCGCCGCTGTCGACGACCTGTTTGCCCGCCCCAATCATCCCTATACGCAAGCCTTGCTGGCGGAAATACCACGTCTGAGTGCGCGCAATAAATCGTTTACGGCGATCAAGGGCGAGATTCCCAGTCCCTTGCAGCCGCCGACGGGTTGTCATTTCCATCCGCGTTGCCCGCATGCGATGCCGCGCTGTCGAGAGGAAATTCCCCTATTAAAAGAAGTAGCGCCGGGCCATCTGAGCGCCTGCCATTTGAATGCGCCATAAGCTATTGCTGCAAGCCGTATTGATTGACCACCTTGTCCTTACCCACCTTGTCCCTATCCACCCCTATCCACCCTTATCCACCACCATCAAGGATGACGAACATGAAGAAAACTCTCCTCTCCAGCCTGCTGGCTACCGCGTTGCTGGTAGCAACTTCTGCCGGAGCGCAAACGCTCACTATCGGCTTTGCCGATCCTTTGTCGTCGCTTGATCCGCAACTCAATAACCATGCCGGCGACCGTTCCGTCGATCTGCATTTCTGGGATTTGCTGGTGGAAAATAATTACAACAAATTGCAGCCGGGTCTGGCGGCAAGCTGGAAAAATATCGATGCCAAGACCTGGGAATTCAAGCTGCGCCCCAACGTCAAGTGGCAGGACGGCAAGCCATTCACCGCCGACGACGTCATCTTTTCCTATCAGCGCGCACGCAATGTGCCGGGCAGTCTGGCGACTTTCGCCGGTTATCTGCGCACGGTCGAGTCGGTCACGGCCAAAGACCCGCTGACACTGATCATCAAGACCAATATCGCTAATCCCGACCTGCCGCTGAATCTGGCGTCGGTGCATATCGTCAGCAAGCATGTGGGCGAAAAATCAGCGACTGAAAATTACAACAGCGGCGTCGCCGTCGTCGGCACGGGTCCTTATAAATTCGTTTCCTACACGCCGGGCGACCGCGTGGTGATGGAGCGTAACAATGATTACTGGGGCGGCAAGCAGATCTGGGAAAAGATCAATTACCGCTATATCAATAACGCTGCAGCCCGTACCGCTGCCTTGCTGTCGGGCGATGTTGATGTGATCGACAAGGTGTCGGTATCCGATCTGGCGCGACTGAAAAAATCGCCGAACGTCAAGGTGTTCCCGTACAACGGCTTGCGCGTGCTGTTGCTGCAACCGACTTTCCATGAAGGTCCTAGCCCGTTTATTACCGACAACAATGGCAAGCAGCTCGACAAAAACCCCTTGCTGGACGTGCGTGTGCGCAAGGCCTTGTCGCTGGCAATCAACCGCAAGGCGCTGGTCGATCGCATCATGCAGGGCGCGGCGACCGAAGCCAATCAGTGGATGCCCGCCGATACTTTCGGCTATAACCCGGACATTAAAAACATCCCCAACGATGTGGCCCAGGCCAAGAAGCTGCTGACTGAAGCCGGCTTCCCGCAGGGCTTCAAATTGACGATCCATGTGCCGAACGACCGTTATCCGCAAGCACCGGAAACCATGCAGGCTGTGGCGCAATTCTGGACCCGCATCGGTGTCAAGACCCAGGTGGAAGTGCTGCCTTGGGCCTCCTATTCGGCGCGCGCCAACAAGAATGAGTTTGCTGTCAGCGTGGTGGCGTGGGGCAACGGCACCGGCGAAGCCAGTTATGCGCTGGTCAACGTCCTGACAACGGTGGATGCCAAGAAGGGCTTGGGCGCGTCCAACTGGAATCACTACAGCAACCCCGCCGTGGATAAGGCGCTGACCGATTCCACCGCTGAATTTGATGCAGCCAAGCGCGAGGCGATTCTGCGCGATGCGGCCAAAGTCGTTTCCGACGATGTCGGCGTGATTCCGCTGTATCACTATCAAAATATCTGGGCGGCGAAAAAAGGTCTGAAGGTAACCCCGGCCAGCAGCGACCGCACCACCGCGATGATGGTGACGCAGGACAAGAAATAATCGCCATGCCCGCCTTGAAAAAAGGGAGTCGCCATGTCCGTGCTTGAGGTCAGCGTCACGCCGGTCGATGCGCTGATCGACGTGCCGCGCCGCATTCTTGTTACCGGTGCTGTGCCGGGTGAACGGGTAGAGCTTGCCAGCGAGACCCTGCGTGGCGGCCATGTGTGGCGGAGCAGGGCGTGTTTTGTGGCCGATGCCGCCGGTTGCGTCGATCTGTCACAGGCAGCGGCGGTCGATGGCGACTACACCGGTGTTTCTGCGATGGGCTTGATCTGGTCGCAACGACCGCTGCGGGAAGGTTCGCGTGACTTGTTTCATGCGGATGTGGCGGAGCCGCTGCTGACGTCCTTATCCGCTAATGCCGTTACCAATACCGTTGTCGATACCGTTGTCGTAACTGGCAGCGGCAAGGCGCAAACCCGCATGGTGCAGCGTCTGTGCGCCGGGGGTGTCACGCGCAGAGAAGTGCGCGAGCAGGGGCTGGTCGGCACATTATTTTTGCCGCAGGGCAGGGGGCCGTTTCCGGCGGTGATGGTGCTCAATGGTTCCGGCGGCGGCATCAACGAGCCGCGTGCGGCGCTGTATGCGTCGCATGGCTACGCGGCTTTTGCGCTGGGGTATTTCAAGGCGCCGGGCTTGTCGGATTACATTTCCAACACGCCGCTTGAATATTTCCGTACCGGGCTGGATTGGCTGCGGGAGAAGGTCAAACCGCTGGGCGGGTTTGTTGCGCTGAGCGGACAGTCGCGCGGCGGCGAACTGGTCCTGCTGCTGGGAGCGACCTTTCCTGAGCGGGTGTCGGCGGTGCTGGCCTATGTGCCGAGCGCGCTGGTGCATAGCGGACAAAATGCAGCAGACCCGGCAATTGGTCGCAACGGGCCGACCTGGCTGCTCAATGGCCAGCCGCTGACGCATCAGTGGGAAAACAATCGTTACGCCAGCTGGGCGCCCTTCGATGAGGGTGCGCCGCCGCATCGCCATACGCTGGCCATGCTTACTGCGCTCAGTGACGTGGAAGCGGTAGCGCGGGCGCGTATTCCGGTTGAAAAAATTCAGGCACCGGTGTTGCTGTTGTCGGCCACGGACGATGGCTCGTGGCCCTCCAGCGTGTATTCAAAAATGGTCAGAGACCGGCTGGAGGAGGGCGCGCATCCGTATCCGGTCGAGTGGCATGACTATCAGGATGCGGGGCATTCGATTTTATTTCCCTTTGTGCCAACGACCCAGACTACCTACGTCCATCCGGTATCGAAACGCATCAGCACCAGTGGCGGTGAGCCGGCAGCCAATGCGGGCGCAGATCACGACTCCTGGCAACATGCGCTGGATTTTCTGAGGCATGCAGTAGAAGCACTGCAGTAGAAGTGCCGCCGTTGAAGCACTCAGTTAAAGCACTCAGTTAAAGAACGGCAGTAAAAGCACGGCAGTAGAAGTGCAGCAGTTAAAGAAGACCTCTCAAGAAAAAATAAGGAAACCCTATGACGACGCAAGTGGATTACCGCATCGGCAACGATGTCATCGACCAGCTGACCGGCCTGCAAGCCGACAGCAGTCTTCATGCTTTGCGCCATCTGCGCGAAAAAGTCGTGGTGGCGACGCAGGGCAGTTACGACACCCTATTCGATCCGGCGCTGGAAGACATCGCGCTGGATGAGCGTTTGCTGGTGGCCTTGTACGCCTGCCGTCTG
Source organism: Herbaspirillum sp. RTI4 (assembly GCF_034313965.1). Taxonomy (NCBI): domain Bacteria; kingdom Pseudomonadati; phylum Pseudomonadota; class Betaproteobacteria; order Burkholderiales; family Oxalobacteraceae; genus Herbaspirillum; species Herbaspirillum sp. RTI4. Next base: position 2,596,746 of record NZ_JAVIWQ010000002.1, read on the forward strand.
AGCGGTGCGCATGTTCTTGCGGCGCATTACCGCAGTCGCCTGGAAGCAATTCCGGCTGGTGCAGAACAAGCTGACCCAGCACAACTGGCGGTCGCAGCAACGGGCGAGCCGGAACAACTGCCGCAGGGTCGTCTGCGTGCCATGCTGCTATTTACCCGCGCGCTGACGCAGCGTCCGGTCGAGGGCGATAAAGCGGCATTGCTGACCTTGCCCGCTGCCGGCATCAGCACCCCGGCCGTGGTGGCACTGTCACAACTGATCGCCTTCATTTCGTATCAGGTCCGGGTTCTTGCCGGTCTGCATGCGATGCAATTGGCAAATAATTAGTCTGGAGAAAATAAGATGAGCAATATCATTAAGTCGCATGGTTTTACCAATGAGGTATTGGACTGGCAAGCCTGGCTGGATGTGATTGATCTGGATAAGGCCAGCCCGGATCAGATCAAGGTGCTGGAGGAAAGTCATCCCAAGGCCAAGGTGTCGGACTATTACCTGTTTCTGGGGCATCAGCCGGACATTCTGCGTCAGCGTTCGGCGGCGTTCAACGCCATCATGTATGCGACGGGCGGCATGCCGCGTGCCGAGCGTGAACTGGGTGCATTGGTGGTTTCGCGGATTAACGGCTGCGTGTATTGCGCGTCGGTGCATGCCCAGCGCTTCGAGCAGCTGGCCAAGCGTAACGATACGGTGCAGCAGGTGTTTGATGATCCCTACACCGCTGGCACCGATGCCAGGGAACAGGCTATCGCCAGGTTTTCAGCCGAGCTGACCGATGCGCCTAGCGAGGTCGGCGCGGCCAGTATTGTGGCCTTGAAAGAGGTGGGGCTCAATGAGCAGGAAATCCTCGACCTGATTCATTCGGTGGCAATTTTTGCCTGGGCCAATCGCTTGATGTTGAATCTGGGGGAGCCGGTTTTTTGACGCCCTGGATTTCCAGAACTACGGTCGCGATTGGCATCCGGATTGCTCTTTGATTTCAGTCCCTGTTTGCAGTCCCTATCAATAAAAAAATCGATGCAGGAGTCGATGCAGAAATCCTTACCGTTCCACAAGCTTCCTGGGGGTTTGGTCTACTTTCCATAAAAAATCAAAAATAGTGCGGGTGAAGATGGCGGCTGGCCCGATATGCACGCTCTCCCAGGTATCGGTAGTTTGGTGATAGGTGGGAATTCCCTGTGCCTGACCAAATACCCGATTTTTAATCCCTAGCTTGCCAAAGGGGCCGGTGTCGTAGGAAAAAGTGGTTTTATTGTCGGGCGGATATTCATGTGAATACCCGTCATCGGCATCATTGCTTTCGCTGTCAAAATCGTCAAACCACGTTTTGGCGTAGTGGTTTAATTGGGTTTGCGTAAAGGTGCTCCACTTGTCATAACCGAGGCCGATCATATCGATGGAGATCATCAGCACGATGTTCTTATTCGGGAAACCCGGCAGAGGATGGTCGGCGTGGTACATGGATCCCATTTCACGCTGTTCTTCTGCGCCATACGCCACAAACATCAGGGTTCGCTTATTGGGTTTTTTGGCCACCTTCTGCCGTTCAAATGCGCGCGCCAGTTCCATGACTGCGGCAAGTCCTGACAAGTCGTCGTTGGCCCCCGGATAGGGAATTCCGTTTGGCGTACTGCCAAGATGGTCACGATGGGCACTGATGACGATGACTTCTTTCGACAAGATACGGTCGTTGCCAGGGATGATGCCAATGACGTTGCTGGTCGCCATGCGTTCACCATGGAGAGGATTCTCGGGGTTGTCGTCACTTTTGCCATCCGGCTCCAGGATGGTCGTGCTGAAACGCTGCAAATAACCCTCAGCCTGGGCGGGCAGCAAGCCTATGTTTTTAAATTCGTTGACGATGAACGCCAGCGACAGGCTATCGCCCGGTGTGCCCGGCAAGCGGCCTGCATATTTGGGACTAGCCAGCTCTTTCACAAAATTGCTCATTCTTTGGCTATTGATGTTCGCCTTTGGGGCGGCGTCGCGTGATGCAGATAGAAAACCGGTTTTTGTGATGTTCGCGGGACTTGCGTTAATTACATTAATTGCGCCGCAGGCGTCCAGACTCAAAGCAAAATTAGTGACCAAGGCAGCGGCCAGCACAGTTAATGCGCCGTGCGGTAAAGAATATTTCATGGGAATTCCTCGGGTATAACCTGCGTTTCATTTCGCGACAGGCGAGCTTGCTGGTGGACCGTCTACAGATCAGTCCTGTGCAAAACACGGTGTGAATGTAATGCGCCGTGGGAATATGCCGTGCGCTACCGGCCTGAATTTGCAGATATCGATTCAATATGGTGACCCACCGTGCCGAACCAAATTTGATCCCGGGTGGGGCGCTGCGTTTCTGAGTAGCAGCTACATTCGAGTTTACCAGACGAAGAGCGAAGAGATTCGTGGATTGTGTTGGTCTTCAGTCGGCTACGGTGATAAGCCGGTGGAAAGACCACGATTACGCCCCTGGAACTTACTCAACAGACGGTTATGAACGCTGGCGCATGCGCATTGGCCACGGCCATGATCGAGATCCCGATTTAAAGTGCAATACGACATTTCTATTTTGGGGAAAGCAGACATTATCATTTGGGGCCAACAATAAAACTACCTATAATTTGTATTATGTAAAGTCACTCTTTAAATAAAAGTAATTTTCCACGATAAACGTCCATTTGTGCAAATGGAACTTGCGGTCTCTACAATAATTTGTTCCTGCACTCTTTTGCGCATTACTAAAGTAACCCCGCCTGAAAATGGTTATCAGCGCAAAGTAGGAACCGAGCGGGAAAGATGTTCAACAACAAACTCAATTGGCGTAGCGCAGTTCAGTGCGCTACGCCCATCCGTTATTTCGCTTTGCCCATCGATTCCAGCATACGCACCGTCAGGTACAGTCGCGGCACAAGGCTGTCGAGATCGGCCCACTCATCCGACGAATGGATACGATCGCCGACGATACCCATGCCGTCGAGCACAACCGGTTTTCCTGTCTTCGGGTTGTAGGCAAAGCCGGCGTCGGTACCGTAGCGCATGGACACCGGCGTGATCGACTTGCCCAGTTCTTTGTAGATGCTATCAGCGGTGACGGCCAGCTGATCGCTGCCGGCGTTCTTACTGAACGGCGGACGGCGGTTTTCCACTTTGACGCTGACTTCAGTTTCGGGGATCAATTTCTTTAAGACGATTTTGTCGGCATCGACCTGAACGCGCTGCAACTCGCTCACGTCGGACATCCGCATGTCGGCCGTAGCGCTGGCTTTTTCAGGAATGATATTGACGCGGTCGCCGGCTTGGATCACGGTCCAATTGACCGTCGTGCCTTTGGCCGTATTGCCCAAGTCCTTGAGCTGGATGATCTGATTGGATAATTCAACCGCCGCATTGCGGCCTGCCTCCGGTGCCGAGCCAGCGTGGGATGCCCTGCCCTTGACGTCCAGATGCACGTAAGCGATGCCGTTGGTAGCGACGGTCACCACATCGGCTTCAGGCGGTTCAAACACCAGCACGTAGTCTTGCTCGGACGACAGTTTGGTAATCATGTCGCGAGAACCGAGCGAGCTTTTTTCTTCATCCGGGTTAAACAACACAGTCAAGGTTTTGTAATTACGGAAGCCGCGTTCACGCGCGATATCCAGCGCATACACAATCAGCAAGGCGCCACCCTTGGCATCGGCCACGCCCGGACCGAAAGCCTTATTGCCGACGATTTTGAAGGGCCGCTTGGACGCTTCGCCAATGCCAAACACGGTGTCGTAGTGGATCATCAGCATGATGTTCTTGGTGCCTGTGCCTTGCAGCTTGCCGATGACCATCTTGCCGGCAGCCGGTGGCGCGGCGACGATCTGAACACTGGCACCCACGGCCTTCAGGCGTTCGGCCAGAATCGATTCAACTTGCATCAGTCCCTTGGCATCGTCGGTGCCGGAGTCGATATTGACCAGGGTGCTCAGGTCTTTGACGAAAGCATCCTTGCGTGTTTGCGCCGCCTCTAGCAAGGTGCGATCAGCCGGGATGGTCTGGGCAAAGGAAACAGTGGACGTGGTGCAGCCCAGCGCGACAAACAGCAATAGCAGGTGATTCTTCATCATCGGTCTCTTAAAATTATAGGTTTAAAGGGAAATAATTCGGGGAGTAATTCGGAGGGTAATTCGATGTGACGGCACCATACCACCATAAAAGTAGATTCAAACGGAAAATGCATCACTGATCCGCATGTTGTTGCGGACGACGCCCTTGCTTTTCGTTGGTTGATGGCTTGTCAGATGAATGATTCAGTGAGCAAACGGCGTATTTTTCCTCGTTTTGCTCCAAACTGGTGAAGCATGTGCAGTGCGTGATCTCACTATTATTTCGCACACTGGCGCTCACTGAGGATACTGCGTCCCCGAGGGAAAACTGCGGGCGCGCCGGGCTGGATGCACGTATTGCCGCGCAACAGCATCCTCGCCCTGCATCCAGCGTGATTGCCAATGCAGCAGAAAGGCGGCGGCTAGTGACGGGTTATTCCAGTTGACGATGACGTTTTCGCTATTCGAGTGAGCGGCTGCCGTACTGTAATTAAAACTGCCATTCTGCACATGACGCTCATCGGAAATAATGTATTTATCGTGGTGAATCGCGTAGGTGGAAATGGTACGGATGGGGATCTCCGCCTCCACCATCATATTGATCGCCGCGATATTGGACGGGCCTCTGTTGCCCCTGTCGTCGACGACGAGGCGCACATCCACGCCGCGCTTTTTTGCGTCGAGTAAAGCTTTGACGACGGGCTGGGAGGTAAACGAATAAGCCGCCAGCCGAATGCTGCGCTCCGATGAGGCAATCACCCGCAGCACCAGAGCCTCGCTCCCCGCCTCGGGTGAAAACGCACTCTCCGTGCGCGCCGTTTCAGTGTCATTGTCTTGATATGAGTGATGCGGAACGCTGACGGAAAGCGGATCGAACAGGAGTGCTTCATTGCCCTTGGCCAATGCGCCGGATGCGGCAAAGACCATCGTGAGGGTGGCAAACAGGGATTTTATGGATAAGATTTTCATGGGACCGGATTATAAAGCCCGCGCCCCCTTCCCGATTGCATGTTGCGATGAACTGCGAGTCTGAAGAATGTTCAACCCAAGCAAACTCAAGCCACCCTCTCCTTGCCTGCATCGAATTCTGCATCCTTGCTCATTCAGACCTCCCCGGCCACCACGCCCAGCCTCGCGCAGAACGCCGCAATTCGATTAAAGACAGTGGTGCAATTTCAATTTTTAAAAATGCAGCCGGTGGCACTTGCAAGGCATGAATGATTGCCGCGCGGATCACTGCGGCGTGAGTAACGGCAACGACTTCATCCCCAGACTCCAGCCCATCCATCCACGTTCCTACGCGTTTCACTACGGCACTGAACGATTCACCACCATGCGGTGCCACATGCGGATTTTGACTCCATTCGGCCAGCGCATCCGGCTCATCGACGGCGATATCCGCCAAGCGTCTACCCAGCCAGCGCCCATAATCCATGTCCGCCAGTTGCGGCTCAATACGCGCCGTCAAAACCAGTAGCCGGGCAGTTTCTTGCGCGCAACTTGCCGGGCTGCTCAGCATCAAGGGCGCGCCCAATACCGGCATACGCGCACTCCACGCGGCGGCATCTTCGATACCTCTCTCGTCAAGCCGGTCATTCGCGGGAAATTTTCCGCTCCGCATCGCGGGCGTCGCCGCATGACTAATCAATAACAGCCGTGTTTGCATGTTGTCCTTTCAATGGATGAAGCAGTCAGCGCCGGTTGACGATAGGGTTCCTGAAACAGCATAAAAACGGCATGCGTATAATGGCCCGGTCCGAAGTGTGGAAGCCGGTGCAAATCCGGCGCGGTCGCGCCACTGTAATCGATTCGTTCTCGAACCGAAAGTCAGACCTGCACTTCGCCCTTCCCAGCGTGTCGCTCAACATTGATTGCACGCGCTGACTTTCCAACCATCATTGGGGCGCGCAACCCCGGGAGATCTGCATCGTGACTGCAACTGTTTTCAATCCGGCCGCCGAGCCGGTCGCTATTCCTGCAAGCGAATTACTTCCCTGGGTTATTTTCGGCAGCTTGTTGCTGCTCCTCGCACTGTATTTCGTCGGCGCCGAACAAGGCGCGACCTCGCTCATCTCCGGCATGTATGTGCATGAATTCATGCACGACGGCCGCCATCTCCTCGGCTTTCCTTGCCACTGACCGGGAGATCGACATGACAGGAAAACTTCTGCTGCGCGGGATGCTCGCGGGCATCGTGGCGGGCCTGCTCGCTTTCGGTTTTGCCAAAACCTTCGGCGAGCCGCAGGTCGATCAGGCAATTTCTTTCGAGGAAAAAATCAACGCAGACAAAGCCGCCGCACATGAGCATGCCCATGCGGTCGGTGAGGTGCATGAGCATGAGCATGAACACGGACTGGTAAGCCGCTCGACGCAAGCCGGTATCGGTTTGCTGACGGGCGTCGTCGTTTATGGAGCGGCTGTCGGTGGCTTGTTTGCGCTGGTGTTTGCCTATGCCTACGGCCGTATCGGAAAACTTGGGGCGCGGCCACTGGCGGCATGGCTGGCTCTGGCCGCCTTCGTAGCGCTTACCCTGGTGCCTTATTTGAAGTATCCGGCCAATCCCCCCTCGATTGGCGACCCGGATACGATCAGGTATCGCACCGGCCTGTACTTTCTGATGATCGCCATTTCGATTGCCGTCACGGCCTTTGCCTTCACAGTGCGACGCTATGCGGCCGCAAGAACTGGTGCATGGAACGGAACGATTATTGCCGGCGGCGTATTCATTGCCGTCATCGCCGCCGTGCAACTCTCGCTGCCGGAACTGAATGAAGTACCAGAGGCATTTCCTGCGGTGCTGCTATGGAAATTCCGTATCGCCGCCATCGGCATGCAAGTAATCCTGTGGACCGCTATCGGCGTGCTTTTTGGCTGGCTCGCTGAACGGCTTGAACGTACGCAAACCATCAAACGTCTGATTGGCAAACCAGCTTATTGAGCGGCTGAGCGACGATAAGAGAAAAAACGGCAAAGAGTCACGCACTGTCGTGGCTCTTTGCCAACATGCCTTACTGATCAATCGCTGAATTCGAGCGCATGCGTTTGCGCAATTCGAACTTCTGAATTTTGCCGGTCGAGGTTTTGGGCAAAGGCCCGAAGTAAATCGCTTTAGGCGTCTTGAACCCCGGCAGGATATTCCGACAAAACGCGATCAGCTCTGCTTCCGAGATAGTCGCGCCCTCCTTCAACTCCACGAAGGCGCATGGCGTTTCTCCCCATTTTTCATCGGGCTGGGCAACCACGGCGACCGCCAGCACATCGTGATGCCGGTACAGCGCATCTTCGACTTCCACGCTGGAAATGTTTTCGCCGCCAGAAATAATGATGTCCTTGCTACGATCCTTGATCTTGATATAGCCGTCCGCACTCATCACGCCCAGATCGCCGGTATGGAACCAGCCCCCGGCAAACGCTTCTTGCGTGGCTTTCGGGTTTTTCAAATAGCCCTTCATGCAGATGTTGCCGCGAAACATGATCTCGCCGATTTCCTCGCCGTCGGGACTGACCGCTGTCATCGTCTCGGGATTAAGCACTGCAATCGCACTCTGCAAGTGATAACGCACGCCCTGCTGCGATTTTTTAGTGGCGCGCGCCTCTTCCGATAAGCCGCCCCACCCTTCTTGCTCCGCGCAAATCGCCGCCGGTCCGTACACTTCAGTCAAACCGTAGGAATGGATCAGGTCAAAGCCCATTGCTTCTATCTTGGACAATACGGCCGGCGGCGGCGGCGCACCGGCAATCATGCCGCGCACCTTCACCGGCAAATCCTGACGCCAGCTTGCCGGCGCATTCGCCAGCGCCGCATGCACAATCGGCGCGGCGCAATAATGGCTGACATGGTGTTCCCGCATCAGATCAAACACCAGTTTGGGCTCGAATTTACGCAGACAGACATTCACTCCGGCGCGCGCCGCAATGGTCCAGGGAAAACACCAGCCGTTGCAATGGAACATCGGCAAGGTCCACAAATAGACCGCATGCTTGGGCAAATCCCATTCCAGAATATTCGATACCGCATTCAATGCCGCACCGCGATGGTGATACACCACACCTTTCGGATCGCCGGTGGTGCCGGAGGTGTAATTGAGCGCGATAGCTTCCCACTCATCGGCAGGCGCCTGCCACTGAAAGTCAGGATCGCCGCCGGCCAGCAGGCTTTCGTAATCGGTCTGTCCGAAGGGCGCGGCGTTGTCCGGGCCAAGCAGATCGTTGACGGCAACGATATACAAGCCGGGAATCTGTTGCGCCAGTTGCTTGGCCAGTTCGGCAAATTCAGTGTCGACCAGCAACACGCGGGCCTCGCCATGACGCAGCATGAAGGCGAGCGAATGCAGATCGAGCCGGATATTGAGGGCATTGAGTACCGCTCCCGACATAGGCACCCCAAAGTGCGCCTCCACCATCGCGGGCGTATTGGGCAACATGACGGCGACCGTATCGCCCTTTTGCACACCAAGTTGACGCAAGGCACTGGCCAGTCTGCGTGCGCGCAGATACGTCTCGCGCCAGTTCTGCCGCAAACTGCCATGCACGATGGCCAGACGCTCGCCATACACTTCCGCGCTGCGGGCAAGGTAATCGATGGGGCTGAGTGAGGCAAAATTGGCGGTGTTTTTGCCGAGGCCGGATTCGTAATCAACTGTCATGGTGCGGGGGTCTCCTGATGAACGCTGTATCCTCTGTTTAAAACAGGGCTTTTGTCGAGCGTATCACTGATACCTGCAGCGGGATGTCATTCCGGCGACAAGTGGGCAATCAGTCTCAATGTAAGTCCGTCAATCAATTCATTCCTCGTCTCTTCAATTGAGCAGGCAATACCGTAGAAAGCCATTTTGACTGACCACTTTTCCACATTTCAACGTTACGTCCAGCGTCAAAAACACCTTCTCCCCGATAGACAAAAAAACCTCCTGGCAGGCCTGACTTCCTCCTTCGCCCTGGTTCCTGAGTGCATCGCTTTCGCGCTGGTCGCGCATGTTCACCCGCTGATGGGACTGTACGGCGCGATGATTATCTGCACCGTTACCGCCTTGTTTGGCGGACGTCCCGGCATGATTTCCGGCGCGGCGGGGTCGATGGCCGTCGTCATCGTGGCGCTGGTGGTGCAGCATGGGGTGCAATATCTGCTCGCCACCGTCATCCTCAGCGGTCTGTTGATGTTGCTATTCGGCGCATTAAAGCTGGGCAAACTGATTCGCATGGTGCCGCACCCGGTGATGCTCGGTTTTGTTAATGGGCTGGCGATCATCATTGCCATGGCGCAGCTGGAACAATTCAAACAAGCCACGCCTCAGGGGGTGCAATGGCTGCAAGGGATGCCGCTACTGATCATGTGCCTGCTTGTCGCCGTGACCATGCTGATTGTCTATTTTTTGCCGCGACTGACCAAGGCCGTGCCGCCGGCGCTGTTAGCGATTGTCGGCGTGGCTCTGGCCAGCCAGCTGCTGCAATTGCCGACGCGCACCTTGGGCGATATGGCGCATATTTCCGGCAATCTGCCCTCGTTTCATCTTCCACTGGTTCCCTTCAGTCTGGAAACGCTGCGGATTGTGCTGCCGTATGCGGTACTGATGGCGCTGGTCGGCTTGCTGGAAACGCTGTTGACCTTCAATTTAACCGATGAACTCACCGAAACCAGAGGCCAGCCTAATCGGGAGTGTCTGGCGCTAGGTGCGGCCAATGTGATGTCTGGATTTTTTGGCGGCATGGGCGGTTGCGCCATGATTGGCCAAACCATGATTAACCTGAGTTCCGGCGGCAGGTCGCGCCTCTCGGGCATCACCAGCGGGGTCATGATTTTGTTATTCGTCTTGTTTCTATCGCCGCTGATCGAGCGCATCCCGCTGGCGGCATTGGTCGGGGTGATGCTGGTGGTGGCGCTGGAAACTTTTTCCTGGTCGTCTCTCAAGGTACTGGGCAAAGTGCCGCGGCACGACGCCATGGTGATCGTTGCCGTCACTATCATCACCGTACTGACCGATCTGGCCATCGCCGTACTCTGCGGTATCGTGATTGCCGCACTCAATTTCGCCTGGCAGCATGCCCACGACATTCGTACCGACTCGGATACCAGCCAGGAAGGTGAAATCACCTACACGCCGCATGGCACCTTGTTTTTTGCCTCCACGTCCCACTTTCAGGCGCTGTTCCATCCTCAAAATGATCCGTCCCGCGTGATACTCGATTGCCGCTATCTGCATTTCGCCGACCATTCCGCTATCGCCGCATTGGAAGGTTTGCATAAGCGTTACAAAAAAATCGGGACGCTCATGCAGGTCACGCATTTGTCGGAACGCAATCGATTGCTGTTGCAGCGTGCCGGGCTTGAAATAGCGTATCCAAGGTAAAAATAACTGACGATCCCCTTTTCAAGGCTTACGACTGAAAACGGGCTTGTCGATGCTATCCTCAAGCACCAAAAAACTTTCGCCCCCCATCAAACATGCGCTACTGGCGTCTGGCCCCCCTACCACCGGCAGGACAACTGGATCTTTCCCGAGTGACAGGACTGGTCGCGGCGATCGGAAATGCGGATTCCGGTTCACTGGCCACGGCAATATTGCAAATTTTGGGCGACGAGATATCGGTTTCTCAATGCACCATCTTCGCCTATGAGTTTGGTAATCGCCCCAGAACGGTGTCGGTTGCGGACTATCGCGGGGGGCGATTTTTACGCGATGTGGCCGATACGTACACCCGGCTGTTCTATGCGCTGGACGGAAATCAGCAGATACTTTCGGCGGCCAATCTCCGTCAGCCCGAATCCGCCATCCTGCTGCATCAGCAAACAGAAACCGATATTGAGCACGAAGGCTATCGCGCCGCCTGCTACCAGCAACCGAACGTGTCGGACCGCCTGGCACTGCTGGTGCAACCGGCAGAAAACATCTGGCTGTCCATCAACCTCTACCGGCATCGCGATCAGGGAAATTTTCTGCGCGGAGAAATCGCCTTCATTGAAGCACTTGCCCCTTTGATTACGCAGGCGGCAAAGCATCACTATGCGCTCTGCGGCCAATATCAAATGGGCATTCCGCAAATGATGCTGGCGCGCGTTCGTACGCTCTGCCCGCAACTTTCCAAACGTGAATTGGATGTCCTCCGTGGCGTGCTGGAAGGTCAGTCGGCACTGGAGATTGCGGAGACAATGGGCATCCAGCCGTCCAGCGTCGTGACGTATCAGAAACGGGCTTACCACCGACTCGGCATTTCCAGTCAGCGCCAGTTGTTTTCCCTCTGCCTGTCTTGCGGCAAAACCTGAAGCCTGTCCCCCAATTGGGGACAGCGCACTGTTTCTAACTCCCTATACTCTTTCTTTCGCTCCACATCTCTCCGCGCGCGCCATGCTGATCAATGCTGATCAATGCCGCCCCGAGAGTGCGCCGCGTTGCAAGCTGATCCGACATAGCCGCTGTTTTCTTCGGCCATCGGTTGAATATAAGGAAATGAAGATGCATCAACCCACGACGCAAGCCCGCCCTTCCCTCTATTACCGCTACCAGATTTTCCAGCCCTGGCTACCCTCGGCACATCCGGCGCAGGATCGCAAAAAAGTGGTCATCGTCGGTTCCGGTCCTGCGGGCATGGTGGCGGCACTGGAACTGGCCCGACTGGGTGTGCCCAGCGTCATTCTGAGTTCTGAACAGCAAGTATCCCAAGGCAGCCGCGCCATCGTTTTCACCCGTCGCTCAATGGAAATCCTGCAACAGGTGGGTGTAGCCGAGCGCATGACGGAAAACGGGCTTCCCTGGCGTTTTGGCAATTCCTACTACCGTGGCCAGCGGGTGTTTCGCATGGAAGCCCCGCACGATCCGGACGACCGCTTCTTTCCAATGCTCAACATCCAGCAGCAATTTATGGAGCAATACCTGTTGGAGACCTGTCAGGCCAGCCCTCTGATCGACTTCCGCTGGGGCAACAAAGTGACGCAGGTGGCGCAGGATTCCGAACTGGCGCGTGTGAGTGTCGATACCCCCGAAGGGCCGTACACGCTGGAAACCGATTGGCTGATCGCGGCCGACGGCGGTCGCTCCGAAATCCGCGCCGCCATGAATCTGAAGATGGAAGGTTCCTCTTACGAGGGCTTCTTCGTCATCGCCGATATCCGCATCGATCTGCCGCTGCCGACGGAACGTCTGGCTTACTTCGACCCCGATTGGAACCCCGGCAACACGATCCTGATGCACCGCGAACCGCATGGCATCTGGCGGGTAGACTACCAATTGCCACCTGGCGAAACGCCAGAAGAGGCGCTCAGACCCGAGTCGCTCAAACAGCGCATCGATGCTCAACTGGCCATGATCGGTCACGCCGGCGTGCCCTGGGAGATGGATTGGAACTCGGTCTATTCCGCCCGGAACCTGACGCTGCCGGATTACGTGCAAGGTCGCGTCCTCTTTACCGGCGATGCCGCTCACCTGCTACCGATTTTCGGCGTGCGCGGCGCAAACACAGCGTTTCAGGATGCGCAGTCGCTGGCCTGGCATCTGGCGTTTGTGGTCAAAGGACTGGCGAGCAAAAAGTTGCTGGCCAACCACAGCAGAGAGCGCGTCGGCGCAGCGCGTGAAATTATCGCTGAAGCGGGTAAAAGTACGCGATTCATGGCACCGCCCAGCCCGGGCTTTCGTCTGCTGCGCGATGCGGTGTTATCGCTGTCGCTGACAGAAGCCTTCGTGCGGCCGCTCTACCACTGGCGCACCTCGCGTCCACACGAGTATGCGGATTCGGCGCTCAATAGTCTGGGCGACGACAACGCCTTGTTCCAATCCGGCCCCGCCCACGGCGCGCCGCCACAAAATATTTGTCTGGGGTCCAACGACTTCTTGCTCGATCACTTGGGAGGGGGTTTTGATTTGCTGTATTTCACGCAAGCTGCGACGATTCCTGAATCCCTGCAACAGGTCGTGACGGCCATACGCGCTCGCGGTGTGCCGCTAAAGATCATCGCCATCGGCAACACCGAGCGCGTGGCCGGTGCCGATCTCACGCTGGCAGATGCCGATGGACATTTCCGCCAACGCTATGGTGTATCAACCAGCGGGGCCGCTTATCTGCTGCGTCCCGATCAGCACGTCTGCGCGCGCTGGCTGACGCTGGACGCCAATCGCCTGCAAGCCGCCCTGAACATCGCCCTGCCCCAGTCATAGGAGAACTTGATGAATGCCACCAACAACGCCACTAACAATGCGACCAACAACGCGACCAACAAGGCCCTGAGCATCCCCGATCTGGAAACGGTGTATGACGCACTGGCCACCGCCATTGATCAGGCCGGTCCCGACAAAGCCCAGCTATTTCTGGTGAAACTGGCTTTGCTCAACGCCAACGTCCTGGCTAATCCTGCGATTTTTGAGGCGCATATCAAAGCGGCCATGCGGGATCTGCATTGATTTTTTTGCGTGTATCAATGACGGCTACTTGCTCAATTTATGTCTCCAGGGGGGCCTTGCCAACGCGCTTTTTCGAGAAAACCTCTCACAAACCAAACATCAACAGGCCCTAGAACTCCATGCGCGGTGTAGCTTACAGCCCCTTGTTGAACACGGCCCAGACGTGAACCTTAGAGCCGCCACACAAACGGCAGGGGAAATACCCTTCTGAACGGCAGAATCACGGACACCGACGGCATACAGCCGCTACAGATAACGTACTGATGAGCGGCTGCGCAACGGAACAATCGGTACGCGGTTACTATAGGGCAAGTTACCAAAATAAATTTGATCAATCGGTCTGAAATTTCAGACTGGACCTCATAGTTAGTTGTGAACAACCGAAGGAGCAAGCCATGTCAAACGAAGCAAAATGCCCAATGTCAGGTGGCGCTGAAAGACACGCAATGGCAGCGGGACCGTCGAATGCCGACTGGTGGCCCAATCAACTGAAACTCAGCATCTTGCACCTGCACTCCTCTAAGTCCGACCCTATGGGCGAGGCGTTTAACTACGCCGAGGAGTTCAAGAGCCTCGACCTGGAGGCCGTAAAGAAAGACCTCTTAGCGTTAATGACTAACTCACAGGACTGGTGGCCGGCAGATTTTGGCCACTACGGGCCTTTATTCATCCGCATGGCGTGGCATAGCGCTGGCACGTATCGTATCGGCGACGGTCGCGGCGGTGCGGGAAGCGGTAATCAGCGCTTTGCCCCCCTCAACAGCTGGCCGGACAATGTGAACCTCGACAAGGCGCGTCGCTTGATTTGGCCGATCAAGCAAAAATACGGACGCAAACTATCATGGGCTGACCTGATCATTCTTACTGGTAACGTCGCTCTGGAATCCATGGGATTCAAGACCTTCGGCTTTGCCGGCGGGCGTCAGGACATCTGGGAGCCGGAAGCAGACATCTACTGGGGCGCTGAAAAAACGTGGCTGGCAGATGAGCGCTACTCGGGCGACCGCGATCTTGAAAATCCGCTTGCGGCGGTACAGATGGGCCTGATTTACGTCAATCCAGAAGGCCCTAACGGCACACCAGATCCGCTCGCATCAGCGCGGGATATCCGCGAGACTTTCGCGCGCATGGCAATGAACGACGAAGAAACGGTGGCACTTATCGCCGGCGGTCATACCTTCGGCAAAACCCATGGTGCAGGTGATGCCGCACTGGTGGGGCCGGCTCCTGAGGCAGCTGGCATCGAGGAACAAGGTCTAGGCTGGAAGAACAGCTTTGGCACAGGCAAAGGTGGGGACACGATCGGCAGCGGACTGGAAGTCACCTGGACCCGTTCACCAGCGAAGTGGAGTAACGACTATTTCTCGCACCTGTTCGATTACGAATGGGAGCTGACCAAGAGCCCGGCGGGTGCGCACCAGTGGAAGCCTAAGGGCAACGCGGGTGCCGGTACCGTGCCGGACGCCCACGACGCGTCGAAGCATCACGCACCATCCATGCTGACCTCCGACATTGCGTTACGGGTCGATCCTGCCTACGAAAAAATTTCCCGGCGCTTTCACCAAAATCCGGATCAGTTCGCAGAGGTGTTTGCGCGGGCGTGGTTCAAGCTGACGCACCGCGATATAGGCCCTCGCACCCGCTATCTCGGCCCGGACATTCCGGCAGAAGAACTCATCTGGCAAGACCCCATCCCTGCATTCAATCATGCATTGATTGATGCGCAAGACATTGCCTTGCTCAAGGGCAAAATTATTGCTTCAGGTCTGTCTGTCTCGGAATTGGTTTCGACCGCGTGGGCATCGGCGTCCACGTTCCGCGACTCCGACAAACGAGGGGGTGCAAACGGCGCCCGTATCCGTCTGGCGCCGCAGAAAGATTGGGAGGTCAACCAGCCTGTCCAACTGGCGACGGTCCTGAAAAAGCTGGAAGCGATCCAGAAGGACTTCAATGGCACACAGTCTGGAGGCAAGAAGATTTCACTGGCCGATCTGATCGTTCTAGGTGGCTGCGCAGCCATCGAGGCAGCCGCAAAGAAGGCTGGCCAAGATATAAGCGTCCCCTTTACCGCAGGGCGCATGGATGCATCGCAGGAGCAGACCGACGTAGACTCATTCGCCGTGTTGGAGCCGATTGCAGACGGGTTTCGCAATTACGTCCGTAAGGGCCTCGAAGGGTCGGCCGCTGAGTTACTGGTGGACAAAGCGCAGCTAATGACGCTGACCGCTCCCGAAATGACAGTGCTGATCGGTGGCCTGCGCGCTCTGAATGCGAATTTCGATCATTCCGCACACGGCGTGTTCACAAAGCAGCCAGGGACGCTGACCAATGACTTCTTCGTGAATCTGCTCGACATGAGTACGAAGTGGGAGAAATCTGCCACCGATGAAGGCGTGCTGGAAGGACATGATCGTAGCAAGGGCGAGCTCAAGTGGACGGGCAAGGTCGTTGACCTCCTCTTTGGTTCAAACTCCCAGCTTCGCGCCCTCTCAGAAGTCTACGCGTGCAGCGACTCGCAGCAGGTGTTCGTACGTGACTTTGTGGCGGCATGGAACAAGGTGATGAATCTGGATCGTTTCGACCTTGCGTGATCTGAGAATAGAGGCCTCTACCAATCCTCTATTTTGCAGCCCTAGCTGGATGTCTGTTGATTTTTGATTTTTGATTTTTGCTTTGATTTTCGAAGTCCGTTTCCCCCAGAACTGTGTTGGCACGGTGTAGAGCGTAGCCGGTGGTAGTTTCACCGGCTGCGTCATACGTTGCAGCCAACGCATTTTCTGGGGGAATTTTTTTTAGGGCAGACGACAAGCGTCGTCTGAAGCGCGACCACAATCCCACATGAACGGCTAACAGGTCTTGCTTTTTGCGACCAGATACGCATGACGTATCTGCTCAACCAGCCTTTCGAAAAGTGAAATTGATGCGTTGGCTTCCCAGCAAGGGATGCGGCTGATCCTTGAGCGGCAGGATGCCGTGGAAACGCAGCCGGTCTTCTCCGCCCCATACGACGACATCGCCATGTTGTAGCGGTATGCGCTGGCTTTTGTCAGCACGCGCATGTCCGCCGAAGAGGAAAACGGCGGGCATCCCCAAGGAGACAGAGACAATCGGTGCCGAAAAATCCTGTTCATCTTTGTCCTGATGCAAGGACATTTTGGCTCCAGGGACATAGCGATTGAGCAGGCAGGCATCGGGTTCAAAGTGGTCGAAGCCGGCGGCAGTTGCCGCCTCCTTTGCCAGCGAACGGAAGGAAGGCGGCATGTCCGGCCAGGGCAAGCCGCTAGCGGGGTCGGTTTCGGTGTAGCGATAACCGCGCCGGTCGGTGGTCCAGCCCAGACGACCGCAGTTGGTCAGCGCAACGGACATCGTGAAACCGCCGGGCGTGACCATGTGGCGACAAGGTGCCTGCTGTTCCACGGCCTCGATGGCCGGCAGTAATTGCGTCACATAGGGCAAGGCAAAACCGCGCAGCACGTAAGCGCCCGGGCCTATGCTGATCCGTTCATCGACAATTTCACTGGCAAACAAATCAAAACTCATCAATCTCTCACATAAAAAAAGCCGGCAACCATCAGGTTACCGGCTATTCATGCTGCCATGTTGGGACAGGGCTGCGCGAGCCAGGACTAGATCAACTGCGTTGTTATCTGCGCAATCAACTGTTGCGGTGCCAGCGCAATATCGAGGCGGAAACCGCGTTCGTCGTTTTCCAGCGGTTCCAGATCACGAAACTGGCTATCGAGCAGCGAGACTTTCATGAAATGCCCGGCCCGGCTGATCATGCGCGAAGCGATTAACTCGCGCGTGCCTTCCAGGTGGATGAAGACCAGCGCAGGATCGCCCTCGCGTAATAAATCCCGATAGCGCCGCTTCAGTGACGAACAGGACAGCACCAGACCGGTCCCGTTTTGCTGTGCGTTTTTGATTCTGGACTGGAGGCAAAGCAACCAGTCTTTGCGGTCGTCGTCGTTAAGCGGCGTACCGGCGGCCATCTTGGCGATATTGGCGGCCGGATGGTCGCTATCGCCCTCGATATAGGTAAGGCCTAGTGCCGCACCAAGCCGTTGCCCGATTTCGCTTTTGCCGCAGCCGCTGACTCCCATGACGATCCAACGGGTGGTCGAAGCGACTGTCCTGACTATCTGTTCATTCATTGTTGTCTCACATTCTTCATGCTATGTTAGCGCTAACATTGCCTCGCATTTTAATGTCGATCCAGTATTTGTAAAGCAATTTCAATGTCGCGGCGCAACAAAAAAGAAGGCAATTCTGGCACTTGCCTCTACGCTGTGAACTGCACTTGGTAAAAACCAGGAGCAATATCCACCCTGCCCAGGGAAAAGAACCTATAGTCATCCACTTTGCCGTTCTGCTACTACAAAGATTGATTATGCCGATTCGAAAATCTGCCCCGACGCAATCCAAAAGACCGACGCTGGCCGATATTGCCGCCCGTGTCGGGGTAAGCAGCATCACGGTCTCCCGGGCCATCAGTTCACCGCAGCTAGTGTCTGAAGAACTACGCTCGCGCATCGACATCGCCATCGCTGAACTTGGCTACATACCGAACCGGGCCGCGCGGGCGCTGGCACGCGCGCATTCGGACAGCGTGGCGGTCTTGATACCGTCGCTGTCGAATACCGTTTTCACCGATGTACTGGCCGGCGTACACGATGTGCTGCACGCCAACGGATACCGCACGCTGATTGGCAATACCCGCTATTCGCCGGAGGAGGAAGAAAATATCTTCCGCGCCTATCTGGAACATTCGCCGGACGGCGTGTTGCTGGCGAGTTGCGATCAAACGCCGATGGTGCAGCAATTGCTGCAACACACCCGCATCCCGGTCGTGCATATGATGGATTTGTCTGACCCGCAGTCGTGTTGCGTGGGATTGAATCAGTTCGATGCCGGCTACGCCATGGCAAGGCATTTATTGCAGCGCGGGTACCGTCGCATAGGCGCGCTCGGGGCGCAGCTGGACCCGCGCGTACTACAGCGACTCGATGGATATCGCACGGCATTGCAGGAAGCAGGACTGGCTTTTCCGAAAGGAGAAATTCTGGAAGCGATACCCTCCTCCATCGGGCTGGGAGTGGGCATGCTGGGAAGAATAGTGGAACAGGCACCAGAGTGCGATGCCTTGTTTTGCTGCAATGACGATCTTGCCCTAGGCGTGCTGTTCGAAGCGCAGCGGCGTCAGATTCGCGTTCCTGAGCAGCTGGCTGTAGCGGGGTTCAATGATCTGGCTGCGTCGGCGTGGAGCAGCCCTTCCCTCACCACGATCGCTACGCCTCGTTACGATATCGGCCATGCCGCAGCGACCATGTTGCTGCAAAAAATGCGCGGCGAGACACCGCCAGAATCCCACATCGACCTCGGATTCTCTCTCATGGCGCGGGAAAGTACCTGATGCGAATGGGAGGTTTTGATATCTCGAAACCTCGACGCATCGTTCCCCTGGCAACCTACCGGATCTTGCCCTTCTGCTCCGGCATCAGGATGAGCGAACAAGTCAGCCCACTCGCCAGCGCGCCGCAAAACCAGAAAAAGAAAAACCCCAATGTGTATACCGCATTGACTGTGGACGCATCGTTCGACATCGCCAGCTGGCGCGGATCGACCAGCGAAAAGAAACACCCTTCCGCAAAAATCGCCACGAGAAAAGAGGGCCACAAAATACGCATTAACAGTTTCAGCATGGCTTTCTCCTGATGGATATCCATATCAAGAAGGCAAATCTGCTTTAATGGCGACCGAGGTCACATGCGGCCACTTCCATATGCCCAACAAACGCCAGTCGCGCCGCTCATTTTCGATTTGCACGCGCCAGCGTGTCATTTCAAGCATAGGCAAGGCCGCAGTAAAGTTGCCATGCGCATCGGGAGTGATCGTGAATTGCAAATCCTTTTCCGGCTGCGAGGCATGCGCCAGATGGATCAGGATATTGCCGAGAACCGGGGCGCCAAAACTCAGAAATTTGCCATTCAATCGACCATCCGCAGCATCGTAATGCAGCTCAGCGGTCAAACTCAAGGCCGTCGCAGCGCGATCACGCGCCAGATCCTGATTGATCGCTTTGCCTTCCATGTAATAGTTATCCACCACCATCGCATCCTGACGTGAAAATGCCAGGTAAATGGTGAACGCACACGCAATCACTACCGCCAGCGGCCCGCCGATCAGCAACCATGGCCAGCGTTGCGCATACCAAGGTGGCGGTGCGGATTTTCTTTCGTTCAAGGTGCTTGTCACATTCATGAGGTCTCCCTTTTTATTTATGGCATTTTTGAGGCTAAAAATACGGCGCTTTCCGTGACATGCAAGCGAGGATCATCATCGGCTTGCAACACAAACGATATCTTGTTTGAACCTGCCTTGCCCTGCCCTCTTTTAACCTGCACCCGCACTGGTACTGCCCGTGAACTGGCACCGTCCAGCATCACCTCATCCGGCGTAGCCAGAACGATGGAATCAATGCCGGAAACCGAAATCCGATAACGATGTGGCGCTTCGGAAGTATTCATGATCTGCAAGCGGTAGACGTTCTCTATCATGCCGCCTTCGACTTCACGCCCGAAAGCACCGCGGTCGCGGATGACGTCCAGTTTGACTTGGGTGCGGAAAAACAGGCTACTAAAAAAGACAGAAATAATAATCAGCAGTAAACCAGAATAAATCAACACCCGTGGCCGCATGACATGGCGTCGGATTTGCGCAATCGACCAGCCTTCGGTCATGGCATGCTCACTGGAATAGCGAATCAATCCGCGTGGCGCACCGGTCTTGTCCATCACGCTGTTGCAAGCGTCGATGCAGGCGGCACAGCCTATGCACTCATATTGCAAGCCGTTGCGGATATCGATACCGACAGGACACACCTGAACGCACATCGAACAATCGATGCAGTCTCCCGGAGGGGGACTCGCTGCGGCGGTTGCAACGGCAGCGTTTACCGTTGCAGCCTTGGCAGGCGCATCGGTAACGCGACGCGCAGAACTGCGGGGTTCGCCACGTGCCGTATCGTAAGTAATGACCAGTGTGTCTTTATCCAGCATCGCACTTTGGAAGCGGGCGTAAGGACACATGTATTTGCAGACCTGTTCACGCAGCCAGCCAGCATTGCCATAAGTAGCAAATGAATAGAAAACAACCCAAAACCACTCCCACGGCCCAAGAGACAAGCCTGCCGCTTCCTGAAGCAGTGAACGTATCGGCGTGAAATAGCCGACGAAGGAAATCCCGGTCCATAAAGCAACCGTTCCCCATGCCGTATGTTTCGCGGTTTTTTTAGCGATTTTCTGTATCGACCACGGCTGACGGGCCAGCCGCATCCGGGCGCTGCGCGTGCCTTCGATGCGGCGCTCTATCCACAGGAACAACTCGGTATACACCGTTTGCGGACAAGCGAATCCGCACCAGACCCGCCCGGCAATCGCCGTCACCAGAAACAGGGCATAGGCGCAAATAATGAGCAGCACAGCCAGATAGATGAAATCCTGCGGCCACAACACAATGCCGAAAATATAGAATTTCCGCGCAGCCAGATCGAACAAAACTGCCTGGCGGCCATTCCACTGCAACCAGGGCAAACCGTAAAACACCAGCTGCGTCAGCCAGACACACAACCAGCGCAGGCTAGCGTAACGGCCGCTCGCTTCGCGCGGATAAATTTCTTCGCGCGAAGCGTACATCTTGATAACAGCAACATCGTCAGGAGCGGTCTTCATGAATGGCCGCATCCTGAACAGTTAAAAACACTCATTTTTGTGCCTCGGATCCCGGTTCGTTCGACAGGCTCCACACATAAGCTGCCAGCACATGCACTTTGGGTTCGCCGAGGAAATCCCTGAAGGCAGGCATCTTGTTGTTACGGCCGTTG
The DNA here is from genome assembly GCF_034313965.1 of Herbaspirillum sp. RTI4. Taxonomy (NCBI): domain Bacteria; kingdom Pseudomonadati; phylum Pseudomonadota; class Betaproteobacteria; order Burkholderiales; family Oxalobacteraceae; genus Herbaspirillum; species Herbaspirillum sp. RTI4. The sequence goes on from NZ_JAVIWQ010000002.1 coordinate 2,618,081, forward strand.
CGAATCGATTCCATGATGATTTCCATAGGATTGTCCGCGCTGCCATGCAACCAGATATGGTCGGTCAGATTCGGTGCGCCCAAGGCCTGATTGCCGCGTCCATCGGCACCGTGGCAAGCGGCACAAGCGCCGAATTTGGCTTTGCCCAACACCGTCTTGACCGGATCACCCTCCACACCGGACAAACTGGCCACGTAAGTCGCCACGTTCTTGATGTCTTTATCGGAACCCAATGCTGCAGCCATCGATGGCATCACGCCGTTACGGCCCTCCAGGATGGAAGTCTTGATCGTTTCCGGTTCACCGCCATAGAGCCAGTCGTGGTCGGTCAGATTCGGGAAACCCTTGCTGCCACGCGCATCGGAACCGTGGCATTGCGCGCAGTAAGTCAAAAACATGCGCTCGCCCATCAGATGCGCCTGCGGATCGGCCGCGACGGTTTTCAAATCCTGCTTCAGATATTTGGCGAACAAGGGACCGTATTCGGCATCCGCTTTTTTCAATTCTTCCTGATAAGCGGTACTCGATTTCCAGCCCAGTTTGCCGGCATACGTTCCCAGTCCAGGATAGAGCGTGAGATAGATCAGCGCAAAAACGATAGTGATATAGAACAGCCACATCCACCAGCCGGGCATCGGTGTATTGAGTTCGGTGAGGTCCTCATCCCATACATGGCCGGTAGTTTTAACCGGAACGCCATCGGCATCCAGCTTGACCTTGTGCTTCGATTGCGACCACAGCAATGCGCCGCAACCGAAAATACTCACCAGCGTCAGGACGGTAATAAAGATATTCCAGAAACCGCTCGTAAAATCAGACATGGTGCTGCTCCTTCTTGAGCTCAGGACCGTCACCGTCGTCATCATCGAACGGCAGATGCGCGGCTTCATTAAAATCGTTATCGCGCCGCTTGCTGAACGCCCACCACAAAATGCCCACAAAAGTGACCAGGCTGATGACCGTCATCGTGCTGCTTGCATGCGTCATAATATTGTCGAGTGCCATGTCAGTTCCTCGTCTTGATCAGCGTGCCCAGCCCTTGCAGATAGGCAATCAATGCATCCTGCTCGGTCTTGTCCTGCAGTTCGGCCGGTGCCACACGGATTTCTTCATCCGTATAAGGAACACCCACACGACGCAGTGCTTTCATTTTCGGAATCACTTCCGCTGGCACCAGTTTATTGACCGACAACCATGGATAACCCGGCATGTTCGATTCAGGAACCATGTCGCGTGGATTATTCAAATGGATCTTGTGCCACTCATCGCTATAACGATCGCCAACACGCGCCAGATCGGGACCGGTACGCTTCGATCCCCACTGAAACGGATGATCGTAGACAAACTCACCGGCCACCGAGTAATGACCATAGCGTTCAGTTTCTGCACGGAACGGCCGGATCATTTGCGAATGGCAGTTGTAACAACCTTCGCGAATGTAAATATCGCGGCCGACCAGCCGTAAGGGCGAATACGGTTTGAGACCCGCAATCGGCTCGGTTGTCGAGCGTTGAAAGAACAGCGGCACGATTTCCACCAGACCGCCAACACTGACCACCAGCAACACAAGGGCAATCAGCAACCAGGGATTTTTTTCAATCCACTCATGGGAAAATTTCATTGTTCGTTCCTGTGGTTTAGGCGTTGGCAGACAACAGCGCGGGGATCGGGGCATCGACTGCCTTGCTGCCGCTCATCGTCTTAAAGGTATTGAAAGCCATCATCAGCATGCCGGACAAATACAACAGCCCGCCGCCGAAACGGATCACGTAATACGGATAAGTCGCTTTGACGCCTTCGACGAAGGTATAGGTCAGCGTGCCGTCGGCATTGACTGCGCGCCACATCAGACCCTGCATCACACCGGCAATCCACATCGAGGCGATATACAGAACGACGCCGATGGTAGCGACCCAGAAATGCAGGTCAATCAGCCGCACGCTCCACATTTCCTTTTTGCCGGACATGCGTGGAATCAGGTAATAGATCGAACCCATCGTGATGAAGCCTACCCAACCGAGAGCGCCGGAATGGACGTGGGCAATGCCCCAGTCGGTGTAATGCGACAGCGAATTGACGGTCTTGATCGACATCATCGGACCTTCAAACGTCGCCATACCGTAGAACGACAGCGAAACGATCAGGAATTTCAGAATAGGATCGGAGCGCAGTTTGTGCCAGGCACCCGACAAGGTCATGATCCCGTTGATCATCCCGCCCCATGACGGTGCCAGCAAGATCAGCGAAAACACCATGCCGATTGATTGCGTCCAGTCAGGCAGGGCCGTGTAGTGAAGGTGATGCGGGCCGGCCCACATATAAGTAAAAATCAGCGCCCAGAAATGGACGATGGATAAACGGTAGGAATACACCGGCCGTTCGGCTTGCTTAGGAATGAAGTAGTACACCATACCGAGGTAGCCGGCGGTCAGGATGAAGCCCACCGCATTGTGGCCGTACCACCACTGGATCATTGCATCCTGCACGCCTGAATAAGCGGAATAGGATTTCCACAACGAAGCCGGGCTGCTGGCGCCATTGACGACGTGCAACAAGGTGACCGCAATGATGTAGGCCCCGAAGAACCAGTTGGCGACATAAATGTGCTTCACGCGGCGCTTGACCAGCGTGCCGAAAAACACCACGGCATAGCTGACCCAGACAACGGCAATCAACAGCGAGATCGGCCATTCAAGTTCCGCATATTCCTTGCCGCGTGTAATCCCCAGCGGCAGAGTAATGGCGGCAGAGACCAGCACCAGTTGCCAGCCCCAGAAAGTGAACTCAGCCAGTTTGTCGCAAAACAAGCGTACCTGGCAGGTGCGCTGCACCACGTAATACGACGTGGCGAACAAGCCGCAAATACCGAAGGCGAAAATCACCGCATTGGTATGCAGCGGACGCAGACGCCCGTAAGTCAGCCACGGTATGTCGAAATTGAGCGCCGGCCAGGCCAGTTGCGCGGCGATGATCACGCCGACCAGCATCCCCACTACCCCCCACACTACAGTAGCGATCGTGAACTGCTTGACGATCCTGTAGTTGTAGTTCAGTTCTGTGTTCACAAATATTCTCCAGAATAATAACGACGACAGCTAAGAACCCGTTAACGATAAATTGGCATTCGCCACACCATTGTTAACAAGCCTCAATCACAATGACGCCCCGAGAGTAAAAGTTCGGCGCGTCTGCGTCCTTGATACATATCAAATTGACGACTTTCTTTTCAAACTTCGGGAACTTCTTTCTCAAAATCCTTCTTATCGGCTGTCACCGGCCTGTCATCGTCATGTAACAGACGCAAAGAAGGTCCCACCATGTCGTCGAACTGACCGCTGTCGGACATGGCAAAAAATACGCGGATGGCGATAAAAACGATGATGATGCTGAGCGGCACCAGAAGATAAAGAGATTCCATGATTAGCGCCCTTGCTCAAAAAGAGAATGCGCAGAAAGAGCGGCTGGCGCACTTGCCTCGTCTGGCGAAATGTCATCCCATTGATGCATCTTGGGAATGCGCCGTAAACGCAGCGCATTGAGTACCACGACCGCTGAACTGAGCGACATGCCTATCCCGGACAGCCACGGATTGAGCAAGCCAAAGGCCGCAGCAGGAATCGCAATCAGGTTGTACAGCGTTGCCCACGCCAGATTCTGGCGGATCACCCCGACGGTCTGCGTAGCCGTTTCTGCAACCTCACACAAAGTGGATAGCTTCCCGGACAAGAGTACGCAATCGGCATTCATCTGCGCCAATGCCGCCCCGCTCCCCATGGCAAACGACACGTCGGCCGCACGCAAAACAGCGGCATCATTGATGCCATCGCCGACCATCGCCACCACTGCACCGCTCGCTTGCAATGCCTGCACGTAGTTCAGTTTGTCTTGCGGCAGATGATCGCCCAGCGCGTGAGCGATACCTAAGCTGTCGCCTATTTTTTGCGCCACCATCTGCGCGTCGCCGCTCAATAAAATGACCGTTTTCCCCAAAGACCGGAAGTACCGGACCACCGCAGCGGCATCGGTCCGCACGCCGTCGGCCAGATCGAAACGCGCCAGCCAGTTCCCGTCACCACCCAGATAAATCGAGCTCATCTCGGCGGCAGCCGGATCACTGGTCGTTACATCAGCGACACCGGCAATCTCTGCGACGTAAGCCGCCCGACCCAACCGGTAGCGCACTCCCTCCAGAACGCCCTCGACGCCCTGACCGGCCACATGCTCCGGCGCGCTCACCAAACAATCCTGCACAGAAAGTTCGGTTTCACGAGCTGCCTGTGAAATGGCCGCAGCCAAAGGATGTGCGCTGGATGCCTCAAGCGCCGCAGCAATCTGCAAACAACGGCGGAACGCTGATGCCCCCAGAATCTGGGTATGGAGCAAGACAGGTTTGCCGGCCGTCAGCGTACCGGTCTTGTCGAAGACGATATGGGTAGCGCGATCCAGCGTTTCCAGCACATGCGATTGCACAATCAAAGCGCCCTGCCGCACCAGCCTGTCGGTCGCAGCGGCCAAGGCTGCCGGAGTGGCCAGCGATAAGGCGCAAGGGCAAGACACCACCATCACCGCAATCGCAATCGGCCAGGCACGCGCCGGATCAATGGCGTGCCAGACCAGAAATACCAGCACGGCAAACAGCAGCAAGACCGTCACAAACCACGCAGCGGCGCGATCGGCCCACATTGCCAGACGGGGCTTGCCCTGCCCTGAACGCTCAATCAGTTTGACCAGCACCGACAAAGTGCTCTTGTCCGCCGGACGACTTACCCGCACCGTGACCGGCTGGCTCACGTTGATCGCGCCACCCGGCAAATCAGCGCCGATAGATTTTTGTTGCGCCCGACTTTCGCCGGTCAGCAGCGAAGCATCAATGCTGGTCGCCCCTTCCAGCACCACGCCATCGGTCGCGATAGCGTCGCCGGGCCGGATCAGAATCACATCACCTTCACGCAACTGGCCGGCGGCAACTAACACCGTGTCGCGGCGATTTGGATAATCCGGCATCAGCAAGGCCGAAGCGGGCAAGGCCCGCTGCAAATCATCCAGCGCGGAAGCGGCTTTGCGGCGCGCCACCAGTTCCAGATAGCGACTGCACAGCAACAGAAATATGAACATCGTGATGGAATCGAAATACACGTCGCCGGCACCACGCAAGGTGGCATCAACGCTACCGAGGAAGGCCGCCGAAATACCCAGCGCCACTGGCACATCCATGCCGGGCATTCGATTTTTCAGCGCCACCCACGCGCCTTTGAAGAAAGGCTGGGCCGAATACAGCACCGCCGGCAAGGTCAGCAACAAGCCCGCCCAGCGCATTAAATCTTCCATGCTGCGATCCATGGTGCCGTCCGTTGCCAGATACACCGGCAAGGCATACATCATGACCTGCATCATTAACAGCCCGGCAATGAACAGGCGGCGGAACAAGGTCTTGCGCGATTGTTCCAGTCGCGCGCCATGCGTGACCGGATCGAAAGTAAAGGCGACATAGCCGATTTCTCGCAGCGCTTTCAGAATCACGCCCGACTGACACGTCGGCCGCGTCCAGCGCATCTGTAGCCGCTCAGTAGCCACATTCATATCGACCGACAGCACGCCCGGCAAACGCGCCAGTCGACGTTCAATCAGCCAGACGCAAGCGCCGCAGCGGATACCTTCAATGGAAAAAATGGCTTCATCGATACTCTCGCCAACTCCGGCTTCGGTCTGAGCTATGGCGTCGTCAAACAGCAATTCGGGCGGCACCAGCATCGCATCGCCAGCGGTCGCACCAAAACCGGTGCGGGTATCGTAATAATCGGCCAGCCCGTTATCGACAATGCTTTGCGCCACCGCCTGACAGCCGGGGCAGCACATGGGTTGTCGCTTGCCAGCAATCACTACCGTCCAGCGCATACCGGCGTCGGTATCGGTGCCAACAGCAGCATTGGCAGGAACCGGCAAACCGCAATGGAAACAGGCGCTCGTCATGGCGTTGTCTGCACGGACATGGGAGTAATGCACACCGCATCCATCCAGCTTCCGGGCAAGCCGTGCGAGGCACGCAACAATCCCAGCACACCAAAAATCACGATCACCAGTCCGCTAATGACGCGCACAGCACGCCGCTGCATCCAGCTTTTCAGGCGGGTACCGAGCATGCCCATGGTGATTAATGTCGGCAAGGTACCCAGACCAAATGCCACCATCACCGCCGCACCCGATACGGCAGTACCGCTCAACATGGCTGTTAGCAGCATGCTATAGACCATGCCGCACGGCAGCCATCCCCACAACACGCCGAGCGCCATGGATTTGGGAATGCTGTTGATCGGTAATAAGAAGCGGGTAAACGGTTGAATGTAACGCCACAACATGCCGCCGACGCGTTCGAGCTGGTTCAGTCCCTGCCAGATTCCGGTCAGATAGAGTCCAAGGGCGACCAGCAGTAAATTGACAAACCAGTAGGCCTCGACCTGAAACACGGCAATCCCCGTCAGGGTGCGTGCGCCCTGCAGAACCCCGCCGGCAATCGCCCCGGCCGTTGCGTAGCTGGCGATCCGTCCGGCATTGTAGGCAAGCACAGTCGGCAGATTTCCTCGGCTTGGGCGGGAGGAGTTCGTCGCATTATTAACCACCTTGATTGGTATGGTGCGCCGTGATGTGGCGCTGAAAGAAAATGCGCTGACAATGCCGCCGCACATGCCAACGCAATGCACGCTGCCGAGCAAGCCAATCATGAAAACCGGTAGCAGGCTCACTACATTCATGGCATACCGCCTCAGATGGTTTTGGAGTAACGCTGCTGCCCGGGTCCGATATTGAGATAGCGGTCAAACACCATACAAATATTGCGAATTAACAGGCGGCCTCGGGGAGTCACGGACAACCATTCGCCGTCAATAGTGAGCAGACCGTCGGCCACCAGCTCTTGCAAGCGCACCAGCTCCGTCGAAAAATAGGTGGCAAAACTAATCGGATACGCCATTTCTATGGACGTCATCGATAATTCAAAGTCACACATCAGCCGCTGGATAATCAGACGCCGGATCAGATCATCCATCTGCAAGCGGATACCACGCACGATAGGCAATTCGTTTTTATCGATCGCCTCGTAGTAGGCATCCAATGTCTTCGCGTTCTGACTGTAGGTAGCGCCGACGGCGCTGATGGCCGATACGCCGAACGACACCAGATCCGATTCTGCATGCGTCGAATAGCCCTGGAAGTTGCGATGCAATCGTCCCTGCTTTTGCGCGACGGCGAGGTCGTCGCCAGGCAGCGCGAAATGATCCATGCCGATATAGACATAACCCGCCTCGGTCAGACGGGCAATGCACAGCGCCATCATGTCGAGTTTGGTTACCGGCGCGGGCAAATCTTCATCGGCAATGCGCCGCTGCGGCTTGAACAGGTGCGGCAGATGCGCATAGTTGTAGACGGCAATCCGGTCTGGCGCGGCACGAATCACTTTCTCCAGCGTTTGCGCAATACTCGCCATGGTTTGCTTGGGCAAACCGTAGATCAGATCAATGCTGACCGAACGGTAACCGGCGTCACGCGCGGCGGCAATAATTTCCAGCGTCTGACTTTCCGGCTGCCTGCGATTGACGGCTTCCTGTACTTCCGGATCAAAATCCTGCACACCCAGACTGATGCGATTGAAACCCTGTTCGCGCAATCGCTGCACCCGTTCACGCGAAACCGTGCGCGGATCAACCTCAATCGAAAATTCGCCGATAGCATCGGGCGCAAACTGGAACCAGCGCCGCAGATGTTGCATCAACTCGTCCATTTGCACATCCGACAAATACGTCGGCGTGCCACCACCGAAATGCAATTGACCGATCTGGTTCATGCCGGCGAACAAGCGGCCTTGCATTTCTATTTCGCGTTTGAGGTAATCGAGGTAAACCACCGCCTTGTGGCGGTTTTTGGTCACAATTTTATTGCAGGCGCAGTAGTAGCAAACCGTGTCGCAAAAGGGAATGTGCAGGTAAAGCGACAAGGGATTGCGCGCGCCGCGCGCTTGTAAGCCGGCGACTGTCTGCAAATGGTCGCGATAGGAAAATGCTTCCGTGAAGCGATCAGCCGTCGGATAAGACGTGTAACGGGGGCCGGACTGACTGAGTTTGCGAATCATGTCCGCATCGAAGCGCACCAATGGCGCTAAGGGGAGCATCGCTGCCGGCAACTCGGAAACTACCATGTTCATTCTTTCTCAGGTGCCGGTCTGTGCCAGCGGTGGTGCAAGCAAAGATGTCGTGGTTTGCCGACCGTCAAAATCCAGCCAGCAGAGGCGGTCAAAGTCATACAGCTTGCAACGGCGTGCGGTATCGAAGTACCAGCGCCACGAAAATTTCTGAATCACGATGCGCCCCGGCAGCATGGTTTCGAGCAGCTTTTGCGCTTTCTTCAGCCGGTACAAAGGCACACTCATATCAACGTGATGCGCGGTGTGTTCCATGATGTGGTGCAAGGCTGTGCCCATGCCGTAATCGAATTTCAGATGCACGGTGGTTGAAACGAAGGGCTGCGACGCTGCCCATGCCGTCTTGTCCTGATACCAGGCAACATCGTCATGCGTGTGATGGACGTAGACCACAAAACCGATCATGGCTTTCCAGAAAAGCAAAGGCACGACAAAGCCCGTAACCAATATCAGCCATACCGACTGTCCGCTTTCGGCGGCAGCCCACACTAAACCGGCAACCCAGAGGACGGCGGCGGCGCTGACCAGTAATCCATCAAGTAAAAATTCGGCGCGACGCGTCGGCATTTGTTTTTTTGAAGGAAAGTACATCCGCTTCCACCACATTTCCAGCGTGTAATACAGACCGGGGGCCCAGCCGCTGCGATACAGGCGCTCCAGCCTTTGCCTCCATTTAGGCAGCGCCTGAAATTCCTGCAAGGAATGCGGCTGCCAGACGAAATCGAAATCTTTGACATTGGTGTAGCCGTGATGCACCACATTGTGTCCTATCGACCACAAGCTGTATGGCGTCAACGACGGCAGAAAAACCAGTCGGCCCAGCCAGGCGTTGAGCTTTCTGTGGACGGTAAAACTCTGGTGACAGGCATCATGTCCCAAAATAAAAAGCCGTCCGATTATGAAACCGGTAAGCATGCCCAGCAGCACTTTTCCTAACCAGTTAGATACCCACACCGTCGCTGCCAACGCAATCGAAAACAGGCAGAGATCAAGTACTACCAAGGACAAGGCAATCGGCGTGCTGCGCTCACTGATAGGTTGCGTCCAGGAACGGATTATTTTTCGATGCGGAATTGGTGCACCGGGCGGGACCGGTTGGAATTGAATAGTCGGCATTACGTAACAACCTCAGCAAAATAGGCGGCAACAAAGAAGAAGCAGAAAAAAATAAGCGAAGGGATAGGGATTTTAAAAAAGAAACCCCTTGGTCATAACGCTATGTAACCAAGAGGCTGGGATGCCGGAGCAGCATTCGATGCGGGACGCAGTTCCTGTTCAGGACGAACGACCAGTGCGTTTTAGAATCCGGATGCCCTGCTTCCTATACGAAGCAGGGCAATCAAAATGTCCGACGGTCTATTCTTTCTACTTAAGCAGAAGAACGTATCGAAAAATTCTGCCGGATGCCGACCACAGCCCTGCTTCAGCGGATGTGGCCTTTAGAACCGGTAGCCGACGCCAGCGCCGATCAGCCATGGATCGATCTGCACGCTGCTGACCTTGGCACCCGATGCGGCATAAACATCGCTGCCCATTTGGACTTTCTTCACGTCCACATTCAGCGACCAGTGACGATCCAGTTTGATATCCAGACCGGCTTGCAAAGCAGCGCCGATGCTGTTGCTCTGTAGCGTCATGCCACTTGCCAGGCTCACATTCGAAATGCGGGTGTAATTAAGACCGACACCAACATAGGGACTAAATGTTTCCTGCGGCATAAAATGGTATTGCATCAGCAAAGTAGGAGGCAATTGCTTGAACGTACCGATGCTGCCACCGTCCAGATAAACAGTATGCGTTTGTGGATAGGTCAATACCAATTCAGCAGCCCAGTTTGGCGTGAAGAAATAGCTGATATCGCCTTCAGGAATGGTCTTGGAGCTGATCGAAATCCGGTTTGGCGCGCCAACACCGCCCACCGCATCAGAACCGTTTGCAGGATTGATCTGCACTGCGCGCAAACGAACCAGCCACGGGCTCTCGGCATCGTCGGCAAAAGCAAGTTGAGGGGCAATTGCAGCCACAATCAATGCGACTAATGCGATATTCTTTTTCATTTTATTTATCAAACGGAGTGGGGACGGACGAAGCTTACTTGCGACGCATAGAAATCCTTTTGATGTGGATCAAAAAAAATTCAGCTTCCATGAGTACATCATTGCAGCATCGCATTGATGCTTCAGGTTCACACATCCCGCCAACGGCGGCATCGGCCATCTCGATGCCGCACATATCCTTATGAAAAAGCGTAAGCGTCCATCGCCAGAACGCCGTATTCATGGCTGGCGTGCAAGCGTTCCGATCGCACTAATCCACCTGCCGCACCCATCGCCACAAACAGCGGCAGCAGGTGCTCGTCAGTAGGATGATTGCGTTCGGCCGAAGGCGCCTGGGCGCGGTAATCGAGCAGCATGTCGAGTTGATTGTGATCGATCCGCGCTTTGATCCACTGATCAAATTCACTGACCCAGCCAGGGACTTCTGCGTCAATGCCTTCGCGCCGCAACTCATACAAATTGTGCGTCAGTGAACCAGAGCCAATAATCAATACGCCCTCTTCTCTCAATTTACTCACGGCCTGTCCTAGCTTCAGATGCTCGGCCGGCGAAGCGCCGCGCAGAATGGAAATTTGCACTGTCGGTATATCTGCATTCGGATACATCAGACTCAAAGGCACCCACGCACCATGATCAAGACCGCGTAAGGCACTGCGTTTCACGCTAAATCCCGCCTGTTCCAGCAAGTTCACTGCGCGGGCGGCGATATCGGGTGCGCCGGGTGCCGGATATTGAATCGCGAACAGCGCATCGGGAAAACCGCCAAAGTCATGAATGGTTTCCGGTTGCTCAGCAAAACTCACCGCAGGAGTGCCTATCGTTTCCCAGTGGGCAGAAAACACGACGATGGCGGTGGGCCGAGGCAATTGACCACCCAGCGCCAAAAGAAAGCGCCGCGCCGGACTGTCGCTGAGCGCCAGCATGGGAGAACCATGCGAAATGAACAGACTGGGTAACAAGGTGGTCATGGAAAATTTTCCTGAAAGTGAATTTGATATTGAATTGAATCGTAAATGGTGTGCTGATGCGAATTTACATCGTGCGATATCCAGACTCAGCCAATATTGTAGAGGGAGTAGCCGTCCTTTGTTTTATCCCCACTTTTCCCTGAGAGCCGTAAGTGGGAAATACGCAATTCAAAGGATTCGATAGATACATATTTTCACTCCATAAATATTCCACTTCCGAAATCAAGATGACATATATCCCATGTAAAATTACAATTAAATGATTTGGCCTTATTGGTCGTCATACCTGTTTTAAAGGCCGAGTCATTTGTCTAGGGTCTGTTGACGTTTCCCGAAAAAGGAATAAAGAGATAAATAAACCACAAAAATAGCCACTATTTCCTTTTTAAAAAACATATCCCGGGAGAAATCAACATGCTCTTTTCTACTTTACGCACCCGGCTTATCGCCATTTGCACGTCGATTGTCGTCCTCGCGATGCTGGCGGTTGTCGGCACAAATTTCATCACGACCAAGTCGCACGTCATGGAATCGCTCGACAATCAGACGAAAGAGCTTTCTCACAATCATGCGGCCATGATTGCGGAGTGGGTAAAAGCAAATAAAGCGGTTGTCTCATCAATCCGCCTGGCGGTGGATTCTCCGGAGCCATTGGCGGCCGTCAAGCAGGCCGAACAGGCCGGCAGATTTGATCTGACGTACATCGGCTATGCCGACAAGCACACCGTGTTTTCGCAGGAAAGAACCCGCGCTGCGAATTACGATCCGACAGCGCGCCCCTGGTATATCAAGGCGGCCCAGACCAACGGCCCTATCGTCACGGCACCGTATACCAGCGCCAGTACCGGCAAGCTGCTGGTGACGTTTGCCGAAGCCATCGGTGCGCCCGGCAGCGTCACAGCAGTGGTTGGTGCCGACGTGCTGCTCGATACGGTGGTGAAAAACGTCGTTGCGATCAAACCGACACCCAACAGTTTTTCCTTCCTGGTCGACAATACCGGCAAAATCATTGCGCATCCCGATGAAAAACTGCGGATGAAACCTCTGACCGATCTGGACCCGGCCTTGTCGGGAGCAAAACTCACCGATATCGAAAACACAGGAAACGATGAGCCGATTCGTTTAAACGGCCGCGATACTTTTTTGAATGTCACCAAGGTCGAAGGAACCGACTGGTTACTGGTAATCGCCCTCGACAAGAACGATGCCACCATCCCTCTGACGGCTTTACTGAAATCATCGGCAGTCACGGCCTTTCTTGTGATGTGCCTGGCCACTATTGCACTTGGCCTGTTGATTTCGACAGCGCTGAAAAGACTGCAACTGGTGCGTGACGCACTGGCGGAAATTGCCACCGGCGACGGTGACCTGACGCGTCGTCTGGATGCGGAAGGCACGGATGAGCTGGCCCAGATTGCCGTGGCGTTTAACCGATTCGTCGACAAGATCGCGACGGTGCTGCGAGAAATCCGTAGCGCCAGTGAATCCGTCAAAGGCGCGACCGGCGAAATCGCCGACGGCAACGCCGATCTTTCGGCACGCACGGAAGCGCAGGCCGGGTCACTGGAAGAAACCGCATCAGCGATGGAAGAACTGACGGAGCACGTCAAAAAGAATGCCGACAACGCCCGTCTGGCGCATCAACTATCGGGTTCCACATCGGAAGTTGCGACCAAGGGCGGCGTGATGGTGACGCAAGTGATTGAAACCATGAGTTCGATCAATGAGGCTTCGAAAAAAATTGTAGACATCATTGGCGTTATCGACGGCATCGCATTCCAAACCAATATTCTGGCCTTGAATGCCGCCGTAGAAGCTGCGCGTGCGGGCGAACAGGGGCGCGGCTTTGCCGTCGTCGCCAGCGAAGTGCGCAGTCTGGCGCAGCGTTCAGCAACGGCGGCCAAAGAAATTAAAATCCTGATCGACACCTCAGTATCGCGAGTGGACGAGGGCGGAACCTTGGTTCAACAGGCCGGCGAGACGATGACGCAGGTCGTGGAAAGCGTCAAACGGGTTAATCATGTGGTATCGGAAATTACGACTGCCAGCGCAGAACAAAGTCAAAGTATCGAGCAAATCAATCAGGCCATCGGACAAATGGACGATGTCACGCAGCAAAATTCCGCACTGGTGGAACAAGCTGCTGCTGCCGCTGAATCCTTACAGGAACAAGCCACGATGCTGGCGCACGCCGTCAGTACATTCAGGCTGGACGCGGCCGCACCGCATGGTGGCAGTGCAAGACTGGTCGAATCAGGCCATTGAAGAGATGGACGGCGTAACGCAACGCAATGCTGCGCTGGTAGAAGAGGCCGCCGCCGCCGCACAAAGCATGCAAGAAGAAGCGCGAAAATTATCGAATGCCGTAAGCATTTTTAAATTGGATGACGTGTATGCATCCGCTTTACTGCAGCCAAAACCTCTGGCAACCCCTGCAAAATTCACCACAAAAACGATCGTGCCGGGACAAAGAAAAGCGATCTCGTCTGCGGTCGAGAGAAAAGTGATCAACAAAGCAAATGAATGGGAAGAATTTTAACGCCAGCGACAAGCGCCCATCCGGGGCATAGCCATGAGCGAGGGGAAATATCGATGTTAATGTCATATCGGCCGCCCCCACTCACCTCATCGACTACCTTCATCCGTTCACGACACGGATGGCTGCCCCCAACTATCCTCGTACACCATGTCGGCCAAAGAAGCGCGTGCCGCCCATTTTTGTTCTTGCAGCATGGGCGCGGCATAAAACGCATCGACCGGTCCCAGGCATAAAACAGCAATCGGTTTCGCCCCTGTGGGCAGCGCCAGAAAATCTGCCAGCGCAGCCGGATCGAACAGCGATACCCAGCCCATGCCCAATCCTTCGCAACGCGCTGCCAGCCAGAGATTCTGAATAGCGCAGGCAGCCGAGGCGAGATCCATTTCGGGCAGCGTGCGTCGACCAAAAATATGTTGTTCACGACCCGGCGGAAGCGCCACCACCAGTACTTCTGCCGCATCCAGCACACCCTGTACTTTGAGCCGCATGAATTCATCTTCCCGCTCACCCATTGCGCGGGCCGTCAGAATGCGCTCCTGCTCGACCATACGGTGCAGCCCGATACGTCGTTCCCGGCTTTGCATGCGAATGAAGCGCCAGGGCTGCATGAGGCCTACGCTGGGCGCATGGTGCGCGGCTTGCAGCAAGCGTTGCATCACCTCTTGCGCCACCACGCCACCGCTGAAGTGGCGCATATCCCGTCGCTCATCAATGGCGCGATAAACAGCCGCTCTTTCTTCCGCAGAAAATGCCAGAGGTTCTGTCGCGGGATTGTTAGTGTCCATGCTTAGTATTCATGCTTGGTATTCATGCTTGGTATTCATGCTTAGTGTCCACAAACTGTCAGGTCTTGCTTACGTACCGCATGACGATGTGAGGTATCCCTGCATCCATGAACTGTGCGCCTTCCGCAACGAAGCCGTAGGCGGCATAGAACGCTTGCGCATGCCACTGCGCATTCAACGCAATAACCGCATCGCCGCGTTGCAAAGCGGCCTGCAACAAGGCTTTCAATACCAGCGCACCAATTCCAGACCCGCGTGCTTCTTTCATAACGGCCATGCGGCCAATATGACCGTCCGGCAGCAAACGCCCGGTCGCCAGCGCAACGCCGGCGGCATTGCGTGCGACGGCATGCAGACAGACCGCATCGAGCGCGTCGTTTTCCAATTCCACCGGCACATTCTGTTCCAGCACAAATACGGTGTGTCGAATCGCGCTGGCTTCCTGTTGCAAAGTATCCCAGCCGCCAAGGACCAGAAAGATGTCGCCCTTAGTCGGTGTTTCGCTGAAAATGCTCATGCCCAAATCTCCGTCGATGCACCTAGCAGCTTGCGGGTAATTTCCGAACTGCGCAGGTATTTGAAAGTGCCGCTCGATTTGGCAACCAGCTGATCGCCATTCCATAAGCCGGCGTCGCAAAAGCACATGGTGACGGAGCGATGCACAATCTGCGCTCTGGCCACCAGTCGATCACCCGGATGACCGCCCGGCTGGAGGAAACTGGTACTCATGTCCACGGTGGCGCAGGACTGTTCTTTCGATACCGCCGAACGCGCCGCTACGCCCATCGCCACATCCATCATGGTCACCGACAGTCCACCCTGCGCGACTTGCCAGCTATTCATATGATGCGGCAGCAACAGCAAGCCTAATTCAGCCTTGCCGTCACCGATCAGATCCACCTCGACCCCCAGCCAGCTAAGAAAAGGATTGCCCAGCGGAAAAGCGTCGGTAAAGGGAATGGCCATGGAGCCTCTTTCGGTGGCACTGTCCCGCTGCGTTGGCGGGACGGTCGGTTACGGTGGGATTACGGTGGGATTGCAGTGGGTTGTGGAGCTTGCAGCCGGGATCAGTCTTCGCAATCAAAGCACTTCGTAGTCAAAGCACTGACGCGCTTCGCGTACGGCGACGGCAAACGGCTTCATCGCGGCATGCTGCGGATGCGACGAATAAGCCGCAAGTGCCTCACGCGACACAAATTCCGAATAAAGCATGACATCGTAAGTGGCTTCCAGCCCCGGCTGCGCCAGCGCAGTTTCAAATTTCAACATGCCGGGAACGATGGCCGCGCAAGCATCCAGTTGTTCTTTGAACAAACGCATGTTGGTAGCCTTGTCAGCGCCTTCCGCATGCTCTTTCAGCTTCCACATCACAATATGCTTGAGCACCCTGAACTCCCGATCAACTGAACGCGCCATGATAAGCGAAAGCCGTACAGAACGTCGGCAATACCCCTTTCCGAGGGTTTGTTTTTCGTAAGCTTCTGTAAGTTTCAAGCAAGCGCTATGTAAGTTTCAGGCTGCACACTGGCAACGTGCCTAAAAAGGTGCGGATTGATGCAGAGCAAGCGCTGAGATCTACTACATAAAGAACCACTGATTAAGTTTAACGAGCGGCGCAAGCCCAAAACGAAGCGCTTAATCAGGGATTCCATAAATATAATTAAGGAGACAAGCATGGCGACAACTTCGGTTACCGCGGCAGATCGCGGCATTACGGCAGAAGAACGCAAAGTTATTTTTGCATCTTCTCTGGGAACCGTTTTCGAATGGTATGACTTTTATCTGTACGGCTCGCTGGCGGCAATTATCGCCAAGCAGTTTTTCTCCGGCACTGATCCCAATACCGGCTTCATTTTTGCCCTGCTCGCTTTTGCAGCAGGCTTTATCGTGCGACCGTTCGGCGCACTGGTGTTTGGTCGCCTCGGCGACATGATCGGCCGCAAATATACTTTCCTGGTAACGATCCTGATCATGGGGGCCTCGACCTTCATCGTCGGCATCTTGCCGAACTACAACTCCATCGGCATCACCGCTCCGATCATTCTGATCGTACTGCGCATCCTGCAAGGGCTGGCACTGGGCGGCGAATACGGCGGCGCAGCGACCTACGTGGCAGAACATGCACCGGCCAACAAGCGCGGCGCGTTCACTTCATGGATTCAGACGACCGCCACACTGGGCCTGTTTCTGTCGCTGCTGGTGATTCTTGGTGTGCGTACCGCGATTGGCGAAGAACAATTTGCCGACTGGGGCTGGCGCGTGCCGTTTCTGGTGTCGATCATTTTGCTCGGCGTGTCGGTATGGATTCGCTTGTCGATGAGCGAATCGCCTGCCTTCGTGAAAATGAAGTCGGAAGGCCGCACTTCCAAGGCACCGCTGACTGAAGCCTTCGGCCAATGGAAAAACCTGAAAATCGTGATCCTGGCGCTGGTCGGTCTGACTGCCGGTCAAGCAGTGGTTTGGTACACCGGTCAGTTTTATGCGCTGTTCTTCCTGACGCAATCGCTGAAGGTGGACGGCGCGACTGCCAATATCCTGATCGCCGTGGCATTGCTGGTGGCTTCACCGTTCTTCCTGGTGTTCGGTTCGCTGTCCGACAAAATCGGACGCAAGCCCATCATCATGATCGGTTGCCTGCTGGCGGCCGTGACGTATTTTCCGATTTTCTCAGGCCTGGCGCACTACGCTAATCCTGCGCTGGAAGCGGCATTGAAGAACGCTCCAGTCGTCGTTACCGCAGATCCTGCCACTTGCCAGTTCCAGTTCAACCCTACCGGCACGAAGAAATTCACTTCCTCGTGCGATATCGCCAAAGCCAAGCTGTCGGCGGCATCGGTGAACTATCAAAATGTCGTGGGTGCTCCCGGCTCCGTCGCCACCATCAAGATCGGTGAAAAAACACTGGTTTCGTACGACTCCGGAGTCCTGTCAAAAGAAGATGCTGCCGCCAAGGACAAGTCCTTCTCCAAGGAATTGGCAGATGACATCAAGGGTGCGGGCTACCCTACCAAAGCCGATCCGGCACAGATCAACAAGCCTATGGTCTTGCTGCTGCTGTTCATTCTGGTGCTGTATGTAACGATGGTGTACGGTCCGATCGCCGCCGCACTGGTGGAAATGTTCCCTACCCGGATCCGCTACACCTCCATGTCGCTGCCCTACCATATCGGTAACGGCTGGTTCGGTGGTTTGCTGCCAACGACCGCATTCGCACTGGTCGCGTACAAGGGCGACATTTACTACGGTCTGTGGTACCCGATCGTCATTGCCCTGGTCACCTTCGTCATTGGTACTTTGTTCGTCAAGGAAACCAAGGACGCCAATATTTACGCGGATGACTGAAACTGAAATTGCAAAACTAAAATTGTGTAACTGAAATTACGAAACTGAAATTGCATTAGACGGGAGGTAAGGCCGACGGCGCAAACGCAGCATAGCGGTTCGCCGCCGTAAAAAAGAGAAAGCAATCCGCGTTACTCCTGCGCACTGACCGGTCAAGCATTCCTTGACCGGTTTTTTTATGGGCGCATGTCATTGCGACATTGCACTGCCACCTTTTATTTCCATAGGGAAATCTTGCTTTATGACTCACCATCCACAGTACAATTTCGGTACAATTCGGCTCTGATTGCAGTCGCGCCCCCTGATTTTTGCCCGCCCGCCGCTTTCCACTAAAAATTACCAATAACGATCTCTCGTCAGTAAGACGAACTGAATTCCACGAATCACGCGCTGCTTAGTTCATTTAACTGCGCACTTACCTTCGACGACATGAAAACTCCCCTCAGAATCGGCACGCCGCTCTCCTCCACCGCTACCAAAGTCATGTTGCTGGGTGCGGGCGAACTGGGTAAGGAAGTCATCATTTCGCTGCAACGACTGGGTGTGGAAGTCATCGCCGTCGACCGCTACCCCAACGCCCCCGGTCAACAAGTGGCGCACCGCTCGCATGTCATCGACATGACCGACGGCGACGCGCTGGCCGCCCTGATCGAACTGGAACGCCCTGATCTGGTCGTGCCGGAAATCGAAGCCATCGCCACCGATATGCTGGTAGCGCTGGAGCAAGCCGGCAAAGTACGCGTCATCCCCACCGCGCGCGCCACCTCGCTGACCATGAACCGCGAAGGCATCCGCCGTCTGGCCGGAGAAACCCTGTCGCTGGCCACCTCCCCTTACCGCTTTGCCGATTCGCTGGAACAACTGATTACCGCCACACGCGAAATCGGTTTTCCCTGCGTCATCAAACCGGTCATGTCATCGTCCGGCAAAGGGCAAACCAAACTCGACGACGCCGGACAAATTGAAGCCGCCTGGCAGCACGCTCTCACCGGCGGCCGGGTCGATAGCACCCGCGTCATCGTCGAAGGCTTCATCGATTTCGACTACGAAATCACTTTGCTGACGGTGCGCGCGCTCAACGACAAAAATGAAGTCGCCACCTATTTCTGCGAACCGATCGGCCATATCCAGGTGCAAGGCGACTATGTCGAATCCTGGCAACCGCATCCCATGCATCCCGCCGCGCTGGATAAAGCACGCGACATCGCCCGCAAAATCACCGAGAACCTCGGTGGTCTCGGCCTGTTTGGGGTGGAGCTGTTCGTCAAAGGCGACATGGTGTGGTTCTCGGAAGTCAGCCCGCGTCCGCACGATACCGGGATGGTCACCATGGCCACACAGGTACAAAGTGAATTTGAACTGCACGCCAAAGCCATCCTCGGTCTGCCGGTCAATGTCGCGCTCAAAACACCGGGCGCATCGGCCGTCATTTACGGCCAGCACGACGCGGTCGGCATTGCCTTTGAAGGCGTCGCCGAAGCGCTGCGCGTGCCCGGTACCGACATCCGTCTGTTCGGCAAACCGGAGTCGTTCAAGCGCCGTCGCATGGGCGTGGTTGTGGCCAGCGGTGAAGATATCGAAACCGCACGCATCCGCGCCAAACAAGCTGTCGCCAAGATCAAGCCCATCACCGGCAATTGATTTGTACGGAGGCATCGGAGTCCTTCCGATGCCTCTCAGCAAGCCCTGGGAACGCTCGGTATAATGCAGCTTCCTCTCCTTCTTTCGTCTCCCCTCATGAACATGAAATTCGACGTTGCCATCATCGGCAGCGGATTGGCCGGTCTTTCCGTCGCGCTGCATCTTGCCAACACGCACAGCGTCGTCGTGATTTCAAAAGGGGAACTGCTCGATGGCGCGAGCAACTGGGCGCAAGGCGGCATCGCTGCGGTACTGGACTCGGGCGACAGCTACGACCAACACATCGCCGATACGCTAATCGCAGGCGGCGGTCTGTGCGATGAAGCCGCCACGCGCTACATCGTCGAACATGGCAAAGAAGCGATCCAGTGGCTCATCGATCAGGGCGTCCCCTTCACCCGCGACGACAGCGCGGAAATGGGCTACCACCTCACGCGGGAAGGCGGGCATAGCCAGCGCCGCATCATCCACGCAGCCGACGCCACCGGACACGCGGTACAGGTCACGCTGGAACAACTGGTTCGCACTCACCCCAACATCACCCTGCTCGAACATCACTGCGCCATCGACGTCATCAATGCCGCCAAACTCGATACCGACAGCGCGCCGCGCTGCGTCGGCGTCTACGTGCAGAGCGTCAAGGACGACAAAGTACTCGCCATCTCCGCCGGCCACACCGTGCTGGCCACCGGCGGTGCCGGCAAAGTGTATTTGTACACCTCCAATCCCGACTCCTCCACCGGCGACGGCATCGCCATGGCCTGGCGCGCCGGATGCCGGGTGTCCAACATGGAATTCATCCAGTTCCACCCGACCTGCCTGTACCACCCGTTCGCCAAATCTTTTCTGATCAGCGAAGCCTTGCGCGGCGAAGGAGCGCAACTCAAATTGCCGGCTGGTGCCGGTACCGCTGCCGGACAGCGTTTCATGCCGCAGCATGATGTGCGCGAAGAACTCGCCCCGCGCGACATCGTCGCCCGCAGCATCGACTTTGAAATGAAAAAGCGCGGCCTCGACCATGTCGACCTCGACATCAGCCACCTGCCAGCCGCTTTCATCCACGAACATTTCCCGACGATTCAGGCGCGTTGCCTCGAATTTGGCATCGACATCACCAAGCAAGCAATCCCGGTCGTGCCTGCCGCTCACTACACCTGCGGCGGCGTCCTCACCGACCTGCATGGCCGCACTGACCTGCCCGGCCTGTACGCCGTTGGCGAAACCGCCTGCACCGGCCTGCACGGCGCCAACCGGCTGGCCAGCAACTCCTTGCTGGAATGCCTGGTACTGGGCCGCGCTGCCGCGCTCGATATCGAACAACACCCTGCGCCGCCCACACCCGCCTTGCCCGCATGGGACGAAAGTCGCGTCACCGACGCCGACGAAGAAGTCGTGATTTCCCATAACTGGGACGAACTGCGACGCTTCATGTGGAATTACGTCAGCATCGTGCGCACCGACAAACGGCTGGAACGCGCCCAGCACCGCATCCGCCTGCTGAAAGAAGAAATCGACGAATACTATGCCCACTTCCGCATCACCCGCGACTTACTGGAATTGCGTAATCTGGTGGAAGTGGCCTCACTGATCGTCAACAGCGCGCTCTCCCGCAAGGAAAGCCGCGGGCTGCATTACAGCCGCGACTATCCTGAAACGCTGGAAAAGGCCGTGCCGACGGTGTTGACGCCGGATTGAGATAGGACGTTATCCGTCTGTGCGTCGCCGAACTGGTCTGCACCCTGTTCTGCATTCGATGCACAGACTTGTTGATGCTGATTTCGAACGAAAACTCAGCCTGTTTTTGACCTTCAGTCTTACTGTGAAACTGCCAGCATTGCCCGCAGTTGCTCCCGCGTCGGCAAGCCATCGCAGTCCCCGGGAAACTGCACCACCCGCGCGCCGATAACATTGCCGCGCGCAACTGCCTCCGGCAAACGCAATCCCTCCAGCAAGCCGCTAATCACGCCGACAGCAAAACCATCGCCTGCGCCGACTGTGTCCACCACTTTCTTTACAGGAATACCCGGTACGATGCCGCGCCCATCCTGATCGGCGAAATAAGCGCCCTCCGCGCCGAGTTTGATGACTACCTGTTTCGCCCCGCCCTCAAGATAAAAATCGGCAATGGCTTCCATGCTGTCGAGTCCAGTCAATAGCTGCCCTTCGGACAAGCCCGGCATAACCAGATCGGCGCTGGCTGCCAGCCGGTTCATGGTTGCAGCCATGACTTGCGGCGAAGGCCACAGACGCGGCCGCAGATTGGGGTCGAACGATACGCTACGTCCGGCCAGACGCGCCTGCGCCGCCATCTCGAACACCAGCTCGCACAAACTGGCCGATACGCCGGGACTGATACCGGTCAGGTGCAAATGGCGGGAAGCGGTGCAGTAGGCCTGTGGATAATCGGCCAGATTCAAATGACTGGCGGCCGAACCACGGCGAAAGTATTCGATGGCGGGATCTTTGCCGTCGGTTTCCAGCGTTTTCAGCATGAAACCGGTCGGGTGTTGCTGATCGGTCTGCACATGGCGGCGGTCGATGCCTTCGGCGTCAAGGAAGGCCAGCAGATGCTGTCCGAAGCTGTCGTTACCGACCCGACTGACATAGCCCACGCTCAAGCCTAAACGGCGCAGACCGACGGCAACATTGAGCTCGGCACCGGCGGTGGCGCGATGGAAATGCGTCGCTTGCGCCAGCCCGCCGGCTTGTCCGGCGATAAACAAGGCCATGGCCTCGCCCACAGTCACGACATCGAGCAAGGGGAGCGGACTCACATTACCGCCCCGACCTGCCACGGCAGAAATTCATTGTCGCCCAATCCGTGTTCTTCACTCTTGCTGTACTGGCCGGACGCGGTCGCCAGAATCAATTCGAACAACTGCCGCCCGGCATCGGCAATGCTGAGTTCGCCGTCCACGATGCCACCGCAGTCGAAATCCATATCCATGCGCATGTGCCGGAATAAGGCCGAATTGGTCGCCAGCTTGAGCGACGGCGTGGGCTTGCAGCCATAAGTGGAACCACGACCGGTGGTAAAGCAAATCACATTGGCCCCACCCGCGACCTGACCGGTGGCGGACACCGGATCGTAACCGGGCGTATCCATGAATACGAGGCCATGCGTACTGACCGGGCAGGCATATTCGACCACGTCCATCAAACCGGTACTGCCCGCCTTGGCAACCGCGCCCAGCGATTTTTCCAGAATGGTGGTGATGCCGCCGGCCTTATTGCCCGGCGAGGGATTGTTGTTCATGTCGCCGCCATTGATGCGGGTGTAGTGTTCCCACCAGCTCAAGCGCTGCATCAGTTTGTCGGCCACGGCTGGCGTAGCGGCGCGTGCGGTCAACAGATGTTCTGCGCCATAAATCTCGGGCGTTTCGGACAGGATGGCAGTGCCGCCGTGACGCACCACCAGGTCCACTGCCGCGCCCAGAGCCGGATTGGCGCTGATGCCGGAGTAGCCGTCCGAGCCGCCGCATTGCAGACCCACCACCAGATGGCTGGCGCTCACGGTGCTGCGCACAGCGCGATTGGCAAGCGGCAGCATGTCACGCAGGATGGCAACGCCGGCATCAATGGTTTCGCGCGTGCCGCCTTCGCCCTGAATCGTCAGTGACGCAAACAAGCCCGGCTCGCGCATGCCCAGCATTTCTACCAGCGGTGCAATCTGATTGACTTCGCAACCAAGTCCGACCAGCAAGACGCCGGCGAAATTAGGATGATCGGCGTAGCCGCGCAAGGTCCGTTGCAACAGCGCTATGCCCTCGCCGCCGCCCGACATGCCGCAACCGGTACCGTGCGTGATGGCGACGATGCCATCGACGTGCGGGAATTCGCTCAACACTTGCTCGTTAATCAGTTTGGCAATATGGCGGCACACGGTGGCCGAACAATTGACGCTGGAAATGACCCCCAGATAATTGCGCGTGCCGACCCGGCCATCCGCCCGCACGATGCCTTGAAACGTGGCACCGGGCTGCGTCAGCGTTACCGGTTGATAGGCACTGCCCACGCCGTGTGTAGCCGCCGACGGTACCATTCCCAGGTTGTGTACGTGGACATGCTCACCGGGCAGAATACCTTGCGTCGCCACCCCGATGATCTGGCCGTACTTGAGTACCGGCTTACCGATCTCCACCGCCTCCATCGCCAGCTTGTGGCCAGCGGGAATGGCGTCGCGCAGTACCAGCGGCTTGGCATTGATGGTCACGGTCTGTCCGGCGCTCAGCGCGATACGGGCAACGGCCACGTTATCGGACTCGCTCAGACGGATCAGCAGTTTGTTTTCAGTTGGCATGGTCAACATCCTTGGTAGGGAATTTCTAATGGAGTGGCGAGCGATTTAGCCTTGCTTATTGCTGCGCCAGCGCTGCCTGCAAGCGCGGCTGCAACAGTGCGGGCCGGACTTTTTCAGCCATCGCCACCACCGGGCCTAAACGACGCTGCTTTTTCTGCACATGATTTTGCGCAATATCAGCCAGTCGATGGGCCAGATAGGGATTGAGAAAGCGTTCGCGCAAATCGACCAGATAGGCCAGCGCTTGATCGCGCTCGCCCAGCGCCTCGAACACGGGCAGTATTTCCTCGTTCCACAGCGCTTCCAGATCGGCGCGCAATACGACATCTTGCATGGCCTGCGCCACCGTTTCGTCGGCGGCGCGCTGATCCTGTTGCCAGCGTTCGGCCAGATAGGTGTGTCCGGCGTTGAGCAGGAAAAGTTTGAGTCGTTCGTGCCGTTCCAGATCATCAGTCAGCACAATGGCAGCGTGACGGCAAGGCAACACCAGACCTTCCTGCTGTTCGATGGCCCACAGCGCGTAAGGCTCGGCAACGGCGCCCACCGGATACAAGGCTTCGGAAACAATGCGGTCGACCAGTGAATTGGCCCACACGCAATGCGTGCGCAGCCAGACGATGAAAGCCGCAGGCAAGGCCCATTCGCTGGCCAGGGTGCAGACCAGATCGCGCAAGGTGTCGCCGTTGCGTTCTATCAGTTCACAAGGAAAAATCGACAGCGGCACAGCGGCCTGGCGCTGCCAGCGGTGTTCCAGCAACACTAATAGTTTGGCGGGAAAGCTGCGCGGAACATCATGCGCATGGCCGATCAGACCGGCATGGTCTTGCGCATCGAGCTGATAGCCGCGATCCGCGGTGTTCGAGACGATCACCCTCACCTCCCCCGCCATTGCCTCCAACAGACGCGGCCAGTGAGTCACCGCCTGAACGGCTTCGCGCACGGCGTTGCAGGTGACGGTGGTGTCAATCTGCTGACCGCGCAACAAACCCCGGATGCGTACCGGATAACCGGTATCGGCGGCCAGCGCCGCTACCCGTTGCACGTTGGCCGGATTGTCGCTGGACTGCACCACCATGATTCCACCCAGTGCAGCACCGGCAGCATTATCAGCACCGTTGGCTAGCGCCTCGGAAACGAACAGATCAACGTGGGCCTGCAGAAAACGACTGGTGCCGAACTGGAGAATCGGCTGAATCGGCTGAATAGGCTGGCTCATGATGGACTTAGCACTCGATGATGGCCTTGACCACGCCTTGTGCGGGATCAAGCAGTTTTTGGAAATCGGCCGGCACATCGGCCAGATTCAAGCGATGCGTATTGAGCGCGGCGTCGGGAATCTGTCCGGCGCGCATGGCCTTGAGCACGGTCTCGAAATCTTCGACGGTGGCGTTACGGCTGCCCAGCAAGGTGGTTTCGCGCTTATGGAATTCAGGATCGGAAAAGCTGATCGTCGCACCCACCACCGAAATCAGGACATAAGTGCCGCCATGCGCGACGAATTTGAAGCCGCGCTCCATTGCCTTGGGATTGCCGGTCGCATCGAACACGACGTCGAAATAGTCGTTGTCGGTCAGTGCCGCCAGCTCCTGCTCATCGGCATCACCGATTTGCACGGCAGCATTCATGGCCAGATGCTGGATGCAAAAATCCAGCCGGTCGCGACGGGTGTCGAGCGCGGTGACAATACCGCCGCGCAGCTTGGAAAAAATCATGGCAGCCATGCCGATAGGGCCTGCGCCGACCACCAACACCCGCTGCCCGGTCTGCACGTTAGCGCGACGAACCGCGTGCGCGCCGATGGCGAGAAACTCCACCATCGCGGCCTGATCCAGCGTCACGCCTTCCGCTTTATGGACGAAGGCTTGCGGCACGCTGAGATACTCAGTAAATGCGCCGTCGCGATGTACGCCCAGCACCTGAATATGGGAACAGCAATTCGTCTTGCCCTTGCGGCAGGCCACGCAGACACCGCAGGTCAGATAAGGCATGACGTAGACCGTGTCGCCAGCGCTCAGAGGCGATCCCTCGGGTGCCTGTTCAACAATGCCGGACAGCTCATGACCCATGACGCGCGGGTAGCTGAGATAAGGCTGATTACCGGTAAAAATGTGCAGATCGGTGCCACACACGCCGACGCGCTTGACGCGCAACAGCACTTCGCCCTCGCCGCGTGGCGGTATCGGACGTTGCTCGGCACGCAAAATGCCCGGCGTTTCGCAAATGACTGTCAACATGCATGACTCCTTGAATTCGTTAGTAGGTTTTTAGAAACGGCTGATGAAGCACTTACGCCATCCTGCGTATGGGATTCGTTGCGTGTGATGCGTGCCACACTTCATCAGCGTTGGTTCCTCACATCAGCCGTGGAAACGCTTGAAAATTTTGACCAGATTGCCGTTCTCGTTGTTCTTGGCGACCCAGGCGTTGATCCACTCCTGCAGCTTGGTTTCGCCCTTACGCATGCCGACTCCCAGCGGGAAGCTTTGCATCACGAATTTGATTTCTATGCCGAGTGCGGGGGCTTTTCCGATCACCGTGTTAACGATAGAAGGCGAAGTGGCGAAAATATCGACCTGGCCGCTGGCAATTGCCGTGACCAGGGTGGCGTCATCATCGAAGCGGACAATTTGCGCGCCTTTGGCACCGTCGGTAGCGAGCCGGTCGTTGGTGGTGCCGCGTGCAGTGGCAACGCGTTTTCCGGCCAGATCAGCAAAGCTCTTGATGGCAATGGGCTTAGGTCCGGCGACCACGGCCTGAATCTGCGCATACGGCGCGGAAAAATTAATAACCTTTTCACGTTCCGGCGTGACCGACAGGGAAGAAATCACGATGTCGGCTTTGCCGGTTTGCAGAAACGGAATGCGATTGGCGCCCGTGGTTTGTACAATTTCCAGTTCCACGCCCAGATCCTTGGCCAGCAAACGGGCAGTCTCGACATCAGAACCGGTTGGCTTCATTGCGCCATCGGTGGTACCGAACGGCGGTGAGCCGAGGTCGATAGCGACGCGGATTTTCTTGGCGGCACGGACGTCATCGAGCTGGTCGGCGTGGGCGACGGTCGCCGCGCCGGCGAACGACATCAGGACAACTGCCGACAGAAGGCGGCGTGCAAATGGGGAACGCTTGATCATCATTTCATCTCCTTGGTTTTATGGATGGCACTGCTTTGATGGCAATGCTTTAGCTGCAACGCCTTAGCTGCAATGCTTTCACTGCCCTACTGAAAAACATACCTCACCGCTCACTGCGCGGCCTTGCTGAAATTAAAGTCCGCTGCCGACAAAATTGCGCAGCTCGGCGGTTTGCGGCGCATCGAGCATCGAGCCCGGGCCTTGCTCCCATACCTTGCCGCCATGCATGAAAATCACTTCGTCAGCGACCTTGCGGGCAAATGCCATTTCATGCGTGACGAGGATCATGGTCATGCCATCGGCGGCCAGTTTTTCCATCACGCGCAGCACTTCGCCGGTTAATTCCGGATCGAGCGCGGAAGTCACTTCATCAAACAGCATGACCTTCGGCGCCATCGCCAGCGAACGGGCAATCGCCACGCGTTGCTGCTGGCCACCGGACAACTGCGACGGATAAGCATCGGCTTTGTCGGCCAGACCGACCTGCGTCAAGACCTTGTGGGCGCGTTCGCGCAGTTCGGCACGTTTGCCCTTGAGTACCAGGCGTGGCGCGAGCATGATGTTTTGCTCGACGGTCATGTGCGGAAACAGGTTATAGCTTTGAAAAACGATGCCGACGTCGCGGCGTAGTTGGTGCAAGTCCAGTTGTGGCGAGGTGACTTCATGTCCGCAAACTTCGATGCGGCCGCTGTCGACCGATTCCAGCCGGTCGATGCAGCGCAAGGCTGTGCTTTTGCCGGAACCGCTGCGGCCGATGATGGCGACTACCGAGCCTTTTTTAACGTCGAAGGACACGCCATCCAGTACACGGACCGGGCCGAAGCTCTTCGAGATGGACTCGACCTTAACGATTTGCGACATTGAATTTCCTTTCGAGGCGGCGGCTCCAGACCGACAGCGGGTAGCACAGGGCAAAATACAAAACAGCGGTCAGCATGAAAATCAGGAACGGCTGGAAGGTAGCGTTGTTAATCACCTGCCCGGCGCGCGCCAGCTCAATGAATCCTATGGCTGAAGCCAGCGAGGTGTTCTTGACGATCTGCACCATGAAGCCCACGGTGGATGGGGTGGCGATCTTGAGCGCTTGCGGCAGGATCACATGGATCAGCCGCTGTCCCCAGTTAAGCGCCAGACATTCGGCGGCTTCGGCTTGAGTGCGCGGTACCGATTCGATGCAGCCGCGCCAGATTTCGCCCAGATAGGCCGATGAGTAAATGCTCAGACCGATAGCGGCGGCAGTCAGCGGTTCGATGTTGAGGCCCAGCGTCGGCAAGCCGAAGTAGGTCAGCGAC
Source organism: Herbaspirillum sp. RTI4 (assembly GCF_034313965.1). Classification (NCBI taxonomy): domain Bacteria; kingdom Pseudomonadati; phylum Pseudomonadota; class Betaproteobacteria; order Burkholderiales; family Oxalobacteraceae; genus Herbaspirillum; species Herbaspirillum sp. RTI4. The sequence continues at coordinate 2,646,327 of NZ_JAVIWQ010000002.1, forward strand.
AGCAATACCAGTAGCGGCGTGCCTTGCACCAGTTTGATATAGAGCATGGTCAGGTTGCGCGTGAAAGCGGGTCCGTAGACGCGCAGTATCGCGACGATGAAACCGAGCACGCCGCCGCCGACGAAGGCGATCAGCGACAGTCCCACGGTCCAGCAGAAACCCTGAAGCAGGAATTGCAATTGCGGTACGGTCAGTAAAGTCATGGCGGCCCCTTCAGATCGGCTGGCCGAGACGGCGGCGGCGCGGGAAGGCGAGGTAACTGGCGCACCAGAACATCAGCCGCATGATGAGCGACAGCACCAGATAGGCTGCGGCGACGATCAGATAAGTTTCGACCGAGCGGAAAGTATCCGACTGAATGCGGTTGGCAACGGCGGTCAGTTCTTCCGCTGAAATCTGCGAAGTGATCGACGAGGCCAGCATCAGCAAAACGTATTGGCTGGTCAGCGCCGGGTAGACCCGCTCGATAGCCGGCGGCAGCACTACATGCAGCATCACTTGCCAGCGCGACAGACCCAGACATTCGGCGGCTTCCAGTTGCCCGCCATGAATGGATTGAATACCGGCGCGCACAATTTCCGAGGTATAGGCACCGACGTTGATAATCAGTGCGGCCGTGGCAGCGGTAAAGGCGTCCACCTTGATGCCGACTGTGGCGAGTCCGAAATAGACGATGAACACTTGCACCAGCAAGGGGGTATTGCGGATGCTCTCGACATAAATCCCGCAGAATCGGGACAGCCAGACTGAACGGCCGGAACGCCCCAGTGCGCAAAATACGCCGAGCAAAAAGCCGAACACGGTCGCCGCTACCGACAAACCCAGCGTGGTCGCCGCACCCGCCAGAAAATCCGGCCAGTACGCCAGAGGCGCGCTGAAATCGAAGTCATACCGCATAGTTGGTCTCCCGGTTGGTCAAAACAGCCGGGTAAGGCCGCTTTGCCGTTTATTTTAATTGGCCTGACCAAGAATACCTTAAAATTGCGTATTAACACTATTTATTCAGCAAAAATTCTTTTATTTAGCCTAAACTAAGGGCTTCGGCCTGACCAATTTCGATTACTCTGGTCAGGCCAATACTGCTGTAATGTACCGAATTGAAGGAAAAACCTCATGCTGGATCAAATCAAACCGGTGGATACCCGCCGCCTGTATCAACAAATCGCCGATCGGATACGCGCACTTATCCTGGAGGGCAATTTCCCCGCCGGTGCGCGTTTGCCGCCGGAACGCGACCTGGCGCAGCAATTGGGAGTATCGCGACCATCTGTGCGGGAAGCGCTGATTGCTCTGGAGCTGCAAGGCAGCGTAGAAGTCCGAATGGGCGCGGGGGTGTATGTGTGCAATCCCACCGAACGCACGCCACAAACGACGGCGGCGATGGGCGAGAGTCCGATTGAGTTGATGCAGGCGCGCTCGGCGCTGGAAGGAACGGTGGTAATGCTGGCTTGCGCGCGCATTACCCCGGAGGGGCTGCTGTCGCTGCGTCGGGTGCTGGAGGAAATGCGTTCGGCGATTACACAAAATCGCCCCACCCTTCCCTACGACAGAGAATTCCACTTGCTGATCGCTGCGAGTACCGGCAATTCGGTGCTGGAGCGGCTGGTGCGCGAGCTATTCGATGAGCGCCACAGTCCGATTTCGTCGCAATTACGGGAGCGCACAGAAACCAGTCAGACATGGGACGCTGCGCTGGAGGAACATGAGGCGATTCTGGTGGCGCTGGAAAGCCGGGATGTGCTCAACGCACAAACAGCCTTGCGCTCGCATCTCAATGGATCGCTGAATCGCTGGGTGGAAAGCAATCGGCAGGAGTGGTCTTGAAAAAGACCTTGCCGTAGCTCGCAATGCGCCGAACATGGCGCATTACAGTATCAGGTCACCGGTGCCGGATTGAACAGGGTCAGTGCATTGTGCAGCTTCCAATGCTCGGCCCAGGTTTTTTTGCCGCTGGCGACGTCGAGCAGCATCTGGAACATTTCCCAGCCGACATCGCTGATACTGGCTTCGCCGGTGGCGATGCGCCCGGCGTTGATATCCATCAAATCATGCCAGCGACGCGCCAGATCGGAGCGCGTGGCGACTTTCAGGACCGGTACCGCGGCCAGTCCGTACGGCGTGCCGCGACCTGTCGTGAATACGTGCAGATTCATGCCAGCCGCCAGTTGCAGCGTGCCGCAGATAAAATCGCTGGCGGGCGTGGCTGCGTAAATCAGGCCCTTGCGCTTGAGTTTTTCTCCCGGTGCCAGCACACCGGAAATCACGCCGTTGCCGGACTTGACGATGGAACCCATCGCCTTTTCAGTGATGTTCGATAAGCCACCTTTTTTGTTGCCGGGAGTGGTATTGGCGCTGCGGTCGACGCCGCCTTTGCTCAGGTAAGCGTCATACCAGGCCATTTCACGAATCATTTCCTTGGCGACTTCGGCGTTCAGGGCGCGCGAAGTGAGCTGGTCAATACCGTCGCGGACTTCAGTCGTTTCAGAAAACATGACGGTAGCGCCGGCCCGGATCAGCAGCTCAGTCGCAAAACCGACCGCCGGATTGGCCGTCACTCCCGAGAAGGCATCGCTGCCGCCGCACTGCACGCCGACCACCAGTTCCGATGCCGGGCAAGTTTCGCGCTGGCGCAGATTGAGGGCGGCCAGTCGGATTTTTGCCATGTCCATGATCGAGGTGATCATCGATTCAAAGCCGACATGCTGTTCGTCCTGCAAGACAACGATGTAAGGCCCGTTCTGAATCGGGATACTGCCGGCCGGTAGCAGGCGCGCCGGTTGCAGTTTTTCGCAACCGAGGCTGACCAGCATGGCTTGCCCGCCGAAATTCGGATTGAGACTGATGTTGCGCAGCGTGCGAATGGGGATGATGGCATCCGGCGCGTCGATCGCGACGCCACATCCATAGGTGTGTTCCAGTCCGATGACGTCATCGACATTCGGATAATCGGCCAGCAGTTCCGCTTTGATGCGCTTGACGGCATGTTCGACCACGCCGGAGACGCACTGCACCGTGGTCGTAATGGCCAGAATATTGCGTGTGCCGACGGAGCCATCCGCATTTTTGAATCCCTGGAAGGTATAGCCTTCCAGCGGCTCTACCGGCGCGAAGTGGCGATTGGCAATCGGCAAGTTGACCAGTTCCCGCGCGGGCGCCATGCGCACCAGCGATTCTTCGACCCAGCTGCCCTGCGCAATATCGCGTACGGCATAGCCGATGGTGACGTCGTAGCGGGTAATGGCGGCACCTTCGGCTAAATCGACCAGGGCAATTTTGTGTCCCTGGGGGATACGGTCGAGCAGGACGAATTCCCCAGGGAATTCGGTTCCGGCAGGCAATCCGCCATCGTTGACGACAATGGCGACATTGTCGTTGGCATGCATGCGGATATACAGGGGCGCTGTACCTGCGGCTTGCGCGACAGTCGAAACCGGCGTTGTTCCCTTGCTCGATGTTTCCATTGTATTTTCCATTGTATTTTCTATTTTTCGCTTACTTTAGCTTTCGCTTACTTTAGCGGCTCGATCTTCATCGACATTCATAAACATTCATAGACAAGGGCCCCATGGTTTTATCTGACTGCGCTCTTATTTGTTTTATTATTGTGAGCAATACAGTACAAAAAAGCTGTGGCGGATATCATATGAACGCATTTCACCTAACCTCATATGTCATCGTACAACATGCTCCGAGTATAATCAGAATATGAAAACTCTGCAATCCATCTCTCATTGCGCTACTTATCCCACCACTCATGTCTGAAAATCACACCTCAACCGCCTCCACGCCCTCTGCCCCGCGCAAGAAACACCGCAATCTGGCTCAGGGCGTCGTCGCGGATATTTCAGAGCAAATCCAGAATGAGATCCTGAAGCCGGGAGACAAATTGCCGACCGAATCCGAAATCATGCGGATTCAGGGCGTCAGCCGCACCGTGGTGCGCGAAGCCATTTCCCACATGCAGGCCGCCAAACTGGTGGAAACCCGGCATGGCATCGGTACCTTTGTGCTGGAACCACCACCAGCGCAAGCCTTTGGCATCGATCCCGATACGGTCATCACCATGCGCGATGTGCTGGCGATTCTGGAGTTGCGCATCAGTCTGGAAACCGAAGCCGCTTATCTGGCCGCAAGCCGACGCAACGAACAGCAACTGCAAGAACTGCGCGCGGCTCTCGATGCATTACTGAACCATACCCCCGAGGACGGAGATGCCATCTCGCCCGATGTCCATTTTCATCTGCTCATCGCGCAGACGTCCGGCAATCGTTATTTCTACGACATCCTGCACCAGCTCGGCACCAACATTATTCCGCGCTCGCGCATTAACGCCGCCAAGATGACGCATGACGATCCTGCGGCCTATCTGGAGCGCGTCAATCACGAGCATGAAGATATTTTCAACGCCATCCTGCGCGAAGATCCTGAAGCAGCACGCGCCGCGATGCGTACCCACCTGAGCAATAGCCGCGAGCGTTTGCGACGGATTCAGGAATCGAACGAAATCAAGTCTTCGTCAGACAACACGCGCCAGTAAGGTCAATCCGGCTGCGCCAGGCTTGCACATTCACAAGTCATGTTGTACGATGACCGGTGATGTCGTCAGCGCTGCGTGTTGGCCGTACTAACCAGGTGAATATCCCATTCCTTCGATAGTGCGCCCCTCTCCGGTCGACTGACATCACGCCCAGGCATCCGGCGCCTCTGACCGGAAGCCGCCCCCATTTTCGATGCGCCACAAGCTCTCCTCCCGTTGCAAGACGGCAGGTCTTGCTGCTGCTTCAATCAACCTTCTGGAGAACCTATTGACCACGCCAACTCACGCCACTATCACCGGTGCCATGCTGATCGGAAAAACTGCCCACTTTGGTACTGAACGCCAGTTGCACGCCATCGACCCTTCCAGCGGCTTGCCTATCGAACCGCCATTCGGCACCGGCACCACAGCCGATACCGATACCGCCTGCACATTGGCCCAGCAAGCATTCGACAGCTATCGTGAAACGACGCTGGAACAGCGCGCCCAGTTTTTGGAGCAGATCGCCACTAACATCCTGGAAATCGGCCACGCCCTGATCGAGCGCGCCATGCAGGAATCCGGTTTGCCGCAAGCTCGCCTCGAAGGCGAACGCGGCCGCACCGTCGGTCAGCTGCGTCTGTTTGCCAAAGTCGTGCGCGACGGCCGTTTTCTCGACGCCACGCTGGATTCGGCACTGCCGGAACGCGCACCGCCACGGCCTGATCTGCGCTTGCGCAAAATCGGTCTGGGCCCGGTCGCCGTTTTCGGCGCCAGCAATTTTCCTCTGGCGTTTTCAGTCGCCGGCGGCGATACCGCTTCCGCACTGGCCTCAGGTTGCCCGGTAGTGGTCAAGGCGCACAGCGCCCATCCCGGCACCTCGGAACTGGTCGGTAAAGCCATTCAGGCGGCGGTTGCCACTTGCGGCCTGCATGAAGGCGTGTTTTCCTTGTTGTTCGGCGACGGCAACATCGTTGGTCAAACGCTGGTCAGCCATCCCTCCATCAAGGCAGTCGGATTCACTGGTTCGCGTCAAGGCGGCGTAGCACTGATGCGCGCAGCGGCGCAACGCAAGGAACCCATCCCGGTCTATGCCGAAATGAGCAGCATCAACCCGATGTTCCTGCTGCCGGATGCAATGGCCAACGGCGCACGCAAAATCGGCGCGGCCTTCATCGATTCCCTGACCATGGGCGCAGGACAGTTCTGTACCAACCCGGGTCTGGTGATTGCAATGGAAGGTGGCGATCTGACAGCATTCAGCGAAGCGGCCGGCGAAGCGCTGCAAGCCAAAGTGGCGGCAACCATGCTGACTCCGGGCATCCATGCTGCTTACACCAAGGGCGTAGAGCAACTGGCGGCCACTGCCGGTGTGCGTCTGCTGGCACGCGGCCAGGTCGCCACCGGCCCCTGCGGCGGTCAGGCAACTTTATTCATTACGGACGCGGCCACATTCCTGGCCACGCCTTCGTTGGAAGATGAAGTGTTCGGTGCTTGCTCGCTGATCGTCAGTTGCAACAACATCGCGCAATTCCGGCAAGTGGCGGAACATGTGGCGGGTCAGTTGACTGCCACCTTGTTCCTGACCGCTGCCGACCATGCCGCCGCCAAGCAGTTGCTGCCGGCGCTGGAACGCAAAGTGGGCCGCATTCTGGTTAACGGTTTCCCGACGGGCGTCGAAGTGTCCCACGCAATGGTGCATGGCGGCCCGTTCCCGGCAACATCGGACAGCCGCAGCACATCGGTCGGCGCTGCCGCGATTGATCGTTTCCTGCGTCCGGTCAGCTATCAGGATATTCCGGCAGATTTGTTGCCGGCATCGCTGCAGGATGGCAATCCGCTGGGATTGTGGCGCGTCATTAATGGCGATCTGGTTCAGGCTTGATCGTCGTGTTTGATCCCCGGGACTTGGCGTCCCGGATTTTGACCGCGCAATAGAAAAACGGGAGCCGATCATACGGTTCCCGTTTTTTTTTATGACGCTTGAGATTGTGGCGTCCGAATACTGCAACGCCATCCGCTCAGTGAGGTAATAGGCTGTGCGGCGTGTGGATATCTTTCATGGCAACGCGACGAGGCTGTGCCAAGTCGCCGTCGAGCTTGAAGACCTGCACCAGTTCGATCAGGGTATTGGCCTGATCCTGAAGCAATTTCGCTGTTCCGGCTGATTTCTCGACCAATACCGCATTGCGTTGCGTGACACTGTCCATCTCGATCACTGCGGAATTGACCTGCTCGATGCCCGAGGTTTGCTCACGCGAAGCGGCGGCGATTTCCAACACGGTGTCTGTCACCTTCTTGATGCCCGCCACGATGTCGTCCATCGTGTCCCCTGCCTTGTGTACCAACTGGGTACCGGTGGAAACCTTATCAACGGAATCGTCTATCAGCGATTTGATTTCCTTGGCCGCCGTTGCCGATCGCTGCGCCAGACTGCGTACTTCCGACGCCACCACCGCAAAACCACGACCTTGCTCACCGGCACGCGCTGCTTCGACAGCGGCGTTCAGCGCCAGAATATTCGTCTGAAAGGCAATGCTGTCGATGACCCCGATGATGTCGACGATTTTTTTCGAAGAGGCGCTGATTGCCTCCATCGTCAGCACCACATCTGAAACGACCGTGCCGCCCTGGGAGGCCACGGTCGAGGCCGCTGCCGCAAATTCGCTGGCGTTTTGCGCATGCTGCGCGTTATTTTTTACCGTGCTGGTCAGCTCTTCCATTGATGCGGCGGTCTGCTCAAGCGCACTGGCTTGCGATTCGGTGCGCGAAGACAGGTCGATGTTGCTGGTCGCGATTTCCGTCGCTGCCACATGGATTTCCTGCGCGCCTTTGCGCACTTGCGATACGGTGTCAATCAGGCCCTGTTGCATGCGCTGCATGGCGCTGTACAGACGGCCTATCTCGTTATTTCCAGTCTGGGCGATATGAGTGCTCAGATCGCCCAGGGCGACCTGATCCAGCAGCAATACGGCATGGCTCAAGGGGGTCAGGACAATTCTTTTCAGGCCGAAATGCGTCAGCAGAATCAGACCCAGCGCGAGCAGCAGGCCCACTGACACCAGTTCCTTGACCAGCGTGTATTCAAATTCCTTGCGATTGGTCTGTTCGCTTGTCAGCGCATTCACGTGCGCCTGGAATTTTTCCATGTTGGCAGAGTACAGGCTGCCGGTGGCGGTAACCGGACCATCGTTAAGGACGCTGAATGCGGCCGTATCGTCCGCACGCAGGGCTTCAATGGCTTTTGCGAGAGCCAGCGACATGGCTTGTCCCGATGTCACTACATTTTGCTTGAGGGTATTGTCCAGTCCTTCAAACGCTGGCTCATCAGCGAATGCCTGCAGTCCGGCGTTGTAACGGTCAAGAAAAGGCAGGCTGCGCTTGACTGAAAAATCCTTGGCGGCGATATCGTTTTTTTCTTTTAGCGATGCGTAGGCAGACAACAACACAACCCGGGTGCGCATCGCATTTTTGTAACTCTCGGTGATCTGAGAGGATTGCGCGCTTATCTGTCGCAGTAACAATGCTGAATCATTTGCCCTTCCCAGGGCCAGCACGCCGGCGGCTGCGCCGAATACCAGCATGATGGCGAAAGAAATAAGTACGGCGATCAAACTGGTTCTGATGGTGACGTTTTTCATTTTTGTCTTTTGTATTTATTAATTCCTATCATTATATATTGATGAAATACAACATTCCCTATTTCAACGTCGCGGTCATTCAGAACGGGGACGGCAAGGACTCCTTCGTCAATCAGTTCGCTTTGCGCTTGCGTCTACCGACAGCATCGGGTTGGATGTATTACCAGGTGCCGGTGCCCAGCGGGACAACGCTACATCGCACAACAGGCAGATCGTTGGGATTTATGCGGCGCTGTCCGGTAAGGTCGACAGAGGCTTGTATCGCTATCGTCATCTGATGAAAACCGTTTTCACACGACTCAAACACTATCCGGCCTTGGTCACCAGATTTGATCTACTGAAAAAAATGACCAGAGCGTCGTCGCCATTGCACGTGGCTTTCTATGGCGTCTCGGTGAAACGTCAACACGCCCTGCTCCCTTGCAAATTTTCAATTCATGTTGTACGATGACTGACTTCAAGTGAGCGAAATGCATGTGACGCCCACTTTTATTCACCCTTTCTATCGGCCAGGCACACCATGAACGCTCAAGAACTCAAAAAAACCCTCTCCTCCGGCTTACTCTCCTTTCCTGTCACCGACTTCGATGCCGAAGGTAATTTCCGCCCAAGCACCTACGCTGATCGCCTCGAATGGCTGGCACCGTACGGCGCGACGGCCTTGTTCGTCGCTGGTGGCACGGGTGAGTTTTTCTCGCTGACTCCGGCCGATTACAGCAACGTCGTTAAAGTGGCTGTCGATACCTGCCGCGGCAAAGTGCCTATCCTGGCCGGTGCCGGTGGCCCTACCCGTGTGGCGATCGCTTACGCGCAGGAAGCCGAACGTCTGGGTGTTCAGGGTATCTTGCTGATGCCGCATTACCTCACGGAAGCCAGCCAGGACGGACTGGTCGCCCATGTGGAAGAAGTCTGCAAATCGATCAAAATCGGCGTGGTGATTTATAACCGCAACGTCTGCAAACTCAATGCTGAATCCTTGCTGAAGCTGGCAGATCGCTGCCCTAACCTGATCGGCTTCAAAGATGGCGTGGGCGATATCGAATCGATGGTTACCATCCGTCGTCGTCTTGGCGATCGTTTTTCTTATCTGGGTGGCTTGCCAACTGCTGAAATTTTCGCCGCTCCATACAAGGCGATGGGCGTGCCGGTCTATTCGTCGGCGGTGTTCAACTTCATCCCGAAAACAGCAATCGAGTTCTACGAAGCCATCAAGAATGATGATTTTGCGACTTCCGAACGCCTGATCGACACCTTCTTCCTGCCTTACCTGGAAATCCGCAACAAGAAGGCTGGCTATGCCGTCAGCATCGTCAAGGCAGGGGCAACGATCATTGGGCATGATGCAGGTCCGGTCCGCGCACCGTTGGTCGACCTGAATGAAGAAGAGCGTGAACAACTGAAGGCGTTGATTGTGGCGCAAGGTCCTCAGTAACCAGGGCAATTGCGGCTTATTCTGTAATCTGACTAAGCTGATAATGCATCCCCTGCCAAGCAGATTCTCACAAGATATCCGCTTGGTAGGGTTAAACAGCGCGCGGGAGCGAACGCAGGTGGAACGTCACAGAGCGTTTTAAATCGTCTGCGATTGGGCTACGGCACACGCTCACCTCCAACTTCGTCGAGAAAAAAGCATATTCCGGATTTGATAAATAGTTCCAGAAATTAAGGCAATACCAATCAACCGTCTGAAATTTAAGCGTTTTGTGAAAGGTTATTCACCCCGTATTTTTTATCTTCTGGATACCCCATCCACAGGAGATCACTATGCCGAAACCCGTTACACCCCGCCTCTCCCCACACGTTCTTTTTTCTCTCCCCTCACTACCAAGCACGTCCAGTTCCACTTCGACCTCCTCTCCCATAACAAGTCATCTCTCAGCAGCGACTACCAGCCATGCGTTTTGTTCAACCGGCAGACAAGCGGCTCCCCTGCAACAAAACTCAATACGAATGGAAGTTGAAACATTTTTGCACCGTGGCGGCAAGCTCACGGTATTGGATGTCTCGACGGCGCCGAATAGGGTCCGGGTACCGCTCGATCATCCGGTAAGCGATATTCTCAACGCGCAAAACCAGGAGGTCTTTCGCAACACCGATGGCAGTTACGATTTAGCAGGATATGAGCGGTATGTGATTTTTTATAAGGCTTATCGGGAATTCTGCATCGGGCAACTCTCCCCGCAAAATTCGCCCTCCGCTCCCAACATGCTGACTGGCTGGAAATGGCCGAAGGTCGACCCGCAAACTGGCAAACCCGCGCTTAACACTCCTATCCTTACCCATCAAAATCCTTCCGATACCTTATGGGATATCAAGCAATCGGGCGTCAGACAAACATTTCTCTTTGCCGACGGCACGCTGGACGCCGAACGCTTTACCGATTGCGTAGATTTATTCGAGCAGTTTTCAGAGGATTATTTTTCGCTCTACCGAGGAAGCAGGACGATGAAAGCGACAACGTCTGCATTGACTGCAAACGTGCCGCCCGTATTGTCTCGCTGCCTACAACGATGCTGGAGCGCAATGAACTGCTTTGAAGATTGCCTTGGCGACCATCGGGCTAAACCACTCCCCATGACCGAGGCAAAATCAGAACAAAAAGGAAATCAGGCAACACTGCCGATGTCCATCGCCACTACAAGGTCAGCCAACCCACTTGCGGGCATTGCGGAACATGCGCATCCATGGCGAGTCCTCACCCCATGAATCCGGGTGCCATGACTGCGTGACGCTGCGAAATCCCCGCTCGGCATGCGGCATGAGTACCGTGAAACGACCATCCGGCGTGGTCACCGCCGTAATACCCTGTGGTGAACCGTTAGGATTATTCGGATACGCCTCCGTAGGCTGTCCGGCGTTGTCGACGAAACGCATGGCAACCAGCGCCTCATCGATGGCACCGGTTTGCGAGAAGTCGGCATAGCCTTCTCCATGCGCCACGACGATAGGGCTTTGCGTGCCGGCCATGTCCTGGAAGAAAATCGAAGGCGAGTCGAGTACTTCGACCATCGTGAATCGCGCCTCAAACTGCTCGGATTTATTGCGTGTGAATTTCGGCCAGGCCTGCGCCCCCGGAATGATCGATTTCAGATTACTCATCATCTGGCAGCCGTTGCAAATGCCGAGTGAAAAGGTATCGCCGCGCTGGAAGAAACGCGCAAACTGATCGGCCATGCCGGCGTGGAACAGAATCGTTTTAGCCCAGCCCTCTCCTGCTCCCAGTACGTCGCCGTAAGAAAATCCCCCCACCGCAATTACCCCGGCAAAATCATCGAGCCGCGCACGACCAGCGATCAGATCGCTCATGTGCACATCGACGGCCTCGAAACCGGATTTGTGCATGGCATAGGCCGTTTCAATATGCGAGTTGACGCCCTGCTCGCGCAGAATCGCTACCCGGGGACGGGCGCCGGTCGCAATGAACGGTGCGGCAATATCCTGTTGCGGATCGAAACTCAGACGGGCGCTCAAGCCGGTATCGGCAGTATCGAGCAGGCGATCGTACTCGGCATCGGCACAGGCTGGATTGTCGCGCAGACGGGCGATGCGCCAGCTGGTTTCGCTCCATACGCGATGCAATTTGCTGTGCGGCTGGCTATAAATGGTTTTAGCGTCACGCGTGAATTCAATCAGGCCGCGGGCGTCTGGCTTGCCGATAATGTGGCTGCAGGCACCCAGACCGTGACTGCGCAAGACGTTCATCGCTTCCGATTTTTCCGCTGCGCGCACCTGGATCACGGCACCCAGTTCCTCGCTGAACAAAGCCCGCAAGGTCATTTCGTTGCGCCGTTCCGAAACTTGTCCGGACCAGTTCTTGGCGTCGCCCCAATCGGCGGCGTGCTCGCTTTCCATCGTCAGAATATCCAGATTGACGACTAAACCGGTATGTCCGGCAAACGCCATTTCAGCCAGCGTCGCGTACAAGCCGCCATCGGAGCGGTCGTGATACGCCAGCAGCTTGCCTTCGCCATTCAATTGCTGAATTGCCGCGAAAAACGCTTTCAGATCATCCGCGCTATCCACATCGGGCGTGGCATCGCCCAGTTGTTGCAGAACCTGCGCCAGAATCGATGCGCCCAAACGGTTTTTACCCCGGCCAAGATCGATCAGGATCAGGGAAGTCTCACCCAAGTCCGTGCGCAGTTGCGGTGTCAGGACGCGCCGCACATCGTGTACCGGCGCAAAGGCCGAGACAATCAGCGAGACCGGCGACGTTACCGATTTGGCTTCTCCTGCGTCGTCCCATGTCGTGCGCATCGACAGCGAATCCTTGCCGACCGGGATACTGATTCCCAGCGCCGGGCACAATTCCATGCCGACGGCACGCACGGTATCAAACAGCGCCGCATCCTGCCCCGGCTGACCACAAGCGGCCATCCAGTTGGCTGACAGTTTGATGTCCGAGATATCGGCAATCGGCGCAGCAGCAATATTGGTGATCGATTCACCCACCGCCATGCGACCCGACGCAGCGGCATTGATCACAGCCAGCGGGGTACGCTCGCCCATCGCCATTGCTTCCCCGAGATAACCCTCGAAACTCATGGTCGTGACCGCGCAATCGGCCACCGGCACTTGCCACGGGCCGACCATCTGATCGCGCACGGTCATCGCGCCCACGCTACGGTCGCCAATGGTAATCAGGAAAGATTTGTCCGCCACGGTCGGCTGACGCAATACGCGCTCTGCCGCGTCTGCCAGATCGACGCCAGTCAGGTCCAGTACAGGGAATGTTTGTGGCAAACGGGTCGTGTCGCGATGCATTTTCGGCGGTTTGCCGAGCAGTACTTCCATCGGCATATCGACCGGGACGTTATCGTGCGCCGGATCGATTACTTGCAATTGACGTTCGGCGGTTGCCTTACCGACGACGGCAAACAGGCAGCGCTCGCGCTCGCACAAATAACGGAACAAGGGCAATTCATCCGGAGAAATAGCCAGAACATAGCGCTCTTGCGATTCGTTGCTCCAGATTTCCTTCGGTGCCATACCGCTTTCTTCCAGTGGAATTGTCCGCAGATCGAAGATCGCGCCGCGTCCGGCATCGTTGGTGATTTCGGGGAAGGCATTGGACAAACCGCCGGCACCCACGTCATGGATCGACAAAATGGGATTAGCCTCGCCCATTTGCCAGCAGGCGTTGATGACTTCCTGCGCGCGCCGCTCCATTTCGGGATTGCCGCGCTGCACAGAGTCGAAATCGAGATCGGCCGTATTGGCGCCCGTCGCCATCGACGACGCTGCACTGCCGCCCATGCCGATGCGCATGCCGGGGCCGCCCAATTGGATAAGCAGGCTACCGACCGGCAAACCCAGCTTGCTGGTATGTCCGGCAGCGATGCTGCCAATACCGCCGGCAATCATGATCGGCTTGTGGTAGCCGAATACTTGACCGCCGACATTTTGTTCGTAACTGCGGAAGTAACCCGCCAGATTCGGACGACCGAATTCGTTATTGAATGCAGCGCCGCCAAGCGGGCCGTCGATCATGATCTGCAAGGCCGAAGCGATACGGTCCGGTTTGCCATACGTAGAAGTGTCTGCGGCTGCGTCCGCTGTCGCGCGCGCCGTGGGTGGAACGGTCACGTCCACCGTGTTTTCCCATGAACGGCGTGCGTCAGGCAAGTCCAGAGCGGAGACCGTGAAACCCGACAAGCCTGCTTTCGGCTTAGCGCCGCGCCCGGTTGCGCCTTCGTCGCGGATTTCACCACCGGCACCGGTGGAGGCACCGGGAAACGGTGAAATGGCCGTCGGATGGTTATGCGTTTCCACCTTCATCAGGATATGGGTCAGCTCGTCCGAGGCCTGATACACATTGTCCTGTTGCTGCCCACGCGGGTAAAAGCGCGATACGGTCGCGCCTTCGATCACCGAGGAATTGTCGCTATAAGCAACGATGGTGCCCTTGGGATGCAACTGATGCGTGTTCCTGATCATGCCGAACAGGGAACGCTCCTGCGCTTGACCATCGACGGTCCAGTCGGCATTGAAGATTTTATGGCGGCAATGCTCGCTATTCGCCTGAGCGAACATCATCAGCTCTACATCTGTTGGATTGCGGCCGGCGCGGCCGAAGGCTTCAAACAAGTAATCGATTTCATCGTCCGACAGGGCCAGTCCAAGCTCGGCATTCGCCAATTCCAACGCCGCTTTGCCGCCACCCAGCATGTCGATGCTGGCCAGGGGCTGCGCGTCGAGTTCTCGGAACAAGCCAACAGCATTTTCTGGCTGCTCCAGCACTGACTCGGTCATGCGGTCGTGCAACAGAGCGATGACGGCCTGCACGCTGTCTGCCGTCAGTTTTTTTGCGCCACCCAACAGACCGGACTTGAGTTGCACGCGATAGACAATGCCGCGTTCGATGCGATGCACTGAGGCCATGCCGCAATTACGCGCGATATCGGTCGCCTTGCTGGCCCAGGGCGAAATCGTCCCGAAACGCGGGATGACGACGAATTGCCTCCCCTCTTCGCTGCCGACGAAGGGTTCGCCGTAGGTCAGCAAGCCGTCAAGCCGGGTACGGTCTTCGGTCGAGAGCGCTGCACTGCTATCGACAAAATGCACATAGCGGCCGGTAACGCCGGCAATGGCGGCGTCGATGGCTTGCAGTTGGGATAGCAGACGTTGGGTACGGAAGGCGGAAAGGGCATTGGAGCCCGGCAGAATCAGCATGGAGGAGATCACTCAAGGCGGTGCGGGAGGCTGTCGGATTAAGGTGATCGGATCGTAGCGATACGGTCTGATCCGACAAGTTCCCGAGGTAGGGTTAAATCGGAAACCGCGATTATACCGTGCCATCCCCGCCCCGGTACGGCGGCTTTCACCTGCCTCGTTTCCTGGCTCCGACAGGCGCCAGGGGCATTTTTGCCGAGGGAGGACTGCGGTTTGTTTGAAGAGCGCATAAAACGGGCCCAATTTGAATCAAAGGCAGCATGATTTAACCCGCACATAGCCCGTTTGCTCAGACATGGCGCGGGCCTCTGCAGCCCGCAATATGCGGCTCACTCAGGTTTCGATGTATCATGCTGCCCGCGACGGACAAACCCCCCGACCTTGCGCTGTAATGGCGCCCCACTACAAAATCGGTAACATCCGGCCGCTCATCGATAATATAAACAGTGACGCAAATTTCAATCAATCCTCTTTCTTCCATAGATAACGCAGCTGCGCAGTCGCCCATACCAATGGCTGTTCGTCCCTCTGCGGACGGCGTCGGCAGACGTATCGCCATCATTGGCGGCGGCCTTGGCGGCGTATGCAGCGCTTATTTTCTGGCGAGGGACGGGCACGAGGTAACTGTCATCGAGCGGCGCAATAATGTGGCTGAAGAAGCGACTCTCGGCAATTCCGGCCTGATTGCGCCCGGTGCGTCCATTCCTCTGGCAACGCCGGACATGGCGCGTCAAACCTTTTACAGTCGTTTCCGCGCAGAAGCACCGCTGCTCATGCCAAGAGGTATTGATCCCGCACTCTGGCGCTGGCTGCGTCAATGGCGGCTTGAATGCCAGCTCGAACACCATTTGAATAATAAAGAGCGCAGCACGCGCCTGGCGGCCTATGGCCAGAAAATGATTCATCAGTTGCAGCAGCGTTATGCGCTGGAACATGAAAATAATGCAGGCGTAGTGCGGATGTTCAGAACTACCCGCGAGCTGGAACTGGCTTTGGCGCAGCAGGAAGTACTGATGCGCCACGATATCCCGCACAGCCCTCTCAGCGCAGCGCAAATGGAATGGTTTGACCCTGCTCTGGCGGGTGGCATGCTGTTCGCCGGTGATGAATCCGGCAATTGCGTCTTGTTTGCCAAGCAGCTCAAAACAGCCGCTCAAGCATTAGGGGTGCAATTTCACTTTGGGAAATCGGTCAGCGCGCTGCGCACTGAATCGAATGGTGTGCGCCTTGAAATCGCTGGGAGCAATACAGCATTCAGTGCTGATGCCGTCGTCTTAAGTGCCGGCATGGAAAGCGCGACTCTGCTCAAGCCCTTGGGCATCCATCTGCCGCTCTATCCGGTGCAAAGCTATAGCGGATTGGTCAATATCAAAAATCCTGAATTTGCGCCCAAACACGCATTGATAGACGATCACTACCGGGTCTCCATTGCCGCCATAGGTAATCGCATCCGCATTGCCGGTGTGGCGGGGTTCGTCTCCCACAGCAGCGAAATCCATAAAAAAGCATTACGTACTATGCTCAAGGTTGCGCAGGACTATTTTCCAGATGCGGCCAACTACAACACGGCCCAATTCTGGAGCAACAGCTTTGCGTCTACACCTCATGGTCTTCCTCTGCTGGGCCCGACTGCGCTGACAGGTGTTTACCTCAATCTCGGGCATGGTGCCAACGGCTGGGCCAGTACGCTCGGCGGCGCCCGGCTGGTAGCCGACTGCATCTCGCGAAAAGACTTTGATATCAACGCCGAAGACTTGATGGCGGCGAGGTTGTCGCTCAACCCCAGATAACGCGACCTGCATCTGTTTTACTAAGCCACCCAATCAACGCATTGGCGGCCTTGCGTGGCGTGGCAGCACACTTTCCAAAGAAACGCTTCTTGCAAACGCCTATTGCAAACGCCTCTTGAAAATTAAGGCTCAACGAACCTCAGTGAAACCGCGAGGCCCGGAGCCATTTTCTGCTTGAATTATTTGTTTGCACCGGTCAAATGCACACTGATTCTGTCGTAATTTCCCTCTTCATCCACACTCGTAATGTCATACCGCCCGGTCTCTGCGAACTTGAGCATATAGCTCGCATCGGGAGCCGTATGGGCCATGAAACGCCCATTCACGATCCAGCTGATGTTGCTTTCCGCCCCACGCGTGCTCAGATTGACGGTAGGCATAGGCGCCCCTGCTGCCCGCCTTAGCCATTCGCCATCATCCAGCCCGATGATATGAATCGATACAACGTTTTTATAAAGCGAGGAGCAACGCGGCGACCAGCCTGGGGGCGTACTGCGCTCACGCAAGGCAGGAGAAATCCAAGGTAACAACGAGGACGGCCAGCGTGCCGTTTCAAATGCCGTGTAGGCTGAGGTAGTGCAATCCGGCATGACCCGTTTGCGACTCATGTTATCCACGTAATAGCTCATGCTGGCGGCAGCACCCTTGCCGGCATCCGGGAAGGTGGGCGGAGCCGCGCCATTGAGCAGCCAGGCATTCAGACGAATCGGACAAAGCGCGGCGCGCCTTTTATCCTCAATGTCGGCAATACTAATCCCCATCGGCCAGCATATGCTCTGCTGACTGACCGTCGCCGGAACCGGACGAGGCTTGGGCGTTCGCTGGTCTGGATTTGCCTCGAAAATGGACAGCAATAAGGGCGCGGCCACGTTGGCACCAAAAAATCCGGGATTAGGTGTCCCGTCAGGGCGACCAACCCATACGCCAACAGTGAAGCGATCATTCACACCGACCGCCCACGCATCGCGGAATCCAAAACTGGTACCGGTTTTGTAAGCCACCCCATGCGTATTGGCACGCAGTTCCACCGCACGCGCCACCTGACCGCCGCTCTCAAGAATATCTCGGATGATATAAGCGGCACCGTCGCTCATCATCCTGCGCTCCTGCAATGGTGCATCGGGCAACAAGCGCGGCTTGCCGCTCATGCCATTTCTTGCCAGTGAAGTGTAAGCTCCCACCAGATTTTCCAATGTGGTCGCAGCGCCTCCGAGAATGACAGAGAGATTCGGTGTCGCGCCGCGTGGAAAATCCAGTTTCAATCCGCCCTGCCGTAATTGCGCCACAAACCGATCCACGCCGAGTTGATTCAACACTTCCACCGCCGGCACATTCAATGAACGAATCAGCGCCTCGGACAAACCCACCGGGCCATTGAAATTTTCCAGGAAATTACGCGGCCGATAACCGCCAAAGGATTGGGGGGTATCCGACAGCAATGATTCCGAATGCACCAATCCCTGATCCAGCGCGAAAGCGTATAAAAAAGGTTTGAGCGTAGACCCGGGTGAGCGCGAGGCCTGTGCCATATCCAGATAAGCAAAGCGGCGCTCGTCGCCAAAGTCCGCGGAACCAGCGTAAGCCAGCACCTCCAGGGTATGGTTATCCACGACCAGAGCAGCAGCTGAAACACGCGCCGGAAATCCCCGCACCCGCTCCTGCAAGAGCAACTCCACAGTTTGCTGTATGTCCGCATCGATCGTGCCATCAATCCGCCGCGCCCCCGGCTTCATTCGCTTGACGCGCTCCGCATACAAGGGTGCCAGTAAAGGCTCGCGGACAGTCCTGGCGATCACAGGTTCGAGCATCGCATCGTCCACCTGCGCATCAGGCAAAATACCTCGCAATCTATTGAGCACTTTGTCTCGGGCCGACTGCGCGCGCGCCGGATAGCGGTCGGGACGCAACCTTGACGGTGATTGCGGCAATACCGTCAATAAGGCCGTATCCGCCAGCGTCAATTTCAGCGCTGACTTCCCTAAATAAGCGCGACTGCCCGCTTCCACGCCCTCCAGGACACCTCCCATGGGAACGTAGTTGACATACAAGGTCAGGATTTCGCGCTTCGAATAATGCAGCTCCAGCTGTAAAGCTCTTAGTATCTGTCGCAGCTTTCCGGAGGGGGTGTGCCGGGTATTGTCGATAATGCGCGCCACCTGCATCGTCAGCGTGGAACCACCTGAAATGACGCGCCCATTCCGCAACCATTGCCATACGGCACGCAACAATGAGAACGGATTAATTCCAGGGTGATAAAAAAATGCTCTGTCTTCAAAATACACCAGCGTATCAATGTACTGAGGTGCCAGATCCTGTAGCGTTACCGGATAACGCCACACATGCTCCTGATCCGGAAAAGCCCGCAACGGGGTACCGTCGCGCGCAACGACGAGTGTCGAAAAAGGCGCACCGCGGCCAGGTATCGGCAGAGGAAAAATACGGTCCAGAACGCCTATCAACAGCACGAATGCCGTCAACACCATCAAACCGTATTTGATCCGTCGGCTGCGCACCAGACAGCTTAAAAAACGTGCGCATCCTGGAGGGAGTATGAAAAGGCGAGCCATCTTTCCCATTTCCGATCAAGGCATTAGAAATTCAAGCACCATCCTTGGAGATGAGCGGCCTCGCCTTATCAGCGACGGAAGGCAATATTTCGATCACTGAAGCCTCCCCGCCGACACCGCGAAGCTGAGGTGCATACATATCTTCTGCATACACAGGCGGCAGAACGAAGCGGCCGGGCGTCACGACGCGAGCGCGATAAAACAGCGTAATCGCATTATTCCACCAGGTTCCAAGGCGTACTGCGGCAACGAACCGGTTGTCGCGGAACTCCGTATGGAGAATGCGCGAGTCGCTCATTGCTTCATGGGGACTCATACCGTCAATCGACAGCGTAGTGCCAAGCTCACCCTGGATCAGCTTAGTATTTTCAATTTCCAGTCCGGCCGGTATGCGATCAACCAACATCGTATTAGTCGCGTCGTAGGCACTCGATGCCGTCAGCCTGACCCATACCGTGTCCCCCACCTTCAGTTGTCTGTCCCCAAGCGGCGTGCCATCACTTCCAAAATAACGACGCGTCAGTTTGATGTCCCCTCCCGCAGGCGGATTTTTCTTTGGATAGCCGCTATTGCGGACCTGGACATAGAGTCGGCTCGGAGAAGTATTGTTAATTTGTATGCCGCCGTTGAGTTCGGCATACGTGATTCCTGGGTAAAGATGACCGTTTCCCTTCAGTTCACGTATCTTGCCGCCGGCATCAAGCTGCGCACTCCAGGAACTGGCCGGTGTTGCCTCCATTCCCCGCGCCGCCAGAAATAAAGCCAGCTGATCTTGCGTGGACAAGCCGCGCCCCTCTTTCATCAGTGCTGCGATACGACCCACCAGCCGACTGGCATTAGGTGCATCTGGCTTATGCTTCAATAACAGCGCATACGATAAGGCTGCATCACGCAGATCGCTGCCGTAATCGTGACTCCAGGCGCTATTGTTACGCGGCTTGTCGATGCCTTCCGCGATGGCTGTTTTAGAGCGCGCGGTATCGCCCATCAATTGCAATGCGATGCCAAGCTCGATCAGGGACAAGCCGCTAGTGGCGTTGGCACGTACCTCATACAACTGCCGCAGCGAGGCCAGAGGTGCCTGACGGTCCTGCGCCAAGACATACGCGCCATGCGTGAGCCCGGAAAAACTGTTGTTGCGACCTGCCCATATCTTTTCCCAGCGCTGACCAGCGTCATTGACTGGCTGCTTGATATGAAGCGAAGCGATACCGACCGGGAGTTGCTTGCTCAGAAATTCACTTGCCTTGCGATACATGGCGTCAGGAACTTCAAACCCATTGCTGCGCGCATCCTGCAAGAATCGGGTTGTGTAAGCCGAAAGCCAGTATTCATAAGCGGAAGCGTCGCCCCACAAGCTGAACCCGCCATTGGGCGCTTGTCGCGTAGCCAGACGTGCTATGGATTTTTCGATGATGGCAAGTCGTTGTTCTCGGCTAAAGGGTTTCAAGCCGTAACGACGGGCAGTTTGCTCATCAATAAACACATGCGGATAACTGGTGCTGATCGTTTGTTCCGTGCAGCCATAAGGATAGACAAGTAAATCGCTGATGGCGCTTCGTATATCCAAAGGCGTGCGGTCAGTGATCATTATTTCCGCTGATTCGGACCCGGGATACCATTCGGACGACTCCGCCGCAGTCTTAAGTTGCACGCTGGCACCTGGGTCAACGATGTGCAATGCCGTGATATTTTGTGGAGCAGTCGGCGCCTCTACCTGCAATTTGAACTGGCGATCCACACTCAGATTCTGCCCTGCCACCTGGACTCGTATTGTGTTTAATTGCGGCGCACCGCTTGCAGTCAGACGAAAGCGCAGCGTAGTTTTCCCCTGATTTGCGAGCGACAATTCCCGCTCCGCCTCCTGCAATTGCAAGCCACGCTCACCGCTGAGCCTGATTTTCAATTGCTGATTCGAGCCTGACATATTGTGCAGATCCAGGGCCAGCGTCGCGCTATCGCCAAGGTTGACGAATCGAGGCGTCGCCAATTCCACAATTAAAGGAGCGGCGACGGTCATTTCACGTTCCGCAGAGCCGAACCGGTCGGCACTGGAAACGACTGCCATCAATCGCAGCTTGCCATTAAAGTCGGGCAAAGGGAGTGCGATATCCGCTTCGCCATTGGCGTTCAATGCAACCGGTCCAGAAAAAAGATCAAGCAGTTTGACTTTTTGCGGCAAGCCCTTGGTTGGGACCATGGTGCTGGCATCACCACCAAATTTCAGCGTCCCTTTTTTTCCTGCCATTTTTTCAATCAGCCGACCGTAAATATCATGCAGATCGGCGCCATAGCGCAATTGACCGAAAAAATAGGCATAGGGATCGGGCGAGATGAAATTAGTGATGTTCAAAATACCCGTATCCACCGCAGAAACTGTCACCATCGCATTTTTGCCGCGGGCCGCCGGAACTTTTACTTTTATCTTGACGGTCGTTTCCGGGCGTACTTTTTCAGGGGCATCGATTTGCACGTCGAATTTTCGGTCGCTACGATCGAGCGGCAAATGAATCAGTCCCAGCGCCCGAGCCGGAGTAACGCGGTCATCGCCGGTACGCAGCACCATCACATTCACATACATATCTTGCCGACGCCAGGACGGATCAAGTTTCAGGTTGATGGTTTCTTCTTCATCGCCAATGCTGAGACGTTTCATCATCAACATCTTGTCGCCCTCTATCGACACAATGGCTTGCCCCTTGTGCGGTGAGTGGATACTCAAACGCACGGTGTCGCCATCCCGATACATGGGTTTATCGAGTTTCAATGTCACCAGATCGGGGCGATTGCCCTGTTGTTCACTTTGCTGCGCATTCCAGCCGGCGTAGAAATGGTAGCTTGCCAAGGCTGGACTGGCAGGGTCAGTGATCTCAACACGGTAGCGGCCGTATTTGACGGGCAGCTTCAGCTGAGATTTTCCGTTAGCCTCGGTATCGAATGTGAAGGTATGGATCAACTCATTGCCATCCGTATAGCCTGAGTGCCAGCCATGCTGATCGTCGAAACGCCAGTAATAATCCCTATCCTCGCGGTAAAGTCGCACCTGCAAGCCTTTGCCCGGCACAGGGTTTCCCAGGCGATTCACGCGAACAACTTCAAACTCCGTGAGCGAATCTGCATTGGCGTAAGTGCCATTGAATTTAGGCCGTACACCGATGAGTGTGTCGCCGGGCCATACGGTGCGCTCTATGCTGCGGATAACCGGACGTCCGCCAGTCTCAAGCAAACTCAGCGTGGCATATATCCTGATCGGCGAATGCGCTGTAAGCGCGGCATCGGTGTCAATATTTATCCTGGCATGTCCTTTACCGTCCAGAAATTGCTCTTCGATTTGTTCACGTTTTTTCAGTTTCTCGTCTTGTTCATTGCCAAAAACGAAGCCGGGAAATTTTTTATCAAATGGATTTAAATTACGGGCGTACTCAATCACACCCAGAAGCTTATTGCCTGATGCCGGAGCGCCATACAAATAATTCCCCTGCACTTCGACGTTAAAATTTTGTTTTACGTTGAGTAGGGCTTGCGGGCTGCTGAGATCCAGTTTCATCCTTTCCGGCATGAATTCTTCGACGGCGAAAGAATAAACACTGCTGGCTTGCTTTTCAGCGGGATCATGGCGTACTTCAAGCTGCCAGGTTCCTGTTGGCGCGTCTGGGGGTAACTCAAGGCGTTGGCGATAATAGCCGAGGTAAGCTGGATCCGGCTTCCAGTTGGAAAGAAATTGTTTATTGCCATCCGGCCGCCGAAGAATCGCCTGTATTGGCTGAGAAGCAATGGCCTTGCCATCCGCGTCGCGCGCCAGCACCGACATATCGAATGCCTCACCGGGTCGATATAAATTCCGACCGCTATAAGCAAATAATCGCGTTGCTTTATACGCATTCCCGCCAATGCTGTACTCTGACAAATCAAGTGCAGGCTCCTTCAATGCCAGCATAGAAAGATGCTCACCTTTTCTGGCCAAAACGATTTTAGCTTCAGTCGGGATAGTGGAAAAATTAGCGCGACCATCCCCATCCGTTTCACCGTGCGCAAGAACCTTTCCTTGCCGATCGACCCAGGAAATTTGTACGCCTGAAATCGCCTTGCCATTTGAAAGAGAGCTCACCAGTGCGTCGGCACTAGCGGGAAACATGCGCAATGAAAGACCGATATCGGATACATAAAAATACGTGGTCTGATATTCAGAACCGAATCTGCCTGGCTGGCTCATGATCGCGATGTAAATTCCCGGCTCTTTCAATTCCTTGACGTCTTCCACCGGCAGAAAAGTAACGCTTTGCTTATTAGTTTTTTGCTCAGTCAAAAATCGTCCCTGATAGACGCTGTCGGAAAGCTTGTGCAATGAATCGAGTTCCCATCGGCTCAGTAATCCTCGCAATGTGCGACTACGTAGCTCAGGTTCGGAGTCATCATCGCCGCGCTCTTGATCGCCGTCTTCATTGTCTGAATCAGCCGACTGTGCAGACTGTGCTGTCTTGCGGCGCTCTGCTATGACCATATCCAGAAAACGCGGTAACTGATCCGGCCGCACGCGCATGAACTGAACATCGACTTCCGGTACGTTAACCGTGACGACAGGCAAGCCGCCATTTTGTTTGGCCGGCAAAACCATGCCATTGCTGGCGAAATAATAAGCCGGTGAAATTTCCGCCGTTAAAATTGAGAATCGACTCTCACTCGCAAGTTTTTTCATGGATGCAGACGTCAGTGCATCACTCACTTGGACGACATAACGGGTCTGCGGTTTGATGTGCGGAAAATACAAGAGACGTGGATTGTCCCCCACCACCCAGGCACCATTGACGGCCTGACCTCCGGCAATAGAAATTGGCTCTGAGTCCTTACCCATGCCGACCTTTTCCAGTTTCTTTTCATCACCGTTCGCGCCCGCCATTTTCTCTGGCATCTGAAAAACCTGAATCAGTTTTTGATAATCGCGTTTGGGGTCTAGCGGCTGAGAAAACGTCAGGACTAAAGCGGGAGAGCCATCCAAATTTCTGTCGGCGGCATCGATCACTTCAAAGGGCGCATTAGTGTCTGTGGCACGAGAAAGATCATCTGTCTTTTTGGTACACGCAGACAAGAAAAAAAAGAGGAATGCACTGAGTATGGCTGCAACAAAGCTTGATCTGAAGATAGCACGCATACGCGACTTTCGGATAAAGGTGGAATGGGCAAATACCAAAAGAAAAAAGTGCATTGAAGTTATGAGAATTCAATGCGCTGTTGTTCAAGATTCCCACTTGCGGGAATCCTTGTAAAGCAAATAAACAGAAAGGAAAAAAAATGGTACGGCAATTCATTACAGAACTATTTGATCGCGTATTTGAATTGACCAATCTTGTTTGCCGTCACTTTTATTTTGGCAACACTGCGCTCTTCTGCCATCCCTGAAAGAATCGATCCGGCCATCTCTGGCAGGAGGCTGCCATTCAAAATGTGATCCACATTGCGTGCGCCCGAATCAACTTCAATGCAGCGTGACAACACCGCATCGACCAGCGTCTTGTCATAACTGAATTCCGTTCCGTGATTTTCGACAATACGTTTTTTAATACGCGCAAGTTTCAAATGGATAATGTCAGTCAGCACCGCATCTGAAATCGGGTAATAGGGAACCACTTTCATACGACCGAGAAATGCGGGCTTGAATACTTTCATCAGATGAGGTCGTATCGCAGCCTCAAGCACATCGATTGCAGGCAAATCCTTATCGGTCTTATTCAGACAGTTTTGCATGATCAGACCCGACGCTACGTTACTGGTGAGAATGATGAGGGTATTTCGGAAATCAATTTCTCGACCTTCCGCGTCATCAAGAACCCCCTTATCGAATACCTGAAAAAATAACTCCAGCACATCGGGATGCGCTTTTTCTACTTCATCCAACAGCACTACGCTGTAGGGTTGACGCCGTACCGCTTCGGTCAGCACGCCGCCTTCGCCATAACCCACATAGCCTGGTGGAGAACCTTTGAGTCCCGATACGCTGTGCGCCTCCTGATATTCACTCATATTGATGGTGATCAGTTTGCGTTCGCCGCCATACAGCGCATCTGCCAGCGCGAGTGCGGTCTCGGTTTTGCCAACGCCCGATGGACCGGCAAAAAGGAAAACCCCTTGCGGCTTGTTCGGATCATCCAGATTGGCACGTGCTGTGCGTATGCGTTGCGATATGGCTTCAATCGCATGGGGCTGACCAAGAACACGTTCCCCGATCAAGGCGTTAAGATTCATCACCGTCTTGATATCATCTCTCACCATTTTCCCCAACGGGATCCCGGTCCAGGCGGCAACGATGGCAGCCACCACTGCACCATCGACCTGAACCGGCACTAAAGGTGATTCCCCTTGCAAGGTCCTGAGTTCCTCCAGATATTTGCGCAGTGTTTTAGCAAGTTTGCTATCGGTGGACGACCGCTTGCCAGTTGAAATATCTGTAGCGGCACGCTGTTCCAGATCAGTACGGGCGCTCTGTATTTTTACGTTAAGTGCCTGTTCTTGTTCCCAGCGGAGACGATATTGAGCAAGCTCCAAAGCTAAATCAGTGAGCAAGCTCTGCAATTCCGACAGGCGCGCTCCATGTTGATTTCCAACACATTCCTCACGCTCCAACGAATGTAATTCGGCCTTCAATCGCGCTTCTTTTTTGATCAAATCGTCGATCAAAGCAGGCGTCGCGCTCTGCCCTAGCGCGACCCTTGCGCAGGCAGTATCAAGAATGCTGATGGCTTTATCTGGTAGCTGACGACCGCTGATATAACGATGAGATAACCGTACCGCCTCGGTAATCGCATCGTCGAAAATACGAACATGAAAATGCTTTTCCATCAGAGAAGCCATACCGCGCAACATAGCGCATGCCAACTCTTCGCTGGGCTCTTCCACTTTAACGACCTGAAATCGACGTGCTAGCGCAGCATCTTTTTCAAAATATTTTTTGTATTCACTCCATGTCGTCGCGGCAATCGTACGAAGTTCGCCCCGTGCGAGCGCCGGCTTGAGTAAATTCGCCGCATCGTTTTGACCCGCCTGCCCTCCGGCACCGATCATGGTGTGCGCCTCATCGATAAAAAGGATAATGGGTGTCGGATTTTTTCTTACTTCATCGATGATACTTTTAAGACGATTCTCGAATTCGCCCTTGACGCTGGCACCAGCCTGCAGCAATCCCATGTCCAGTGAATAGAGTTCAACTCCCTGCAATACCTCAGGCACATCCTTCTCAATAATACGTAACGCCAGACCTTCTGCCACCGCCGTTTTCCCAACGCCCGGCTCGCCGGTCAGTATCGGATTGTTTTGACGGCGGCGCATCAGGATATCCATAACCTGCCGGATTTCATTATCACGTCCGATGACCGGATCGATTTTTCCATCTCTGGCGCGCTGTGTCAGATGGGTGCTAAATTTATCCAGCGCGACTGTCTTCGACAAACCCGCTTGCGAACTGGCATCGTGGCAATTGCGCTCAGCCGTTCCATCAGACTCAATCGCATTTTGTTGTGAAAAACTATTTTCTTGCGAATCAATACACCATCGTTCGGCGTCGTGTTTAATCACGTTCTGATCGAATTTTTTAAATTGACTTGATGCTCGATAAGCCAGTTGCGCAAGATCTGGTTTTGACAACAAAGCCAACAACAAATGGCTGCTGCGAATCGGCGCAGAGGCGTGCTCCAGCGAAGCAATTAACCACGCATGCTCAAACAGCGTCGGAAGATGTGGAGAAAATACCGGGGTACGGGTATTGCCGGTTTTAAAGCGCGCAATTTCACTCCGAAGATCGTTTTCCAGTACCGAAATAGGGATGCCGCAATGTTGGGAAATCAGCGCGAAATCACATTGCGGCTGTTCAAGCAAAGCGAGAAATAGATGTTCTAAGTCGACTTCATAGTGTCCGCTTGCTACACAGATATTGGCGGCTCGCTCTGCAGCGACACGAATAGTGTCGTTCAGTTTATTAATCAATGTTTTGAGATTGTTGTACATGGAAATATTTATTGCTTGGGCTTGATCGAAATCCCGCTTACCGCTTTCCAGGGGCAGATCCGGTAGTGGAGATTTTTCATATGGAGATGACTATGCGACATCAAATCTGCAAAAAAGTAGATCGCAAATAGGTTATTTAAAACGGAGTGCTTTCAGTAGCAAGGAACGCATCCAATACGAGGAGTGATTTAAGGACCGTAGTAATTTATGCCATCAAGCACAGGGCCATTCTTAACCAGGTGTATGAAATTACTCACCACAACGCATTAGATATTTATTCCACTTCTTCATTTTTCCGACAACGGTCTTCATGCCCATCAAAATGGTGCTCGATTCTGGCAATGACTTTTGCATTTCCCGTGGCATCGACATGCACCTCAAGCAAATTATCCTGATCAGGCAGGACCACACCAGCAATCGGAATAGTGACTTTGTATAAAGGTTTTTTTAAATTATTGGCATCGTCGATGTTCATATTCCATTTGACGCTCACCGGTTGATCCGGTGCCAGACGACTACAACAGACGATGCCGCTTGAACCGTAAGGCAGAGTTCCTCCTCCTGCATAATGGTCATTCAAATAAACCTGGCTAACTGGCAGATCAGAATCATTGCAAACGAAGGTACTGACCAATACTTTTTCTTCCGATGGGGACGGCTTACAAGCACAGAGACACACTGTCATTAGCAAAATAAATACTCGGAAATACTTTTGGCTCTTCATCATCGTTGCTCATCCTGCAATAAACCCTGCAATATCCGGGAGAGACAGAAGAACTCCATAAGCGCCACCTTAAATGGCATGGATTTCATAACGGACATCCGTCCGGTCCGCTTGCGCAGGAGTACTTACGAGAAAAGTGTCCCAACCAAGCCGCCCTCCCTCTCCTTCAGAAGAGAGATGAATTCCCTGGACTTCCTTCGCACTAAGAATCAGTCGGATTTCATATTCCAGAATGCAGGCACTAAACATGGTGATGATCTTTTTTAGACTCCGCGCGGCCGATCCCCCTGGTAAAAAACTGATGAATTGTTTGCGCATAAGTGGGCCTATATGCATGCGTAAACGTAAATTCCGTTGCCACACTCTGGCACCAACCATCGCCACATGACCAAGTGTCGCGTTAGTAATGCCCAGTGATGTTTGCTGATCGTCAGGGACCATGTACCAATGACCGACAAATTGCTCAACTTCAATAGTGGCGTCGAAATATTCGCGAAGCACCTGCTGCAAATACGCTGCCGAAGGTGGGCGATGTCTTATCGCCGTAGAAAAATACGCGATCGATTCCTCGGATAAATCACCATCCTCTTCGCGAAACCGCTCTCTTAATGCATTCGAACCCATCCCCGACAACGACAACAACAACGCTAAAAAGCTGTCCTTGCCATCAACCCGATATTGAAACTCCAGACGATATTTTCGCCATGCCTTAAAAAAAAGAGTCACTCCCCTAGATGAAAATACATCCAGAAATGCACGCGGTCCGGCATCTTTTTCCAACAATTGATGCCGAGAAATTCGCTCTGTGTAATGCGCCGGCAATGTTCCATTGCTGCCCAAAAACCCGATGAATGGCGTTGTCAGTGAAATACTTTCAAGGTTTCTTTTTTGTATTAAAAGAGAAACAGATTCGGCAGAGTTAGCCGGCAATTCCGGGCTTATTGCTATCGATTCAATTTCACTGGCAGGAAAGCTAAGAGAAATAGAATTTTGAAATTTAATGCAATCAGCAATGGCTTCGTCATTGACCACACCATTTCGTCTGAGCCATAGTTCAAGCAACATGACTGCCTGAAAAAACTGAAAGCGGTGCGGTGCTTCCAGAAACCGCTGGATTACACTAGATGCGAATCGCCGCTGCGTGGTAAACATCGCACTATTTCCTCCCCTGTCCTTTTTGAGAAAATAACTAACTGGGTAAAGCTATTCGCATGGGCATATAGCCCAAAAAAACGATCGAGAATGTGTGTGAACACATGGATGCCACTTCCGATAAATCCTTCTTCATCCAGAGTGAGCCGAATTTCAATACCCCTTACCAGTGAAGCAAATGGATTTCCTCGCAGCCATGCGCTCGTCGACTTATGGTCGATACTGACCAATCCAGCCACCTGCCGATGAGAGGTTGCAGAACGTGGCAGGTCATAGAGAGAAAGGACTTCTTTGAGCGCATCCAATCCGCCTCTTGCCAGGGATAAATGATTGAGAGATAAATGTGAAATCAGACGCCAATGTGCTCCCCGTCCGCGCGTGAATCGGTACGGTTCGCTAGGTTTTCTTAAAAATCGGATGACGCCAAATTTTTCTTCGCCAGAAAGTGATAAATCCCCTCCCTCTAATCCATACGCCAAATAACTGGGCAAATCCCGATTAGTGCTGGTGACCTCAATACTGAGCGTACATTCACCGATTTCAGCAGGATTAAAGTCAATATCGACAATCGATATTTCAGTTTCATAACCAGGGCTTTTTTTTGCAACGGTGTCATCACGCCGCATCGCCCAATAATGACCATTACTCGCCGGAGTTTCACCATGTCGCAACGAGTAATAAGGTCGGAACTGACGAAACGATTCGCCCTCTGGGTTTTTCAGAACTTGCGTAACCGAATCGATTGAATACACCTCGAAGGCTGGAGCATTATTACCGTCTACGATGACCGAATAATTTGCAGTGGCATGCGTCAAAAGGACCGGACTTGCCACTTTCGGAAACAAATTGATCACGGGCGAACATCCGAGCAGAAAATTGTTAGCAGATAAGGTGCTGAGCATGCGAGCGACATTGGAATCAGACCGCAAGCCGGTCAGAGTGAGGTGAAGGGTGAACTTTTTTTCATCGACAGGAAGCACCCTACAAATGGCCTCTAAATCAATATCAAAAAAATTAAATTTTTCGGGATAAGAAAAATATTCAGTCAAAAGCCGATAGGCGGGATGCGACCTTGCAGGAAAATCAATCAAGGATTCATTTTCATTAAATCCGACCGCTTCTATTGGCAACGCAGGCAGCCCAACCCAACGCCGACTATCGGCCGCCTCAACATAAGCGCATACGGTATTCATGAATAACGCATCCCTGAGCCCAGCACAAAATGAAGGTTCACCGTCAATGAAAATGCGAACCTTCTTCACCCCCAGCTGAGACAATGCAACGGATACGTTGGCCGTTTCTAAGCTAATACTGATTCCAGAGCTCGTATCCGGAGGAAGAACAACCGTATCGGGCGGCATGGGAATCGCATCGAACCTCGCATGCGAAACTAATAGCGGCGTGACCGCAACGTCAAACGAAGTCCTGAATTTGCAAGCAACTCCATCGACGACGTGGGATTTCAACTGAGTCCCGCGTGGAATGATCGTTGTCTGTGTCACTTTCGATAAATCGTCACTTCCTGGTATTCGGACAATCGAACAAGATGGAAATGGGCGAAGATAGTGCGGATACAAAACCTCGAATAATGCCTCGGTAAACTCAGGATAATCGTCATCAAGTCGTTTTGAAGTGCGGGCATTAATCAAGGCAAACGACTGAATCATCCTCTCGATATGGGGATCTTCTGATACCTCGCCGGCCATGAGTAATCGGCCTGCAATTTTGGGATACCGCTCAGCGAACTTACGAGAATATCGCCTTAGGAAGCCGAGCTCTCGTTCATAGTATGGGAGTAGTTCGTCCAATTTATGCTTCCGTGCGTGAGTTGCGGCGCATTCTGCCGATGGAATACTGCAATGATGAGGGTTGTAGCACTGCGTCAAAACTCACCAGCTCTTGCGCCGGATGAACGACCAACCTCGCTGATATGACAAAATTAAGACGATTAATAGATCCATCTCGCAACTCCAGAGAAGCATTAACATTCTGTAAACGCGGCTCGTGACGGGCAATCCCTTTTTCCAAAGATTCACAAATAAGTCGGCGATCCCTCACGCTGGCCAAGCTTAGACCTGCAAAATCACTCAAGCCGTAAGTCAATATGGATTGGCAACACTCGTCAAATTTCCCTAATAGATCCGCTTCAATTACCGTGCGGGTATTGAGCATGGCTTCAAGATCACGAGCAACCGCATCCTTTAGCAAATCCATGGAAAATATGGAAATGGTTTCTGAGGCATTCGATACAGAATGTTGGCTCATCAAACGATCGAACAACCCTGGAGTAAAGCCTTTCATCAACAACCAATTCAATAAAAGTGGAAAAATATTAAAGCTCTCGACAAGACAAGCCACAACGATTTACTGCTGTGGCTTGTCCTATTCAAAGCGAATTAAATAATTTGGTTCTTCGGACATTTCTGTGGGTAAGGGGTACGCTATGGCGCAGGTTTAGCCAGGGAGTAGCGCAATGGAAGGCAAGGAGCTGTACCAGAATTTGTTGGGTTTGAATGAACCGTGGACGGTGGAGCGAGTTGATCTGGACATGGCGAAGCTGCATGTTGACGTGCACGTCGCGCACCCTGCCGGTACCCGGTTTGCGTGTCCTGACTGCGCGGCGTCGTGCACGGTCTATGACCATTTGGCGGAGCGTGTTTGGCGGCATCTGGACAGTTGCCAATTTCTGACGTACTTGCATGCCCGGCCACCGCGGATTTCGTGTCCCGAACACGGTGTGCGCCAAGTTGGGTTGCCGTGGGCGGAGCAAGGCAGTCGGTTCACGCATCTGTTTGAAGTGTTGGCCATCGAGTTGCTGCAGGCCGCCAACGTCAAACGCGCAGCGCAGATCCTGCGCATTAGCTGGGATCAAGCGTGGCACCTGATGGAACGCGCGGTATTGCGCGGGCGTGCGGCCAAAGGCGCCGCCGTGCCAAGACAGATTGGTATCGACGAGAAGGCGATTGCGAAAGGCCATCAGTACATGACGCTGGTGTGCGACCGGCAAGCAGCGACGGTGGAGTATGTCGGGGAAGGTCGTACCCAGGAAAGCCTGGCGGCGTACTTTGCCGCCTATAGCAGGGAGCAACTTGCTGGGATCGAGGCGATCAGCCTGGACATGTGGCCGGCGTACATCAGCGGCTGCAAAGCGCACGTTCCGCAGGCGCAGGAGAAGATGGTATTTGATCGCTTCCACATCATGCAGCATGTCGGCAACGGTGTCGATCGCGTGCGCAAGGAGGAACACAAAACACTGCTGCAACAGGGCGACGAAACACTCAAGCGCAGCAAGTACCTGTGGCTCTACAGCGCCGAGAACATGCCTGCAGCTGCACGCGCCAGATTTGATCAGATCAAGCACGGCAACTTGAAAACGGCCCGCGCCTGGGCGCTGAAGGAATCGTTGCGGGGGATGTGGGCTTACCAAAGCCTCGGCTGGGCCAAACGGTTCTGGAAGCGCTGGTATTTCTGGGCCACGCACAGCCGCCTGCCGCCCATGATTGAAAAGGCCAAACTGGTTGCCCGGCACTTGCCCAACATCTTGACCTATTTTAATCATCGCATTACCAATGCCGTCGCAGAAGGATTGAATTCGAAGATTGCAACTGTACAAAAACGCGCCTGTGGCTTCCGAAATCGTGACAACTTCAAGATCGCCATTTACTTCCATTGTGGTGGCCTTGATCTTTATCCGGCATCAGTGACCCACAGGAAAGTCTGTTGAACCAATAATTTTATTAGACGCCAGATCCCAGCCGCCTGAGGTGTTTCCACCGGAACCACCTCCCACTTTTTGCTGCGTGTATTTCCACTTGACCCTGGAATATTTCAGGCTGACACTTTCATTCAAAATATCGCCCTCGGCTACGTAGGGCGTGACATTAGATATCAGGATATTTTCCAATTCAATTTCAAAATATTTGATCCGTGAACCATTGCCATCAGCCCTCAGAAATTCAAATTTAGCTTTTGGAATTGTTTTCCCGGAGGAGCAATTTTGCAGTAAGAGCGGTGTTGCCAGATCAGCTTGTTTTAGCAGGACGATATCCCTGTGCTCACAACGCTCGGCTGTGTGGCCGCCACCGGTCGAAGAGGACGTTGATTTTGGTTGCAGCACCTCCCACTGAACTGACTTGCACTCAATCCAATCTTTATGAATGTCATCAGTGGACTCCCCTTTAATTCCTTCAATTTGCAGATAAACATCAATTGCCATACAGGTTCCTTTCAGGACGGGCGGTTAAGATTTGCTTGCTTTGGGTAACTCGGCAACCAAACGTAGGGAAACGGATAACTCATCAAGTTGGAAGTGCGGGCGAAGAAATGACACAGCGCGATATACGCCTGGTCGCCCCGGGACTTCCGAAACCTGAACAGAAGCTTCGCGCAAAGGGAATTGCGCTTTGGCCTCCTGGCTGGCGTTGTCATCTAACAGAACATATTGGGTCAGCCAGCGATTAAGGAAATCTTCAACATTAGAAGCCGCAGCAAAGCTACCGATTTTGTCGCGCATCATCGATTTCATGTAATGCGCAATACGCGAGACAGCAAAAATATACTGAAGCTGCGCGGACAAAACCGCGTTTGCATTTGCTGAATCAGTATTGTATTTTTTAGCTTTTTGGGTTGACTGAGCGCCAAAAAATGCTGCGTAGTCGGTATTCTTACAATGCACCAGAGAGATGAAGCCTAGATCACTCAATTCTTTTTCTCTGCGATCTGTAATGGCGATTTCAGTAGGGCATTTAAGCGCTACCTCTCCTTCATCGGTCTTGAAAGTGTGGGTAGGTAAATTTTCAACCAGACCACCGCCCTCCACACCTCGGATCGCGGCACACCAGCCATAATCTTCAAAAGCAGCGGTCAGTTTTGTACCGAAAGAATAGGCGGCGTTGCACCATAAATATTTGGAATGATCTGTGCCGTCGACATCCTCAACGAAGTTGAATCCTTCGACGGTCATACCATCATTAGGGTGAAACGGAAGCCTCCCCAGAAATCGTGGCAGGGTCAATCCCACATAACGGGAATCCTCGGATTCGCGGAATGACTTCCACTTTGCATATTCGACAGTTTCAAAGATTTTGGCTAAATCACGCGGTTTTCCCAATTCATCGAAACGTTCCAATCCAAAAAGTTCAGGGGATGCCGCACTAATGAAAGGAGCATGCGCCGCCGCGGCTATATGCGACATCTGATCGATGAAATACATGTCTTCCGGCTGGCGGGTAATGTCAAAATCACCGAGCAATGATCCAAATGGAGATCCGCCAAAAGTACCAAACTCTTCTTCGTACACTTTTTTGAAAATCGCACTCTGATCAAAATCTAAGGCCGATTGAAAATCTTTAACGAGTTCTTTTTTGGATACATTCAATACCTTTATTTTTATATTCCCACTTGTGGTGGAATTAAAAACCAGGTAGTGCAAACCAGTCCAGCTACTTTCAATTTTTTGAAATTCTGGGGCATGCAAAATGGCGCTGACCTGATCTGAGAGCAAGCGATCAAGTTCTGCAATACGAGCATCAATTGTCGCGGCAAGATTCTCGGAAACAACCACCGTCCCTTGCATCACCTGATTCACTAATTCCGAAATAAGGTCTTTTGCGCGACTATGTTCCGCGCTGGATTTGGCAATTTTGCTATGCTCAACAATCTGATCGAGCAAACCGGTTTCCATTGTCGACTGCTGCATGGTTTCCGAAATGTTCTGGGCCAATGACATGTCAGACTCCTTGATTGTTGGTTTGCTGTTTAAGAATTGCCAGCTGCTCAGTATTTTTGAGTACCTCACTCAAAAGATCTTCCAACTTTTCATTTCCCGCCAGTTTGTTACGTAAATCCGCTAGCTTGGTACGTGCCTCAAGCAATTTCTTTAGTGGTTCAACCTGCTGCACAATTGCTTCAGGACGAAAATCCTCAAACGATTTGAACTTGAGCTCCACCCCAAACTCACCGCCCTCCTCTGTCAAATGATTCTCGACACGAAAGACGGCTTTGGGTTCGATACCCTTCAGCACTTCATCAAAATTGTCATTGTCGACATTGATAAATTTTCTTTCCTTGAGCTTGCCTTGTGATACTTCCGACTTCCCGCCAAAGTCACCCAGCACGCCCATAACAAAAGGCAATTCCTTTTTTTCTATGGCATCGCCGATTTCTACGTCATATGTCATTTGCACTCTCGGCGGCCTGACTTTTTGAAGACGTTTTTGCGTACTTTCTCTTTTCGACATGAAAACTCCAGACATTGCTGCCAAATAGTTAAGTTCTGCGAACAGAACACATTCCTGAATAAATATTTGCTACAAAAACATCGATCGCTATCGAATTTTTTATTGCAAAGAACCGAACGGAGTTCCGTCCGAACTCGAATCCCCCGGAGACCCAGGCTTCCCCGGGGTGATTATTTTGCGAGGGCGCATAAGCTTTGGCCTTGGTGGCGGCTGCGGGATCAATACAGACTCCCCCAGACTTTCACGTAAAGTTTTAGCAAGACCCTGCGCTTCCACACGAATAGATCCATTCAGATCATTCTGACTGCGCAGATCATTGAGTGCCTTTGTAGACAGCCGTAGCCCACTTACCGCAACGATGCTGTTTGCAAGCTTATCTTTGGGATCTCGCTGCAAGCCCTCAAGCGCATAAGCGATCGCATCAACATAGTTATCCGAATCGAATTTCATTTGAGCCAAACGTATCCACGGTGCTTTTTCAGCAGGAAAGGCGACGGTCCCTGCTTTTAATACGCGCGCTGCCTTGTCAATTTGCCCAGATTTTTTCGCAGCATCAGCCTCTGCAATCACCCCCTCAATTTTTCCCGATGCAGGCATATTCCCAGCACAAGAATTAAGCAGAAGCATAATTGCCATGCCTGATAGAAACTTCATTTTCAATGAAACTATTAACCCCCAACTTCCCGTTTTTTTAAGGCGCATATATATCACTATCCAAACGTTAAAATTATAAACTTTTACTCAAGTTTCAATAACAACCAAGATAAATAATAAAAGTATTAAAGAATTTTTGTTAAATATCCAATTGCTTAAAGATCAAGATATGCGTGATATTATGCCGCCCAATTTCATATAAAAAACATCCGCAAATAATTTTAATATTTATATTTAGTATTAATACGCATATCAAATTTAATGCAAACTCAGATACCATTTAGATGCTTAAAAGTCTTTAGTATTAATACCTTAATTTTTATTTAAATTTTATAATGCAATTCCCACTTCATATTATTTTTTTATGTATGCTGATCATTAGTCTGAACGGCTGTACTTTTTCTGCATTAGGTTCTGCTGCCGGATCTGTTCTGCAGATGGCGGGTATAGCAAAGTCAGATATTCCCGACGCACAAAAGTCTCCGCGCACTATCCATATAAAACTGCAAGCGAGGAAAAATCTGAACTCTGACAGTAACGGGACTCCGTTTGCGCTGGTAGTGCGCATCTATAAACTCAGACAAGAAGGGCCATTTCTTCAAGCCGCTTACGAGATATTCACGATGCACTCAAAAGAAAAAGATGCACTGGGCGCCGATTTGATAGAAGTAAAAGAAGTCACTCTGGTCCCAGGACAGGATTATGAAATACAGGAAAAAGTTTCGAGGGATGCCAACTTCATTGGAGTCGTTGCTCTGTACCGCGCACCAGTACCAGAGCAATGGAAGTTATCCGTGCCAATCGATATCGCTGAAAAAAAGGGGATTTATATCAATGCACATGCATGTGCATTAAGTGTTGATGGGGGTGTAATTCCAGCAGCCAAAAAGATCGGCCGGCAAAATATCGGCCGGGCCTGTCAATAAAGAAAGCGCGTCTGATTTCTGACGCATACTATTCACTCAAAAATGGCACTATGAACACATCAAAAATTTTATGGGGCGAAGGTTTGTTTCTGCGGCCCCAGCATTTTCAACAACAAGATCAGTACCACGAAAAACGCCTGCACGAAATGAGCGTGGCTCTACATCCCTACGTGTGGGGTGTTCTATCCATGGAAATCGACGAAGAGGCGCTAAAAAACAGTTCACTACGCTTTCTCCGCCTGTCAGTCATTTTCCAGGACGGTGAAATTTACATGGCGCCAGAGCAAGACGCTCTGCCTGCTGCGATAGATCTGAGCAATCTACCGCACGATCATCCGACTATTACTTATCACATCGCCCTGCCCTATCTGAAAGATACGGGAGACAATGCTTCGCAGACCGCCGAATACAGTCATGCACACCGCTATACGCAAAGCAATACAGGTACTTGCGACCTGTTCACCAAAGCAGCCGAGGCGGAACTGAGTTTTCTCAAAAAATCGGTGCGACTGGTATCCGGACTGGATCCACGCGCCTCCCTGACACATTTCCCGATAACACGACTACAGCGTTGTGCTGGCAATGGATATGAAGTGGATCCGACCTTCATCGCCCCAAGCCTGTCCATTAAAAGCGCCCCCGGTATTCGCCGCCGCTTGCATCAATTAATGGATGCGCTCCACGCCAAAGTCAGCGCCTTGTACGGACACCATCGTGAACCGAGTAAAAACGTCATCGAATTTCGTTCCGGCGACACATCATCATTCTGGTTTTTGCACACGGCCAGTTCTGCCTACGCCTCGCTCGCGCATTATTACCATCACCAGGACTTCCATCCAGAGCGCCTGTTTCAGCAACTTCTTTCACTGGCAGGGGCACTGATGACGTTTTCTAAAACACATACACTGACCGATTTACCCATGTACCAACATGACGACCCCGGACCTTGTTATTCCAAGCTGGATCAAATCATTCGAGACTTGCTCGACACCGTCATTTCTTCACGTTATTTTTCAATCGCGCTTTCCCAGACTAAGCCCTGCTATTTGCATGGGGTATTGGATTCCGGAAAAATCAACGAAAAAACGGCGTTTTATTTGGCAATCGGCGCCGATATTCCTGCTCTTGAACTGGTAGAGACGGTGCCGACCATCGTGAAATTAGGATCACCGGAAGATGTCGACAAATTCGTGCTGTCGTCTATGCCTGGCGTCAAAATTTCACATATGCCCCAAGTGCCATCGGTCTTGCCCGTACGCCCTGAAACCTACTATTTTTCATTAGAGAGCAAGGGGCCTATTTACGACCGCATGCTGCAAGCGCAGTCGATCTCGATCTACGTCCCCAGCAATTTCAAAGACCCCCGGATTGAACTTTTCGCAGTTACATCATGAACCACACTACACCCTCTCTTTTAAACGACATGTCCGACCGGCATCACCCCAATAAGGTGTCAAAGCAAACCAACTCTTTGCTTGATCTTATGTACGACGGTTTTTATGCGGCTTTTTTACTTAAAAACGAATGCGCGCCTCAGGACCTTGAAAATCTGACTTCGCAAATCCGAAATTTTCTGATTGATTTTGAAAAAAGCGCAAAAAAAACGAATATTCACCCTGAAGATATTGATGCGTCCCAATATGCCTATTGTGCAACGGTTGATGAAATCATTCTCCATTCATCCTTTGAAATCCGCGATGTCTGGGCGCGTCGCCCGCTACAACTGCTTTTGTTTGGCGATCAACTGGCAGGCGAACATTTTTTTTCTCGCCTCGAAGATTTGCGCGCAAAAGGCAGCGCGCATCTGCCTGCGCTAGAAATATTTCATCTCTGTCTGCTCATTGGATTCCGAGGGAAGTATTTGATAGAAGGTACCGAGAAATTGAATTACCTGACAGCACGTCTGGGAGATGAAATAGCGCGCATGAAAGGAAAGAGTGTCGGCTTTGCACCGCACTGGGAACGACCTGATCAGGTGAGCAACAAACTGCGTAACGATCTTCCGCTATGGGTACTGTGTTCAGTATTCTCATTGCTTGGACTAAGTGCGTATTTCGCCTTAAATATGATGCTATCCAAAGCGACGATGACGAGTATCAGCGGATATGGCGACGTGGTTAAGCTGGCGCCGCGACCAGCAAACCTGAATATCACTCTCCCGTAATTTACAGTTACCGGGCTATCAAGGTTGCGATACGCATCGCGATCATTGATATGCCCACTCCACTGAGGCGTCGCAACTCGCGAAAAACATCAACCCGGATTGAAGCAAGGGACGATATGTCTATCTTTCACTCAATCCGGCTTGCCTTCGGCTCGCCACATTATTGCTATCACAGCCAACAGAGGGATATTTTTAATCAGCGAGGCCATAGAATCCAGTCCCCATTGTTGTAACAATAAATTCATCAATAGCGCACCACCAACGATCAGTATTATTTGGACGGGCCAGATCCAACTACGGTAATAAAACAAAAGTGCCAACCCGGTAGCAGCTTGGGCAATAACGGCAACCAGCACGATTTCGCCAAACCAAGATGTGCTGAGATTTGACGGATAAGCCCCGCTGACCCAAGTAGAAATAGCATTAAGAAGCCAGAAGAGTGCGAAGGCAGCTCGAAGAATAGGACTACCCCAGGAAAAAACAATACCCGTACGCTGTTCTCGATGCGCAAAGCTCGCAGGAGCTTGTAACGGACGTCCCAATAACGCAGTAACAGGCCCGGCATCCGCAGTATTGCTCCCATCTGCGCTTTGTATCAGCATCTGAAGAGAGTCTGGAGTCAATGCGCTACTCGGAATAATCGCAGCAACACGAGCAACAATTTTTGCAATAGGAGTGGGCAACGGAAGTACGATTGCAGGAGGTGCTTGTAGGCCATGACGCAATGCCGCAAGATAATTTCCCATGCTCAGAGCGACCGGACCAACGACGGCCATTTCACGCGGTACTGATTGCTTCATGAATACCAACTTCACCAACGCAGCAACCAGATCGTCCACATGAATAGGTTGAACCATGGCGTCATTAGCCATGGGCATCATCAGAAATGGCAACGTGGAGAAAGCGAGAAATAATTGACTTCCTGGACCATCCTCGCCGTACACAAGTGAAGGCCGAACGATCGTTGCGCTTAATGGCCGCTGGAGTAAGTCGTGTTCCGCCGCACCTTTGCTGCGCCAATATTCGGTCGATGCATCAACACCACTTCCCAATGCCGAAACCTGAATCACACGCTGAATGCCGCGGCTTTCACAGGCCGCGAAAAGTGCCACCGGCGCTGCGCGATGCAGCAGGTCAAAATCGCCACTGCGGGCTTCCCGGATAATACCAACGCAATTAACAACAGCATCGACATCATCAAGGAGTGGCAACCAGGCTTGCTCAGTCGTCATTTTGGAAAAATCGATTTGGTGATGATTTTTTCTATCGGCTACGGCGCGGCGACTGGCACCGACAACGGAACACCCCGCATTCTCCAGCGCAGTCACAAGATGGCTGCCGATCAGACCTGTAGCGCCGAGAACCAGAACATTCATAATACTTCCTTATCAATTACATAAAATTCAGAGGATTAATGTGACTATTCGTTCGCTTGGCAAACGGCATCCGACTCCCAACGTCCTGAACAAATACGCCAGCGACACAACTCAGCCTCCATCGGGCTCAGTTGTTTGCATCTCTGCAACAATTGCGCTGGCGACTCTCCCTGCTTTCTAACGGTCACATCATCCGATCCCTGCGAGGATTTAAGTTTACTGGGTTCAGATGATTTATTAACAGGTCCTTGTTTGCTTATCGGCACATCCTTTGGTTTCCCCAAGTCAAAGATGCTATCACTGTTTGAGACTAATGCCGCAAGGATGTTGACATCGCTATCCGCCGCCGGTCCCGTCGGAAATTTTTCAGTGCGGGGTTTCGATGTAGCAGCCTCTTTTTTTGATATTTCGGTTTTCTTTGGACTTGGTTGCGGCACATTTTTTGGGGAATTACCATCCGGCTGTTTTTTAGTACCGGACACAGACTTCTTTTTAATATCGTCTGGCATCGATGACGTATGTTTCGGTAGTCGTATGACTTTTTCC
Organism: Herbaspirillum sp. RTI4; assembly: GCF_034313965.1. Lineage (NCBI taxonomy): Bacteria > Pseudomonadati > Pseudomonadota > Betaproteobacteria > Burkholderiales > Oxalobacteraceae > Herbaspirillum > Herbaspirillum sp. RTI4. The sequence goes on from NZ_JAVIWQ010000002.1 coordinate 2,687,289, forward strand.
TTCTCTGACAAAGATGCTTTTAATGCGCTCTCAGGCGTCAAGGCAGACGTTTCTTGCTCAGTCACAATATCATTTTGAATAATGGCCGCTTGCCCGATGTCCGATAAATGACGATGATTGTCCGATTCAGCCACAGTGTCCGATAGAGGCGCGGATAAACCTCCGGTAAGCGAAGAAGCTGCAATGGCAGGTATTTCCGGCACAGATTCGGACCGCACCTCAGCATGTTCAGGATCTCCTCCTGACGCAAGCAACATAAGCACACCGACCACCAATACCAAAGCAACGACTCCGGAGATACGCCAGAGCGCGCGGCGCTTCAGCGATGATTTTTTACTGCGTACTGCATTCCCATCTAACGCACTCAGGATACGAGGACTATCTTTGCCACCGTGCGTTGATTGAATCAACAAATTTGGTTTAACAGAAGCAGCATGAGATTTTTCAGATGATTTCAAAACAGATTTCTCCATATTACCAAGCCATAAAATGACAGAAAAACTTATAAATTAAAGATTTAAGATTAAAGAAAATTAATAAGTACTAATTTTTAAAATGCCGAATATAAATGACACCTTATATTCTATTTTTATAATGATGATGCAATTTTTAAAAATAAACAAAAATAAATTTCACTTTGATACTCGTCTCATTCGCAATAATTTAAAAGTACTAGAAAATAGACGTAATTTATATTTAAAAATAAATTGATGAATCTTAATTCTTTCAATGACAGTCAGAATAATCTGTATTAATAAATTCATTGACTCTCTATAAGTGCTTTTAGTCATTTTTAGAAGACGAAACCTCACATGAAAATAAACTCGTGTTTTTACTCGTTATCAGCCTGTATTTTTTATTGGTGTGCGGCATCGTGTGGCTGCTGCTATTTCCTGTTGCGCGAGAAATTATTTGCGCAGTCCTCCGCAATAAATGGGAAAGACTTTGGAAGCTGGCAAGTAGCTGGATGGCGCGCAGAGTTACGTCGACAAACACGTTACCGAAAAGACTGCTTGCAACGTCTGCGAAAACATCCCGCTATCTGCAACAACATCGCCTGATATTTTTAATAGTGGCAGCAGTGATTATTTTCCCGCCACTGGCAGCATGGCTTTTCAGTGGGAAAAATATGGTTGTCAGCTATGAAGAGAGCCGGCTAGACGTCAACACACAAATAGCGGACTTATTGAAGGGCGAACAATTAGTTCCACCTCCGCCATTACCACCCGATATTTTCAGCACGCAGGAGGTAACGCAACTGCGACCGATGCTGGCTACGGCAAGCAGGAACTGGCAAGCGTTGGATGCCGATTTTACGCAGCGTTTGCTGCTGACATTCAAGATCATGCGAGAAAAACACGACTATGAAATGGTCATTATTGAGGGCTACCGCAGTCCTGAACGGCAGAATTCACTCGCCAAAATGGGAACAAATGTTACGAATGCAAAAGCCTTCCAGAGCTATCACCAGTACGGCCTGGCTGCCGATTCTGCCTTCATGCGTAATGGGAAATTACTTATTTCCGAAAAAGATCCATGGGCAATGCGGGGCTATCAACTCTACGGAGAAGTAGCCGAATCAGTCGGACTGCATTGGGGCGGACGCTGGAAGATGATGGATTTCGGTCATGTCGAATTGCGGAAGCCCGGAGTGATTGGAAAATAAAAAAACAAGCCCGAGCATCAATACATACGGCAATCTTTTTCTGATTACATTCATCACTGTCAGGGCGATCTTCAATAATCGTCCTACAGTCAAACAAACGACTTACTTATCTCTATGCAAGCATTCTGGAAATTATTGACTCATTCGCGCACATTGACTGCCATAGGTTGTGTTGCATTAGCAGCGATCTTATATCTTGGAGCGAGTAGCCTGGGTATTGGCATTATCGGAATAGTCATCATCCTATGCGCATGCATTGCTACAGGCGGGCTCGCATGGTGGTACGAGCGCTATCGCACCCGGCGCGATTCGGCAAATTTAAACGGCATGCTGGAAACTCAGGCCGAAACGGGCGCAGACAAACCGGATGTGAACGAGACCGATGCACTCCGCACACGCATGTTGAGCGCCATTTCGAGAATCAAAAATTCACGATTGGGAGAAAAATCAGGGGCAACGGCCTTGTATGAACTGCCCTGGTACATGGTTATCGGCAATCCGGCCGCCGGGAAAAGTAGCGCCATATCCAATTCCGGCCTGCATTTTCCATTGCAGGATAAAAATAGTCATATCGTCCAGGGTGTCGGCGGCACCAGAAATTGCGACTGGTTTTTTACCACGAATGGCATCCTCCTCGATACGGCAGGCCGTTACTCAGTGTCTGAAAAGGATCGCTCTGAATGGTTTAACTTTCTCGGACTATTAAAAAAATACCGTAGCCGCGCTCCTATCAACGGCATCATTATTGCGGTCAGCATTGCGGAACTGATCAGCAGTCGCCCCGAAGTTGGCGAGGAGTTAGCCAAGAATCTGCGTGAACGGGTTCACGAACTGACAGAACGACTGGAGGTCTATGCGCCGGTGTACATCATGTTCACCAAGACGGACCTGGTCAGTGGCTTTACCGAATTTTTCCAGGAAATGGAATTGACGGAACAAGACCGGGTCTGGGGCGCAACTGTCCCGTACAGCACTAAAAATACGCCTCAAGATGTTCTGGCACATTTTGATATGCATTTCGACCGCCTCTATGAAGGACTAAAAGAAATCAGTCTGGCCAACATGAGTTTTTATAATGGCGACCGCATGCCGCCAGCCATTTTCACCTTCCCGCTAGAATTTGCCGCCATCAAACCCGTGTTGCATACCTTCATGGCAACCCTGTTTGAAGACAATCGCTACCAATTCAAACCCGTCTTCCGTGGATTCTATTTCACCAGCGCAAAAAAAGAAGGCACGAGTTCGAGTACATCATCGGAACGCGTCGCGCATCGCTTCAATCTGAATGTGCAATTATTTAAATTACCGAAATTAGAATCCGAAGAAGACCCTGTGGAAAATACAACACCACACGGATTATTTCTGCGCAACCTGTTTGAAAAAGTCATCTTTCCCGATAAAGATTTGGTCAGGCAATATGCAAGTCGTCACAAGATGCGTTTGCGCTATGCCTTTTTTTTCGGTGCCGCTATTCTGCTAGGCCTGAGTCTCGCGGGCTGGAGTTGGTCCTACATCGGCAATCGTCAGCTGGCCGACAACGTGCAGGCCGATCTGGACAAGGCCATCAAATTGCAGGAAAAAAGACTCGACTTGCAATCGCGATTGGAGGCGATGGAAATTCTTCAGGATCGTATTGAGCAATTACAAAAATTCAATCGAAAGCACCCTCTTTCTCTTGGATTCGGTTTGTATCAGGGAGAACTTCTGTCGCAAAAATTGCGCGAAGAGTACTTCTCAGGAATTCGGGAAATCGTTTTAAAACCAGTCGCTTTCAATATTGAAACCTTCCTGACTGAAATGAACACGCATGCTGATGCCCTGCAACCGATGTCCCAACCAATGAAACAGGCGAACGGCTCCGCAACAGACTTTACGCAGGCCTCGGCAGCGAAAATTGATAGCGTAAGCAGAGTCACTACAGTCAATACGCCATCACCAACTCAAAGCCAGCAACCCTATACAGATGCGTCTCCGAGCAACGTCGAAGATGCCTATAACGCCCTGAAAACATATCTGATGCTGGCCGACAAAACGCGCGCTGAGTCTGGCCATCTGAACGATCAGATCACGCGCTTCTGGCGTGCATGGCTGGAAAGTAACAGAGGCAACATGCCGCGCGAGCAGATGATTCGTAGCGCAGAACGACTGATGACATTTTATCTTTCCCAAATTAACGATCCATCGTGGCCAACTATCGACAACCAACTGACTCTGGTTGACCAGTCACGCGACAATTTGAGGCGGGTAGTTCGTGGAATGGCGGCGCGTGACCGTGTCTATGCCGATATCAAGGCGCGCGCCTCGACACGGTTTCCCTCTGTCACGGTAAGCCGCCTGCTCGATGATCAGGACAAGGAATTAGTGCTGGGAAGTTATGCTATTTCCGGAGCATTCACGCGAGAGGCCTGGGAAAAATATGTCCAGGACGCGTTCAGAGACGCCGCCAATAAAGAATTACAAAGTGCCGACTGGGTTTTAAAAACCGCTACCAACGATGACCTGACGCTTGAAGGAAGTCCAGAGCAAATTCAAAAGGCACTGGTCATGCAATATAAGACCGACTATGCAAGAGAATGGCAAAAATTTGTCCAGGGCGTCAGCATCCCTGATCTTGTCAGTTTCGACAATGCAGTTAAAGCCATGAACCGTTTCGGTGATCCGTCAAGTTCACCGATTAACAAACTGGTCACGCAGGTCCATCAGGAAACTTCCTGGGATAACCCGACAAGTGGTGGTTCGGTTCTGCAACAGGCTTCAAGCGGTTGGGGTGACTGGTTCTCGCAAACGATATTACGAAGATCGCCCGCGCCTGTCGTCGTCAACACCACAAACACGACCACGACCGGATCGTCTCCCATGGGTCCCGTGGGAAAAGAATTTTCTGGCGTCGCCCGCATGCTCATGACTAAAGACAATAACGCATCATTGATGCGCGGCTACATGGACACCTTGTCCAAGCTGCGTACGCGCTTCAACCAGATAAAAAATCAGGGCGACACAGGCCCCGGTGCCAACCAGCTGATGCAACAAACATTAAATGGCAACGGATCAGAACTGGCCGATGCACTCAAATATGTTGATGAACAAATGCTGACAGGAATGAGCGATTCTCAAAAACAGGCCATACGTCCAGTCTTGGTGCGCCCATTGATACAAGCTTTTGCGGTCACTGTCGTCCCCACTGAAGCTGAAATAAACCGCACATGGCTGGCGCAGGTCTATGCCCCGTTCAAGGAAAAACTGGCAGATAAATATCCATTTTCAAGCAGCTCAAAAATAGAGGCGACCAGTTCAGAAATAGGTCAAATATTTGGCCCGGAAGGTAGCATCGCCAAATTCGTGAATGCATCGATGGGCCCGCTGGTGATTCGTCGTGGCGACGCATTAGCAGCAAAAACATGGGCAGATATGGGCATTCATTTATCACCCGCCATCGTAAGCAATTTTTCACGCTGGGTTGGCCCGCTGGGCGCCAATGGTGCGGGAGCCGCCGGCAATAGCGGCAGCGCACCCGCCGAAGCACAAACCATGTTTCAGATTCTGGCATTGCCAGCGTCGGGAACGCTGGAGTACACCATCGAAATCGACGGCCAGCAATTGCGCTATCGCAATACGCAGTCACAATGGACCAATTTTATCTGGCCGAACCCACAGGGCACGCCAGGGGCGCGTATCACCGCGGTCACGTTCGATGGGCGCACGATTGAAATCGCCAATCAACCGGGACGATTTGGTCTCGAACGCCTGATCAACAGCGCTACCCGGACCAAAAAAGACGGCACTTTTGAACTGAGCTGGAGCAACGAAAAAATCACGGTCCCCATTAATTTGAAAATTATCAGCAGTCCACAGGTCAGTGCCAAATCAGCCGATGGAAGCGTGCAGCAAAATCAAGGATTCCGCGGCATGGTTTTACCCGAAACTATCGTGGGTGCCATGCCAGAAGTCTCGCCGGCAAGAATCAATACGGGAGTACAAGCGCAATGAATTCAGGAGAAAAATTGGCTCATATAGCGTATTTTGGAAAAATTCCCAGTCGTGGCGACTTCATCAAGGCAACCGATAACCTGCCGCTGGTGACGATTCTGGATGAATGGCTGGCGCATGCCATGGAATTGCTGGCCACAGAGCCCCGCTGGAAAATTGCCTACGATGCGGCCATGCCTATGCATTTCGCCTTTGTCGGACCGCATAGCAAACGCGCTATTGCAGGACATCTGGTTGCCAGCCGGGATCAGGCTAAACGGCGTTTTCCCTTCCTGGCAGTTTGCACGGCCGAAGTCGAAGATCCGCTCGACTTCATCAACCAGAACCCTATGGCTTTTTCACGCCTATGGAGCTGGCTGGAAAGTCAGGTCGCGACAGTGCTTGCCGCTCAGGATCCTGCTGAATCATTGCGCCAATTAACTGTCACGGATATCCCCTTACAGTTGGGACCTGGCGCTTACCAGGCGGTGTATTCCGATTTCACCGAAATCCAGACCATGGGGTCATTGCAGCAACTACTGACCCATGCAGGATTCCCAGGGTCCTTGCGTCAGATGATATTGGCATTAGGAATACTGCTGCAACCCTTGCTGAATAATGCCGACCAGCGCCTTCAAAAAAATCTGGTGATCCCCCTGCCCGACGATCCGCTCTATAAAACCCTGACCGCCTCTTTTTTGCTGCACCTGATTACACCCTTCATCTTGCACGATCACTTTGAACTGGCGATCATCCTCACCCGGCTCGATGGCAAGTCGGTCATGATCATCGGCTTTAACGGCGCCTCGCCACGCACCCTGCAATCCATCATGGATAGCCAGATTGCCTCCGATAACCACATTTCCTTCGACGAGGCCAGTTGGGTAGAAGAGCCGGTCAGCCAGAATTCCCGCCTCCAAAAATTATCCAGCTATCTGGCGCAATCCGCCCTATCGTTAAAATCAGCTCATGATTCGTATCGTGATGCATTTATTGGAGCCTGATGCATGCGTCCCTACTCCCCCATTCTCTCCCCTATTTTCTCTCTCCTTCTGGCCGCCACGATCATGCCGCTGCTGAGCGTGGCGCAAAATATCGCCCCACCGGTCGCCATGCCCAAACCCGGACAGGTCCTCATCAGCGGCACCGTTCCCGATGAAGCCAGCAAGCAAAATGCGTTAAGCAAACTACAGGAAATTTATGGCGTCGACCGGGTAGTCGACCAGATTTCCATCGGCCCGGTAGCACTACCGGCCAACTGGAATACTTACGTGCAGAAACTCATCAATCCCAGTTTGAAATTAGTCAGCAGGGGACAGCTGGCCATCGATGGCAGCAACGTCAGTATCAAGGGCGAAGTCGACAACGAAATGCAGCGTCAACAAATTGCCAGCGAGATGGCAGGTAATCTGAATCCGACTTACACCATCAAAAACGGATTACGGGTGTCCGCGTCAGAACAAAACATCCTCGATCAAACCCTGGCTAATCGGACCATCGAATTTGAAAGCGGACAAACCACCATTACTGCGTCAGGAAAACGCATCCTGGATGAAATGTCCGCCGCTCTGTTGAAACTGCGGGGCAAAAAACTGGAAGTTATCGGCCATACGGACAATCTTGGACTGCGCGCCAGCAACCTTTCCCTCAGCAAAGCCAGAGCCGATGCAGTCAAAGAATATTTAGCCCAGAAAGGTGCCAATCCGGATGACATCAGCACCTCCGGTCAGGGTCCCGATCGGCCGGTCGTTCCCAACGATACCGTGGACGGACGTTCCCGCAACCGGCGCATCGAATTCAGAGTTGCACGTTGAGACCACTGAACGCGTCCAACGGTCATTACCCGCTGAGATTGATCCGGGCATTCGCTTAATCGGCAGCTCACTCGCTGGCTTAAGCGGGTTTAGTCGACCTTCATCCATGACGCTTTTTAAAATCACATGGCACCCCATCCCGGCTGTTGCCCATTTACACACGGAGAGCATCTATGCTGTCAATCGCCCATTTACTCAAACCCATCAGTCCGTCGCAAGCCTGCGGCACCGATCTGTCTTTTTCCAGTGACTTTGACGCCATCGTAGAAGCACGTCGCTTCGACGATGCCTCTCTTGATCAAGGCGAATGGGTCACCCAGATCAAAGAAGCAGACTGGCATTTTGTCGTCGACAACTGCGCCCGCTTGCTGGCTGACAAGACCAAAGATTTAAGGCTGGCAGTCTGGTGGACGGAAGCCAACGCCAAAATCCGTAATTTACGAGGATTGGGAGAAGGCTATCTTTTGCTGGCAGGGTTGAGCGAACAGTATTGGAATGATCTGCATCCTGTTCCCGATCCGGACGACCAGGAATTACGCGTGGGTAATTTGAGCTGGCTGCTGTCGCGCTCTGCTGGTCTGGTACGCGAGATGCCGATCACTGAAGGTCGCCATACCGGGTTTTCATCTATGCAGTTTGACGCCGCCAAACGTGCTGGCGACGAAAAAAAACTAGCGGAGATGGAGTCCGCCCGACGCAAGTCCTCCGCCGCGTTCTATGAATCCTTGCTCGCGGATGCGCATTATTGCCGCCAGGGTCTGCAACGAATGGAGCAAGCGATAGACGAAAAAACCGGTCAGGACGGACCGGGTTTTTCGGGCATCAGAGAGGCTCTGGAAGAGGTGATTTTCAACATTGGCCGTTTCGCACAAGAAGCCGGGATTGCCACCAATACCAAGAGGCCGGGTTCAGACCCCTCCGCGCCCGAGGCAGGCAAACCAGCTCCCGGCGCTCCTCAAGACGCGACACTGCATTCTGCCCGTACCGATGGAACAATCCTTAGCCGGAAGCAGGCATTGATGCAGTTGCGTCTGGTCGCCGACTTTTTCCGCCGGACTGAGCCGCATAGCCCCGTTGCCTATCTGGTGGAGAAAGCGGCGGACTGGGGCGACCTTCCTCTGCACAACTGGCTGCGTACAGTCATTAAGGATGGCGCAGCACTGGAACATGTAGAAGAATTGCTGGGCCTGAAAAAGACCAACTTGCCCGGTAATTAAACCTTGATGCAATTTCATGCCAACGCCTTTTTGGACACGCGATAAATGCATCTTCGGATAAGAACGAATAAGCCCGAATAAGCCTGAATAAGCACTGCAAACGTCGTCGGGTCACAGCGAGAAGCGCAGCTCTGAAATTGTACTGCGCGGCAGATTAATCATCGATTTTCTGGGGCCTGTCGCTGCATTTGGAGTACCCTCGGGCTTCTGAATCGAATCTGCTCTGGGGGATGCGCCACACGCATTCTCATTTTTCACAGGATGTGACATGCCGTTGCACTCTCTTTATTCTCTCTCGGAAATACGCGCCATCGAGCAGACTGCCGGTGCTGACCTGCCGCTTGATGCATTGATGCAGCGAGCGGGCCAGGCATGCGCCGAAACAGCGATGACTCTATGCGCCGAACTTCCATCCGACGCGCAACAAGCACAACGCATACTGATTCTGGCGGGACCGGGTAATAACGGCGGTGATGCGCTGGAAACAGCCTATCGTTTAAAAAAATCCAGTCTGGCGATCACCGTATTGCTACTAGGCGACCCGCTGAAATTACCTGCCGCCGCGCAAGCAGCATGGCAACGCGCCAGCGACGCTTCGGTAGAAATCGTGCAATGGACTGATCTCGATACGCAATTGCCGTTTATCCCCTCACTGGTCATTGACGGCCTGTTTGGCATAGGACTGAGCCGACCGCTGGAAGGCGCGGCGCGGGCACTGATAGTGCTAATCGATCAACTGCACTGTCCTGTCCTGGCAATCGATGTACCAAGCGGTCTTGATGCCGATACCGGCAGCGTAGTGGGTGGCAAGGCTGGCTGCGCCTTACGCGCTACGCGTACTCTCACCATGCTGGGAGACAAGCCGGGCTTGCATACCGGGGACGGTCCGGACTACTGCGGACATATTGAAGTGGCCGCGCTCGGACTGGACATGCAGCAATTCCCCGCTGCGCAAGCCTATTTGACTAGCAAAGAAATTATCTTCGACCACTGGCCGGCGCGCCGACGCAATTCGCACAAAGGCAGCTATGGCGACCTCATCGTTGTCGGTGGCGCTGATGGCATGAGTGGGGCTCCGCTGCTGGCCGCCCGCAGCGCTTTGTATGCGGGAGCCGGACGGGTATTTGCCGCATTTGCCGGTGCTGTGCCGGCATTCGACCCGGGGCATCCCGAATTGATGTGCCGCGACGCCCACACCCTGGATTTTTCCACAGCCACGCTGGTGATTGGCACAGGTCTCGGCACTAGCCGACATGCCGCCGATCTGCTCGTGCGCGCCCTGCATGCGCCAGGAGCGCTGGTAATTGATGCCGACGCACTCAACCTGATCTCCGGCGAACCCGGTTTGCAACACATTCTGTCAAACCGACGTAGCGCGACCATCCTCACTCCGCACCCGCTGGAAGCAGCCCGACTGCTCGGCTGGACTGCGGCAGAAATACAGAGCAAGCGACTGCATGCAGCGCGTTTGCTGACGCAACGCTTCAATGCCGTGGTGATTTTGAAAGGAGCCGGTACGGTAATCGCCGCTGGCAAAGAAGCGCTGGCCATCAATTCCACTGGCAACCCGGGATTGGCGACAGCCGGAACCGGCGACGTGCTAGCCGGCTTGTGCGGCGCCTTACTGGCACAGCATATGGAAGCACATGCCGCCGCTGTGGCAGCAGTCTGGCTGCACGGCGCGGCGGCCGATGCACTCGTTGCTCAAGGGATAGGCCCGGTGGGCCTGACTGCCAGCGAATTACCGGTAGCCATCCGACGCCTGCTCAATGAACGGTGAGCGCTAATCGGAACGATGGTGAAGAGTCTCTGATCTTGCGATTGCGCGGCAGAATCTCAGGAATGCACTTCTTGCCCTGACCTTGCGCGCCGACATTGGCCTTGATGAAGGCTTGTTGCATACGGTAGTCGGTATCTCTTCAGCGCCACAAAAACTTGCGCAACGGGCTGCTGGTCAGGTGCCTTGTCGTAGGCGGTGCAAGTGTGGAACGCTTAAACAAGACAGCGCAGGACAACAACGCGATCTTTTGCGCAAGTCCTGAGCAATCAAACCAGCCGACCTGCACCGATCGTGATGGTATGCGCGCAACGTGCCGCGGTGGACGTATCGTGGGTGACCAGTACCAACGTAGAGCCATGCTCCCAGTTCAGGTCGAACATGAGTCGGATCACCGCTTCACCGGTCGCCGCATCGAGGCTGCCAGTCGGTTCATCCGCCAGCAGCAAGGGCGCTTCCGTGACAAAAGCCCGCGCCAGCGCCACCCGCTGCTGTTCCCCGCCAGACAAATATTTAGGGTAATGCTTCAGGCGGTCAGATAGTCCTACCCGCGCCAGCATGTCCTGCGCCTTTTGCTTGGCTGCGCCATCTCCATTCAACTCCAGCGGCAGCATCACATTTTCCAGCGCGGTCAGATGTCCAAGCAATTGAAACGATTGGAATACGAAACCCAGTTGTCGCTTGCGCAGCACTGCCCGCGCATCTTCATTGAGTTTGAAAATATCAACGCCGTCAATCTTGACGCTGCCGCTGGTAGGCGTATCCAGACCGGCCAGCAAACCCAGCAAGGTGGATTTTCCAGAGCCGGAAGCACCGACGATCGCCAAAGTAGTGCCGCGCTCCACGCTAAAACTGACGCCCTGTAAAATGGTCAGTTCAGAAGCGCCGGCATCGTTCACTTTTTTTACCAGATTCACCACTTCGATGGCCGGAACGCTTGCTTCAGATAATGCAGAAAATTCAGAGGATTCAGACATGCGTAATAGTCAACTAAGTAGGTTGGAGAAGGTAGCAAACAGAATGCCGACATGGCGGCGCGCAGCGACGGGTCTGGTACTGGGATGTTTACTGGGCATGAGCGCAGTAGCGGCCCATTCTGCACCAAAAACCGTGCTTGTGCTTGGCGACAGCCTTTCCGCCGAATATGGTCTGGCCCGGGGTACCGGCTGGGTCAATCTGTTGCAGCAGCGCTTGAAGGCGCAAAAAAATGACGCCGTCGTCGTCAATGCCAGCATCAGCGGCGACACCACCAGCGGCGGCAAGTCCAGACTACCGGCATTGCTGGCAGCGCAGCGTCCGGCTATTGTGATCATTGAGCTTGGTGCGAACGATGCCCTGCGTGGCTTGCAGCTGAGCGACACGAAAACCAATCTGCTCGCACTGGTCGGCATGGCGCAGAAAGCCCATGCCAGAGTACTTTTGGTGGGTATGCAGATCCCGCCTAATTACGGCCCCGCTTACACCCGTCAATTTACTGCGGTGTTTCCAGCGGTAGCCAGTCAGACTAAATCCGCGCTGGCACCGTTTTTATTAGAAGGCATTGCCGACAAACCGGAGCTGTTTCAGGCAGATCGCCTCCACCCGCTGGCACAAGCGCATCCGGCCATGCTCAACAATGTATGGCCGTCCTTGCTACCACTGCTTAACGCGTCTCGACTTCACCAGTCTTGAGCGCGGTCTTCAACAGTTTTACTTTGGCCTTTTCCTTCAGCACCTGGATATAGGCCAGCATTTCCTGCTGCGCCAGGACGTTGGAAACCTCTTGCTGCTCGGCCTGACGGCGTGCAGCGTCAGGCGCAGTGGCCTGTTCGACTTTGCTGATGCGATAAAGTTTGTAGCTGCCGCTCGCGCCGCTGACACCCACATAGGCAGGCAACTTACTGACGTCAGCCTTCATCACGGCTAACAGGGATGGTTCATCCCAACCCTCTGCCTTCACGCGTGACACATTCTTGACGGCGCCGAAACCGCTGGCGTCATCTTGCTTTTTCAGTGCCGCCAGCTTGTCTTCTCCGGCCTTGACCGCCAGCGCAACTTCCTGCTCCCGCAAGACTTTTTCCTGTACCTGCGCACGGACTTCATCGAGACTACGGCGGGCGACTGGCTTATAGCTGACGATGCGTCCGGCAATCAGGGTATTGGCAGCGACTTCGATGGCTTCGGTGTTGTGCTTGCTCTTGATCGCATCATCCGTGAACAAAGCCGTCAGAAACTTGGAATTGTTATAAGGAGCCGCACCGGCAGAGGGATTAGGCAGGCGCGTGAGCTTGTCGGCAGTATGCAAAGTCAGCTTCAGCTTATCGGCGGCAGGTTGCAGACTGTCGCCCTGTTCGTAGACGGTATTGGTGAAAATTTCTGCCAGTTCCGTATATTTTTTCGACGCCAGTTGTTGCTTGATCGTCGCGGCAATTTCGCTTTTCACTTCTGCCAGCGGCTTGACTGACTCCGGTTTGATACCCGTCAGTTCAATGATGTGATAACCGAATTCGGAAGCAACCGGATCACTGATTTGCCCTTCTTTAAGCACACTGACGGCATCGTCGAAAGCCTTGACCATCATGCCCTTGCCAAAATAACCCAGATCGCCGCCCTGCACTGCCGAACCGGGATCTTGCGAGTTGGCTTTGGCCAGTGCCGCGAAGTCAGACGGCTTCTTGCGCAATTGCGCGACCAGCGAATCGGCCTTTGCCTTGGCGGCAGACTTGTCCGCAGCCGAAGCACCACTCTTGACCGTAATCAGGATATGGCTGGCGCGACGCTGTTCCGGGGTCGAATACTGCTTGGCATTTTGATCGTAGTAAGACTGCACATCGGCATCCGAGACCGACACTTGCGCTGCCACGGCGGCACTGTCGAGCACCAGATACTGAATGCTGGCTTGTTCCGGCAAATCGAACTGCTTGCCATTTTTTTCGTAGTAAGCCTTCAGCAAATCGTCATTGATCGTGACTTGGGAGCGAAAATCCGCCGCCTGTAAAGTCAACTCCTGAACGCTGCGTTCCTGCTCATTCAGATCAGACAAGCGCGCTGCCACGGTCTTCGGCGCAAATGTGCTGGCCTGAATCGCCGTATTGAGTTGTTGCAAACTCATGTCTTGCCGCAGGCGCGACTCATACATGGCCGGGGTCATACCCTGAGCGCCCAGCAACATCTTGTATTGCTCATTGTCGAAACTGCCGTCCGGCTTGACCAGCCCCGGAATGCCCAGGATGTTTTGCTGCAAGGTCTGGTCCGACACTGCCAGCCTGGCGCGTACCGCTTCGGCGGACAAGGCGCGTTGTCCGATCAGATTATCCAGCACGGCCCGTTTGGCTTCCGGCGTATCGAACATCTTGGCGTCGAACTGCTCACCGAACATATGCCGCAGACGATCAAGCTGCTGACGCTGCGCCGAATTCCATTCTTCCTGGGTAATAGTCTGTCCATCGACCTTCGCTACGGCATTGGCATCATCCGACATGCGGCTATAACCGCTCAGACCGACGAAAGCAAAAGAGGGAACAATCAACAGCAGCAACAAAAATTGCATCAGGCGCTGGTGGGAACGGATAAATTCAAACATGGTCAGCCAATCAAAACGGGTTGCGACGATAACAGTGTGAAAATCTGGGGCGAATCTGGGTATCAATCTGAATATGAATCTGCGCGCAAACTGCCAACAAAAAAGGCGAACATCCGTTCGCCTTTCAGATAAGTCGGCGCTTTGCCGCTCCGGCAAGCACCTCAGGTACTACCCGAGATCCTGGCCACGACATCCGCTCGCCATTATACACAGCCATGCAGGATGGCCGGGGCATAGCGACGCTCTATGGCGATTTGAGCCAACTTGAATTTTGAGACAAGGAATACGGAGCCGGCAACTCGCCCGGAATCACTCGCACCTAATCACTTGCACCTAATCACTCGTACTGAATCACTCATAGCGGCGCGCATCGTCAATGACCTTGCCATCATTGGGCAAACTGCCTCGCGCCACCAGCAAGACCTCGCCACGCAACTTGGTCAGATCGCGGATGCTATTCTCGATCGCCGACTTTATTTCAGTCACTTGCGTCTCCTGCGACGACAGCACATCGCTTTCGCAGTGCAATGTCATACGGTCATCGGCCAGCTCGCCGGACACCACCAGCCGCGCCTTGCCCACTTGCGGATGACGCCGCAGCACTTCCGCGATTTGCGCCGGGTGGACGAACATGCCACGCACTTTGGTCGTCTGATCAGCGCGACCCATCCAGCCCTTGATGCGCGTATTGGTACGACCGCAAGGCGACACCCCTTCCAGCACGGCCGACAAATCACCGGTCGCAAAACGAATCAGTGGATAGTCGGGATTAAACGAAGTCACCAGCACTTCGCCGACCTCGCCCGGCGCTACCGGCTGCCCGGTTCCGGGGCGCACGATTTCCAGAATCACTTGCTCATCCAGCACCATGCCCGGATTAACGCGCCCCTCAAACAGGGTTTCATAGGCAATATTACCTACATCCGCAGAGGCATACAGTTGCAGCACCTGCGCCACGCCATGTTCCTGCAACCAGAGCCGCAAGGACGGCGGCAATGCTTCACCGCTGACCAGCGCCCTTTGCAAGCTGCTGATATCCGCCCCGAGCTGAGCGGCTTTTTCGATAATCAATTTGAGGAAGGACGGCGTGCCGACATAGGCATCCGGTCGCAGTGCCGCGATAGCCTGCACCTGCAACTCAGTCTGCCCGACACCCGCCGGAATCACGGCGCAACCGAGTTTGGCGGCAGCGCCTTCGACCATGAACGCAGCCGGCGTGAAATGGTAGGAAAAGCAATTGAGGACAATATCTCCGGCTCCCAGCCCCAGCGCCGTCATCGGCGCAGAAAAACGCCACCAGTCCTCACCCCAGCCCTCGGGATCGAAAATCGGCCCGGGTGAAACGTAGAGACGACGCAACTGCCGGTGCGGCGTTGCATTCAACCCGCCGAACGGCGCTTGCTGCTGCTGCAACTGATGCAATTCCGACTTGCGGGTCACCGGCAATTGCGCCAGCGCCGCGCGGCTGTGGATATCGGCGGCAGGCACGCCTTGCAGTATCCGGCTCCAGCCGGGCGCAGTTTGCGCTGCGGCAATCAGAGCAGGCAATTGCGCCATCAGCGCCTGTTCGCGTTGCTGCGGATCGCGTGTTTGTTGCGGATTGAAAATGTCGGCCATGGCGGATTCGCGATGAAGGGGTAAAAAAACGGGAAAAACAGCAGAACTCAGGCCAGCCAGCGTTTTCTGCGTCGGTAAAATTTCATGTCGCGGAAATTCTTGCGCCCAGCGGACGACACGCCCAGATAAAACTCTTTGACGTCTTCATTACTGGCCAGATCGGCCGCCGCCCCTTCCATCACTACGCGGCCGTTTTCCAGGATGTAACCGAAATCGGCATAACGCAGCGCCACCATGGTGTTTTGCTCCGCCAGCAGGAACGAGACCTGCTCCTTGCTATTCAAGTCCTTAACGATTTCAAAGATTTCTTCAACGATCTGCGGTGCCAGACCCATCGACGGCTCGTCCAGCAAAATCATGGAGGGCTTGGCCATCATGGCGCGTCCGATGGCGGTCATCTGCTGCTCGCCGCCGGAGGTATAGCCGGCCTGCGACTTGCGCCGGATTTTGAGACGCGGGAAGTAGTCGTAAATCTTTTCCAGATCCTGACGAATCTGCGCCGCGCTCACCTGCCGCGTATAAGCGCCGGTCAGCAAATTTTCTTCGATGGTGAGATGGCCGAAACAATGGCGGCCTTCCATCACCTGAATCACGCCGCGTTTGACCAGATCGTTCGGCGTCAGCCGGTCAACCCGTTCGCCCAGATATTCGATGCTGCCTTTGGTAACGTCGCCCCGTTCCGCGCTCAGCAAATTTGAAATCGCTTTCAGGGTCGTGCTTTTTCCTGCGCCGTTCGCGCCCAGCAAGGCGACGATTTTCCCTGCCGGCACTTGCAGCGATACGCCCTTCAACACCAGAATGACATGGTCGTAAATGACTTCAATGTTATTGATGCTCAATGCATTGCTCATGGTAATTCCCGGTTCGCCCATCAACACTACCGGCGACGGCACTGCGCCCTCGCCGGCCACCACATTTACTCTCGCTTACTTCAGGCAGGCAGGCGTCATGCCCTTTTCTTTCGCATATTTCGCGGCGGATGCCTTGAACAGCGGATGGATCAGGTTCTTGTTGCCTTCAATCCAGTCGGACACCAGCACCCATTTAGTACCGTCCCATTGCTGAATTTTGACCTTGCCTGAGCCTTCATGGTTTTCACAGGAGGTCTTGATTTCCGGCAGCAAACCAGTCGCGCCGACTTGTTGCAGGCGGGCATTGGTAATGTTCAGATTTTCCAGACCCCAACGCACCTGTTCGCCGCTCATGACCTTGCCTTTGCCATACTTGGCTTGCGCAGTGCGGATCGCCTCGACCGTCGCCAGCGCCGCAGAAACGCCACGGTTATACAGACTGGAACCGACCTTGGCCTTGTCCTGCATATTGCCTTTGCCCGTGGTGTAGAGCACTTTCAGGATGTCGGTGATGACCGGCACGGAAGTCCCGGAAACACTCCAGGTCGCGCTCATGTAACCCTTGGCGGCATCGCCGGCCGGAACCGTGTCCTCTTCCGAACCCGCCCACCAGGAACCGATGATCTTGTCGCGTGCATAGCCGACTTTTTGCGCTGCCTTCAAGGCAGTCTGATTCATCACGCCCCAACCCCAGAAGATCACGTAATCGGGATTTTCCTGGCGAATGCGTAACCACTGCGCACCCTGCTCGTTGCCGGGATGGGCCACCGGAATTTCCACCACCTTGAATTTACCAAGTGCGGCTTCCGCTTCAATCGCCACAATCGGCTCCTTGCCATAGGCAGAATCGTGATACAGGTAAGCGATTTTCTTGCCGGCCAGCGAACCGCCGTTTTTATTCGCCAGGAATTTCACGATGGCGGAAATTTGCATCTGGTAGGTCGTCACCAGCGGGAACGCATAAGGAAAGACCGAGCCATCCACCGCATCGGTACGGCCATAGCCCATCATCAACAGCGGCACCTTGTCTTCGACCGATTTGTCGATCAGCGCGTAAGAAATCCCGGTGGCCATGGTGTTGATCGCCGTACCGTGGGTAATATTGTTTTTACCTTTCAAGCGTTCATAGCACTCCACGCCCTTGGCATTGTTGTATTCGGTCTCGCACTCTTCCCAGGACAGCTTGACGCCATTGACGCCGCCTTCCTTGATGTTGAGGTAATTCAGATAATCGACATAGCCGCCGTAATACGACTGACCGTTAGTACCGTAAGGCCCGACCCGATAACTGGGAATGGCAATGAATTGCTCGCTGGTCTGCGCCGCCGCAGGCAATGCGGAAACCAGTAATACCGCCGCGGTGGCGGCAGCGAGCATCAGTTGTTGTGTTGTTTTCATTTTTTGTCTCCATCCTTCACTAACATTAAGTGGATTACTGCAAAGTGCCGATTACTCATTACCTGTTACAAACTCAGTGCGGGAAAGGCCACAGCCGCAGCTTTTCCTTGGTGATCTGCCACAAGCGCGCCAAACCATGTGGTTCCACGATCAGGAAGAAAATGATCAGCCCGCCGAAAATCATCAATTGAATATGCGATACCGAGGCGTTGGTGAACGGCAGATGCAGCAGCGCAGCCAGCGGCGGCAAAACCTGATCCAGAAAAATTGGCAACAGCAAAATAAAGGCCGAGCCAAGGAAGGAGCCGAGAATGCTGCCGACGCCGCCGATGATGACCATGAACAGAATACGGAACGACAAATCCAGCGAAAAACCATCCGGCTCGACCGAACCCAGATAGCAAAACGCATACAGCGCACCGGCCACACCGCAATAAAACGAGCTGACCGCAAATGCCAGCAGTTTGGTTTTCATCAGAGGAATGCCGATCACCTCGGCGGCCACGTCCATGTCGCGCACCGCCATCCAAGCCCGGCCGGTGGACGAGCGCGCCATGTTCTTGGCCAGCCATGCCATCACGCACACGATTCCCAGCACGAATACATATTTTTTGACTGGCGAATTAATCGCGATACCGAAGAAATCCATTTTCGGTGTGCTGATGACGCCCGACGAACTATCGTTGGAAAACCAGGCAAATTTGGTCAATACCCACACCACGAAGAACTGCGCCGCCAGCGTCGCCACCGCCAGATAAAAGCCCTTGATCCGCAGCGATGGCAAACCGAACAACACACCGACTGCCGCCGCACAACAACCCGCCAGAATGAAACTCAGCACCAGAGGTATCCCTTCGATGCGCAACTGGAAGTTGTACGCCGCATACGCGCCTACAGCCATGAACGCTGCCGAGCCCAGCGACAACTGACCCGCATATCCAGTGAGGACATTCAAACCCATCGCCGCCAGCGCAAACACCAGGAAGGGAATCAGAATCGCAGAGAACCAGTATTCGCTGCCGGTCAGCGGCACCACGATGAAGGCCACTGCCAGCAATAAGGCCATGCCGATACGATCTTGCCGGATCGGGAAAATCTGGCTGTCGGCCCCATACGATGTCTTGAACTGCCCTGCTTCGCGATACAGCATGTGTGTCTCCGTGAATGAATTCTCTGCGTCCGGTTGACCCGGATCGTTGTGCTTACGCTGGGGTGAGGCTGGGTTGAGACTGGGTTGAGGCTGGGGTGGCGTTGACGAACGCTGCCTCAGACCCGATCAATGTGTCGCTCGCCGAACAAGCCCTCTGGCCGCACCAGCAAAAACAGCAGCGCGAACACATAAGGAAACCAGCCCTCAATACCGCCGAAGTTGCCGCCGAACAGGTCTTGCAGCACCGGCGGAATATAAATCTCGGCCAGTTTTTCCGACGCGCCAATAATCAGACCACCGACAATCGCACCGGGAATCGAGGTAAAGCCCCCCAGTATCAATACCGGCAAAGCCTTCAGCGCCGTCATGGTCAGAGCAAACTGCACCCCGTTGCGCGAGCCCCACAACAATCCCGCTACCAGCGCGACAAATCCGGCGACACCCCACACCACGGCCCAGATATGTTGCAAGGGAATGCCGAGCGACAAAGCCGCCTGATGATCGTCGGCCACGGCGCGCAAAGCGCGTCCGACCTTGGTTTTCTGGAAGAACAAGGCCAGCAGCAACACCAGCGCCGCCACCATGCCGGAGGCGAACAAATCGAATTTGGAGATGCCGATACCAATGCCGTCCATGATGGCGGCAATCGGCTCATCCACGATGCCCAGATTGATAGCGCGCACTTCGCCGCCAAACAGCAGAGGCCCCAAGCCTTCCAGGAAAAATGAGAGTCCGATAGTCGCCATGAACAAGGTAATGGCCGGCTGATTGACCAGCTTGCGCAAAACGAAGCGTTCGGTCGCCAATCCCAGTATCAGCATAATCACAAATGCGCCGATGATGGCGGCCCACATTGGCAGACCCTGATCCATCAGTCCGACCACTGCCAGCGCAGCGAAATACACCATCGCGCCCTGTGCGAAATTGAATACGCCGGATGCCTTGTAAATCAGGACGAAACCCAGCGCCACCAGCGAATACATCAGCCCGGACAACAAACCGCTGATCGCCACTTCAAAAAAGAATTGCATACTGGTCTCCGTGACGCTTTGAGAAAATGTAGCGGCGCGTACGTGGCCCCGCTATCGAACAAATTAACTTCGGAATTTTTTAATGGGAAGTACCGAGATAAGCCTTGATCACTTCCGGGTTTTGCATCACTTCCTCGGGCGTGCCATCGCCAATCTTTTTGCCGTAATCCAGCACCACGACCCGATCCGAAATATCCATCACCACGCCCATGTCATGCTCGATCAGGACGATGGTGGTGCCGAACTGCTGATTGACGTCCAGCACGAAGCGGCACATGTCCTGTTTTTCTTCCACATTCATGCCGGCCATGGGCTCGTCCAGCAGCAGCACCGAAGGTTCGGCCGCCAGCGCCCGCGCCAGCTCCACCCGTTTTTGTAAACCGTAAGGCAAGCGGCCGACCGGAGTTTTACGGATGTGTTGGATTTCCAGAAAGTCGATCACTTCCTCGACTTTGCGCCGATGTTCGAATTCTTCGTTGCGCGCCCGGCCCCACCAGAGGGCATTGGCCAGCACACCGCTGCGCATCTTGGTATTGCGCCCGGTCATGATGTTGTCGAGTACGGTCATGCCTTTGAACAAGGCGATATTTTGAAAGGTACGCGCAATGCCCTGTCGCGCAATCTGGCTTGGCCGCATGCCGCGCCGTTCCTGCCCGTGAAACAGGATGCGGCCTTGTTGCGGATGATAAATGCCGTTGATGACATTGATCATTGAGCTTTTCCCCGCGCCATTAGGCCCGATGATGGCGCGGATTTCATGCTCCCGCACATCGAAAGAAATATCGGTCAAAGCGTTGACGCCGCCAAACGAAAGGGAAATATTTTGCATGTCCAGGATGACTTCGCCGGTGCTGCGTCGGGCGTCTGGCGCGGCGACGTCCGGCTCGGCAGGGGCGACGGCTTCGCCGGCGGGAGGCAGCAGCTCCTCGTTCACATGTCGTTTCATAGTGGCATTCATATTGGCACTCATGCAGCGTTGGACAAATTGGCAAAAGTGCGTGCTTCGGAAATCCGCAGGGTGGCCGAAATCATGCCTTGCCGGCCATCTTCAAATTTCACTTGAGTCTCGATGTATTGCTCTGTTTTGTCGCTATGCAGAGCGTCGATGAGGACGGCGTATTTTTCAGCGATGAAACCACGGCGCACCTTGCGGGTGCGGGTCAGTTCATCGTCGTCGGGATCGAGTTCCTTGTGCAGAATCAGAAAACGGTGGATTTGCGAATCGGCCAGCAAGGGGTCGCGCGCCAGATCGGCATTGACCTTTTCCATACACTCGCAGACCAGCGCATACACGCTCTGATGCGCCGCCAGATCGGTGTAACCGCTATACGCCAGACCGCGCCGCTCGGCCCAGTTGCCAACGGCATCCAGATCGATATTGATGAAGGCGGTGCAGCGTTCCCGGTTATTGCCGAAAGCCACTGCCTCCTTGATGAAGGGGAAAAATTTCAATTTGTTTTCGATGTACTTGGGCGCAAACATCGCGCCACCAGCCATCTTGCCGACATCCTTGGCGCGGTCGATGATTTTGAGATGCCCTTCGCTATCGAAGAAGCCAGCGTCGCCGGTGTGGAAATAACCCTCCTGATCGATTGCTTCGGCGGTGGCATCGGGCCGTTTGAAATAGCCCTGCATCAGACCGGGAGAACGCACCAGCACTTCGCCGCTGGCGTCGATGCGCACTTCGACGCCCTGCATAGGACGGCCAACGCTGTCGAGTTTGACGTCGCCGGAAGGCTGCATGCAGACTGTGACGCAGGTTTCTGTCATGCCGTAGAGCTGCTTGAGATTGATGCCGAGTGAACGGTAGAAGTCGAACAGATCGGGGCCGATCGCTTCGCCGCCGGTGTAAGCCACGCGCAGACGCGACATGCCCAGTACATTTTTCAGCGGCCCGTAAATCAATAACTCACCGATCGCATACAGGATGCGGTCAGTAAAGGGGACGCCCGGTTTGCGGTCAAGAATGGCAATGCCGCTGCGTCGCGCAATCCGCATGCAGGTGTGAAACAGATGACGCTTGATCCAGCCGGCGTCTTCGATGCGGATCATCACTTGCGTCAGAATATTTTCGTAGATGCGCGGCGGCGCGAAATAATAAGTCGGGCCGATTTCGCGCAGATCGCTGGTGACGGTATTGGGCGACTCCGGGCAGTTCAGGCAAAACCCGGCGATGTGCGCTTGGGTAAAGGAGTACAAAAAATCGCCGACCCAGGCCAGTGGCAAGTAGCACAGCACATCGTCGCGTTCATTCAAGTGATCGAAAGCGACCAGTGTTTTCCCGGTGGCAATCATGGCCGCGTGGGTATGGCAAACGCCCTTGGGCTTGCCGGTAGTGCCGGAGGTGTAGAGAATGACGGCAATTTCGTCAGGATGACCGGCGGCAATTTCCCGCTCGAAAAAGCCCGGATGATCGTGGTCGTAGACGCGGCCCAGCTCCTGGATGGCGGCAAACGACTGCAATGCGGGCTGGTCGTAATTGCGCATGCCGCGTTCGTCGTCGTAAATGATGTGCGCGATGCGCGGCAGATTTTCGCGGATTTCAAATACCTTGTCGACCTGCTCCTGATCTTCGGCAATCACGAACTCGACTTCGGCATCGGCCAGCACATAGGCCATATCCGCTGCCGGAGCGTCCTGATACAAAGGCACCGGCGTGCCACCCAGACATTGCGCGGCCGACATGGCCCAATACAGTCGCGGGCAATTGTTGCCGATGATGGCCAGATGCATGCCGCGCTGAAATCCCAGCGCCGCCAGACCGCAGGCAAACGCACGGACTTCCGCCACCACTTGTTCCCAGCTGGTGGTTTGCCAGATGCCCAGATTTTTTTCGCGAAACGCCGGCCGCTGCGGCCGCGTTTGTCCATGCAACAGAAGCAGACGTGGCAATGTCTCCGCTTCTGGACGTCGTGTTGTCTCCACCATCGTCCCCACCTTTTATTTTATGGACCCAGTCTGGGCCGACTTACTTACGTTCCACTTACGCTTCTGCGTCGTGGCCGTCTGCTTTTATGGGATGATAGTAGTCGGTGGCGCTCCCTCGGGTTGTCATTTGACGGACAATTGCCCGACCTTTCGATATTGCGACGCATCATATGACCTTAGCTACCGACTTCACTTCCTCCCCCGCCCCTGATATTGCGCAGATGCTGGCCAAAACCTTATGGGCTCCTGCACTTGACGCCGCGCAACTTGCCCGCGTGCAAGGTGAGGTCGTCACGCGCCTGATTCCTTCCGGGCATTTTGTCTGTCGCAAAGGCGATGCGGTGACGCACTGGATAGGCGTGCATGAAGGCCTGCTGAAAATGAGCAGCGTGTCGCCGGAAGGAAAGCCGGTGTCTTTCGCTGGTATGGCGACCGGCGGTTGGTTGGGAGAAGGTTCGCTGCTCAAGGATGAGCCGCGCAAATACGATGTGGTGGCGCTGCGCGACAGTCAGTTGCTGTTCATGCCGAAGGCGACTTATTTGTGGCTGCTGGAAACCAGTATCGGCTTCAACCGCTTCATGGTGACGCAGCTCAACGAACGCCTGGGCATGTTCATTTCATTAGTCGAATACGACCGCATGCTGGAACCGGACGCCCGCGTGGCGCGTTGCCTGGCAGCACTGTTCAATCCGCATCTCAATCCCGGTATAGGACTGGAATTGCAGGTGTCGCAGGAAGAAATCGGCAATCTGTCCGGCGCTTCACGCCAGCGGGCCAATCAGGCGTTGCAGGTACTGGAACGCGCCGGTTTGCTGCGCGTCGATTACGGCAGCATCACGATTCTGGATCTGGAAGGATTGCGCCAGTTTCACTCATAAATTAGTCTTGAGCGGCGGCACAGGTTCTTCTTCGGGGATAGGCTCCGGCACCAGCTCCGGCGGCTCCTCCAGCGGCACGGGGGCATCGGGCAAGACAGGCGGCGCAGGCGGCATCAGCGGCGACTGCGGCGAGTCCTGAGGGGTGTGGAATAGATCGTTCATGACGTGGCTTTCATGGCGACAAACGATTGCCGGCGCTACAGCGACAACCCCCGGTTCCAGCACGCTGCACCGGGACCGGAAAGAATCGCTCAGACCGGATTCTGATGCGGAATCGGCAATTCCTGCTGGGCGGGTTCCAGCGGCGGGGTTTCGATGGGAGGCATTTCTTCGGGACGGTGCATACGACAACTCCTCAGTGAAAATCCTTACTCATCGATTTGCCGATACCGGACAACACGTCGATATCGGCAAGGGTTTAATGCGGAGACTGATCCTGCAAGCGCGTGATGGCATAGCCTTTTTGCTGAATCTGGATAATCAGATCGGCAGGGCTCAAGGTATATTTAGGCCGTTTGGCATCGGTGATATCGACCTTCTTTTCAACCGGTACCCAATCCGTGCTCGTCACTTCCTGCGGCAATGGTTTTTCTTCCGGCACGGCCAGGTAAGAATATAAGTTGCCACTTTCTGCACGCTTGTAAATATCCACTCTCATCATTTTTCCCCCTAAAAGGATTAACCAACAAATCGCCCTCATTACTGGCTGTCGCTACCCAGTGTACAGAGCAAAGGGCCGCAATAGCAAAAAGCCTATTGTCTGCCCACAACAATGTACGACATTGGCAGTAAGTACATAAGGGGCTATCGACTACAAGTCATGTAGGAATGCGGGAAGTCCCCTCTCAGTCCTGCCGCTTGAGCGTGGTCGTTACGATGTGTTGCGCCTGCTCAAAAATTTTGTCGAGATGCGCCTGATCGCGGAAACTTTCAGCGTAAATCTTATAAATATTTTCCGTGCCGGAAGGCCGGGCAGCGAACCAGCCGTTGGCCGTTTCTATTTTCAAACCGCCGAACGGCACCTGATTGGCCGGTGCGGTCGTCAGAATGCGTTCTATCTTTTCGCCTGCCAGCTCGGTCGAATCCACATCTTGCGGCGACAATTTCGACAGAATTTTCTTTTGCGCCGGCGTCGCTGGCGCATCCACCCGACCATTAAAAGGCGTGCCGAGTTGCTGCGTCAGTTCCAGATAGGTCTCGCCCGGATCGCGACCGGTGCGCGCCGTCATTTCTGCCGACAGCAACGCCGCCGTGATGCCGTCCTTATCGGTACTCCATGCCTGTCCGTCCTTACGCAGGAAACACGCGCCAGCACTTTCTTCGCCGCCGAATCCCAGGCTGCCATCGTGCAGACCATCGACAAACCATTTAAACCCGACCGGCGTTTCCACCAGCGGCCGGCCCAGCCGGGCGGCAACACGATCAATCAGCTGGCTGCTGACCAGTGTCTTGCCGATACCGGCATCGGAGCGCCAGTCAGGCCGATGACGAAACAGATAGTCGATCGCCACCGCCAGATAATTATTCGACGGCAGCAAGCCGCTGCTCTTGGCCACAATGCCATGACGATCATGGTCGGCGTCGCACGCAAAAGACACATCAAAACGCGACTTCATTCCGATCAGGCCCGACATGGCGTAAGGCGAAGACGGGTCCATGCGGATTTGCCCGTCCCAATCCTGCGGCACAAAGCGGAAAGTGGCATCCACCACCCGATTGACCACATCCAGATGCAGACGGTACTGATCCGCGATGCGCTCCCAATACGCCACGCCAGCGCCGCCGAGCGGATCCACGCCCAGCACAATGCCGGAAGAACGAATCACTTCCATGTCGATCACCGCTTCCAGATCATCGACATAGCGCCCCAGAAAATCGTAATGATGCGTCGTCGCGGCGCGCAGCGCGCCATCAAAGCTGATGCGGCGCACACCCGCCAGACGCTTTTCCAGATACTCATTGGCGCGCTGCTCTATCCAGCGCGTGACCACCGTATCGGCCGGGCCACCATTGGGCGAGTTGTATTTGTAACCGCCGTTGTCCGGCGGATTGTGCGAAGGGGTAATCACCACCCCGTCGGCCGCGCCGCTGGCACCCGGCGCGCGGCCACGGTTATGGCACAGGATGGCGTGCGACACCGCCGGTGTCGGCGTGTATTGCTTGCCCGCCGGAATCATGGTCGTCACCCCATTGGCCGCCAGCACTTCCATCGTGCTGGCAAATGCCGGCGTCGACAGCGCGTGCGTATCAATCCCCACAAACAAAGGCCCGTCGATATGCTGCTGCACGCGGTAATCGCAAAGCGCTTGCGTCATGGCCAGCACATGCCACTCATTGAAGCTGCGCTGCAGCGCCATGCCACGATGGCCGGACGTACCGAAAGCCACCTGTTGCGTAGGCTGATCCGGCTCTGGCTGCAAAGTGAAGTAAGCCGTGATCAGTTCAGAAATATCTACCAGCGCCGAAGGGTCTGCCAGTTTGCCTGCGTGTTCATGAATGCTGCTCATACCATGACGTCCATTTCAGAAAGAATAGGATAAAAAAAGGTATTATCCCTGAAGCCTGGAATAATCCTGCTGTGCAACCAAATTCAGAAACAATCCCCGCTTATCGGGAGAAAACTCCCGCTCATGAAAACCTTCCACTGCGACACTTGCGGCCAGCATGTCTTTTTTGAAAATGTAGTCTGCGAAAACTGCGGCAGCATGCTGGGCTACCAGCCCGATCTGATGCTGGTCAATGCCTACGAAGCCGCAATCGAAGCGGGAATCTGGCGCGGCATCAATCCTGCCAACGCCGGAAAAAAGTACAAGCAATGCAAAAACTACACCGAAATGCAGGTCTGCAACTGGATGCTGGACGCCGACTCACCCCATGAGCTGTGCGCCTCCTGCCAGCTCACGCAAATCATTCCGGAGCTCACCAATTCCAACAACCGGGTCTATTGGGAGCGACTGGAATCGGCCAAACGCCGCCTGCTCTACACGCTGGCCGAACTCAATCTGTTTCCGCCTTCCAAGGCCGACGACCCCGTGCGCGGCCTCGCTTTCGAATTCCTCGACAGCGTCCCCGGCGGCGAACCGGTACTGACCGGCCATGCCGACGGCCTCATTACGCTCAATATCGCCGAAGCCAATCCGGTCGTCCGCGAGCGCACCCGAGAGCAAATGCATGAACCCTACCGCACGCTGCTCGGCCACTTCCGGCATGAAAGCGGCCACTATTATTTCGACCGACTGATTGCCGGCACCCATTGGGAAGCCGGATTTCGCACCTTGTTCGGCGACGAACGGCTCGATTATCAGCAAGCGCTGGAAGCGCATTACGCCAACGGCCCGGCCGTCGACTGGAATCAGAACTTCATCAGCAGTTATGCCGGCTCCCATCCGTGGGAAGACTGGGCCGAGTCCTGGGCGCATTACCTGCACATGATCGATACGCTGGAAACCTCGCAAGCCTGCGGTTTATCCGCCACGCCGCAAAAAAATACCGAACCCCGGCTCGACCTCGCCGCCGCTGTCAACGCACCGCTGGTAGCCGATGTTGCTTTCGACAATCTGATAAAAAACTGGCTGGCGCTGACCTATGTCCTCAACAGCCTCAGCCGCAGCGTCGGCGTGGCCGACTCCTACCCCTTCATGCTGTCGCCGAAAGTGATTGAAAAACTGCGTTTCATCGACAGCATGCTGCAGGCGCAACGTCCGTAAGGATTGCTGAGATTCACGCAAGATCGAATCGCAGTAAATTGACCGGCAGCGTGGCAAAGACCTCGCTCAGAGGCAATCGATCCCCTCCCGCCATCGGTAATCCACTCTGAGTCAGTACGCTACGCCAGCTCCCTGCCCCGTGCAGTGCGGCTGGCAAGAGCAAAGCGCTGTTGCCCCACTGCGTCGGCGGAATCAGCGGCATGACGTCGTCGGCCGACATGGGTCCCTCCAGCACCAACCCAGCCGAAAAACGCGAAACCACCACCAGCGCCGCCGCCTCGCCCTGCCGTCGAATGAAGCCCAGCGCATGCCGCGCCATCGGCCCCACCACGGTCAGCGGCAGGTATTCTCCCTGCGCAAACAAGGACGGCATCTGCTGCCGATAAAGCAAGGCCGCCGCAATTAATTGCTGCTTGCAGAAACCCTCGCGCCAGCCGCGTAAAGTCATCACTTGCCCCTGTCGCTCCTGCAAGCTGCGCTGCCGCGCCGCAAAATCGACTGGCCGCCGGTTGTCGGGATCGACCAGACTGACATCCCACCACTCCGTACCCTGATATAAATCCGGTACACCCGGCGAACACAGTCGCAACAAGGTCTGAGACAAACTATTGAGCGCGCCCGCAGATGCAATTTCCTCCACGAAGGCACTCAGTCCGGCCAGAAATACATTCTCCGGATGCACTTCTAAAATCGCTTCCAGAAAATGTTGACAGGCCGCTTCATACGCCAGATCGGGCTGCATCCAGGACGATTGCTGCTTGGCTTCGCGCAAGGCTTTCTGCTGCCATTGCGCCACCCGCTCGCATAGTGCAGCAACCCCGGCGTGATCGCTGGCGTCCAGACCGATGGGCCATGCGCCGATCAAGGTCTGATACAGCATCATTTCATCGGTAGCGGAAATCCCGTCCACATCGCCAAAGGGACGCGTATGCACCGCATTCAACAGCCGCCAGCACTGCCATTGCGCATGCCAGCTCTCGGGAATCTGACTCAATACCGCCAGCCGCATGCGGGCATCTTCGCCGCGCTTGTGGTCATGCGTCGCGGTAGTCAGCATGGTCTGCGGCAGCCGCATCTGACGTTGGCTGGCCTGCGCATGGAAAGCCTCGACCGACAGCGCCAGTTGCGCCGGATCGGAGCCGACTTCATTGCGCGACAGCAAACGCCCATACCGATAAAACACCGTGTCTTCGGAAGACTTCGCTGCCAGCGGCGGTGTCAGTTGCTGAAAACGTGTCATCGCCCGCCAGCGCAAATCGGCGCTATGCTTGTCCTCGATATCGCTCGGTGCCGCCCCCCCAGCCATTGCTCCAGCAAGGCCAGCACCGGCTGATCCACCGGCAAAATGCGCGCAGCCGCCCGCTTGACTGCCGCGTCCATCACGCACTGATCGACCGCATCGCGGCCATGGACGTCCGCATAAGTGCGGTATAGCGGAAACGCCACCAGCAACTCGGTCAAGGTGCGATGAATCGCCATGAGCGAGGTATCCGCCGT